>JAABXR010000044.1 GCA_011776225.1 Phycisphaerae bacterium
GGTCAATTAGGACAAAACAAAGCCAAACAAAGCCAAACAAAGCCAAATTCAATCCCGATTTTTTTAACCCCAAACAACCGAGTTTACCCAATTTACCGTCAACCAACTATGAACAACGAACTAATAAAAACAAAGCCAATTTCACGATCAAAAAATGCCGATATCCGGACAATCCACACCCTGTCCGGCTTGTGGAGACCGTTGATATGATAAAATTTGTAACACTCTCATTGACCTTGCACTGCTTTGATGGTAGTCTATCGCATTTGCTGTTTAAGGAAACTTACTTGTGGAACTATCCTGGCCAATGAAATTAAGAATAGCTGCTTCGGTCGCCACCGGAGTTGTATTGATCGGTCTTTTGTTCTGGCCTTTTGCTGCACCGCCTGAACCTTTTGGAACAGTGTCTTTGCTTGGTGGAAACTTAACAGCTTTTAGCGCGCCTTCACTTGCGTTATTGGCATTTTTTACGGGCTTTATTGCCTATTTTGTCTCCTGGCCTCATGGGCGGGAAATCGGCATCCTGGCGGTACCGGCTGGCTTGACTATCTGGGGCATACGCTCAGGCAGTATGGTTAATCTCATAAGGCGCACAGCTGTAGCCAACCAGTCGGAACTGTTCGCCGCACTAAGATGGGAACCGCTCTACTGGCTGGCAATCGTAGCCGCCGGGTTTGCAGGCGTCCTGTTGGCACAAAAAATCAAGACCGCGCCTGAACCAGAAAAAACCGAGGAAAAACCAAAATCAAGAGCAATAATCAACATCAATGAAATCATCGCCCTGGTTGCCTCAGTCGTAATAGCCCAAATTTTTATTAACGCTTTTGCTCAGGGTATTCGCCTGCCCGACGGGAAAATAGGTTCCGTTGTCGCTCAACCGCCTGTCGAACAGATTGTTTATGGCGTATTCATTTCATTTGGCCTGGTCGCTTTCATAGCCAAGAAATTTCTCAATGTCAGCTATATCTGGCCGACAATCGCCAGCGCTTTTGTAACTGCCTTTGCTATAATCAGTTACGGCAGACAGGATATATTACAACATCTTAGCTCCAATTGGCCCACGGTCTTTTTTTCTCACTCCACCCTCTCCATATTGCCCGTGCAGATGGTCGCTATCGGAACTCTGGGCTCGATTGCCGGCTACTGGATGGCAATCCGCTATAATTATTGGAGAAAACACGGATAAAGCCAATTCGGGATTTTTGGCCAAATTTAATACATCTTTTTTTTCTTGTCGTCTCCTTTATCTAAATCCTTATATTACAAGTACTTATACGCCAAGAGGCTAATAATTGACCTCCGTTACCCAAACAAATCCAAAAATGATTATTTTAGGCCTCCAAATTAGCCGAAAATATANNTAGAATAACGACATATAAGGCCGAGCGAACAGGTGACTGGACCTCAGCGTAAAATAAAATAAGGCCAGCCGACAAAAGGAGTTTGAAATGTTGGTTTTAAGTAGACAAAAAGATGAATCGATAATGATTGGCGACAACGTCGAGATTACTATTGTTGACGTTCGAGGTGATAAGGTACGTCTTGGTATTACGGCACCGAAGGAGATACCGGTCCACAGAATGGAAGTATATGAGGCGATTCAACGCGAAAAAGGCGAAACGCAGACCCAGGAAAAATAACATTAAAAGCCGGCAAGGCTGCCTCCTATAAAATCTCAACCGCCGTCCTATTTTGACAATCCTCCAGATAGGACGGCTTTTTTATGAGCAAACTCAATCAAGCCCCCCGAATCTTCTTTTCCATCTCTTAAGCCGGAAGATATAAACCGGCCACGATTTTAAAAAATTGCTTCGACAAACACCAAAATATCACTATATTAGCGAACAAGTATGTAACAGAAACCTTTAAAAAAGGAGGATAAACTATGAGCAAGAACAGTCTTTCAAAAAGTGCACAATCAGGGGCTGGCAGCCCATATGCACACTTCCGATGGAATACAGGTTTGGGGATCCTGGCAATCTTCGTAGTAACGTTTATTGTCACAACTTCGAGTATCACATTGGCCGCAGAACCGGCCAAAAAGATACCTGTTATCTTCGATACTGATATCGGTGATGATATTGATGATACGTGGGCACTTATTTTACTCCTTCAATCTCCCGAATTTGACATCAAGCTGGTCACAACCGCTGTAAATAATACTCCAGAAAAAGCAAAAATTGTCGCGAAGATTCTGCAAACCGCCGGCAGGACCGACATACCCGTCGGCATAGGCGTACAACACAACAAGAGAAATCACAGACAACGCGAATGGGTGGGGGATTATAAATTGTCATCATACCCCGGTACTATCTACCGAGACGGCGTAAAAGCCATAGTTGATACTATAATGAAGTCTCCGAAGCCTATTACCGTGGTTGCCGTCGGTCCGCTACCCAACATCGCGGCAGCACTGGAGCGCGAGCCCAAGATAGCAAACAAGGCAAGATTTGTCGGAATGCACGGCAGCATCTACAAGGGATATGGAGGCAGTTCAAAAGTCAGCGCCGAATACAACGTCAGGGCATATCCAAAGGCGGTACAAAAGGTTTTTGCCGCACCGTGGGATGTCACTATTACGCCTCTGGACACGTGCGGAATAATCCATCTAAGAGGGGATAAGTATCAGAAAGTACTCAAGGCAAATACAAAGCTACCCAAAGCATTAATAGCCAACTATCGCGCATGGTACAAACAGGGCATACTCAACAGCAAAAAGGATTTGAGCAAAGAAGAATTAAATAAAAGAGTTAATCGACAGATCAATTCCAGAAGCACGACTCTTTTTGATACTGTGGGCATTTACCTGGGTATGACGGAAAAACTGGTCAAGATGGAAAAGCTGGGCATTACCGTCACCGACGATGGGTACACGAGAATCGATAAAAACGCAAAAGTAATAAACTGTGCCACCGAATGGAAAGACTTAGGCGCATTCGAAGACTTTTTAGTCGACAGGCTGATAAAATAAAATGACCGCATCGAATTGAGTCTGCGAACAGGTTACCTTAGAGCGAGGAAATAAAATGGAACAGGAAGTACCGACAATCGCCGTAGTCGGCAGCAGTAATATGGACCTGGTCGTAAAATCGAACAGGATACCCGTGACGGGCGAGACTATTCTTGGTGGAGATTTCATAATGGTTCCCGGCGGCAAAGGCGCTAACCAGGCCGTGGCAGCCGCCAAATTAGGCGCCCGGGTATTCTTTATTGCCAAATTAGGTGACGATATTTTCGGCTCACAATCGCTTAATAACTTCGAGAAAGAAGGCGTAAATACAAAGTACGTTCTTCAAACCAAAGATGCCCCTTCCGGAGTAGCCTTAATAATGGTCGATGATGATGGCAATAACGTTATTGTGGTGGCCCCTGGGGCCAATCTCAAGCTGAAACAGGAAGATGTCAAGGAAGCAGAATCCGATATTGCTTTATCGGGCGCGTTGGTCGCACAACTGGAGGTGCCGATAGAGACAATCGAATTTGCTGCCGGATTAGCAAACAAGTCCAACGTGCCCTTTATTCTGGATCCGGCCCCGGCCCAAAAGCTCAGCCAGGAACTTCTAAATATGGTGGACGTGCTGACTCCAAATGAAACGGAAGCTAAAATTCTTACGGGCATAGAAGTCAAAGACCGGAATAGCGCAAGCGCAGCCGCTCAGAAGCTGCTCGAATGTGGAGTCAAAAACGTCATATTGACTATGGGAGCAACCGGATATCTTTCGGTCGGCAAAGAGGGAAAGGAATTCATCGCTGCAAGGAAAGTGACAGCGGCCGACAGCACAGCAGCCGGGGACGCGTTTACCGGCAGCCTCGCCGTCGGCCTGGCTAAAGGTCAAACGCTTTCACAGGCCGCTCTGTTCGCCAATAATGTCGCAGCCTTCTCCGTGACAAGGATGGGGGCGCAGCCTTCTATGCCGACAATCGAGGAAATTGACAAATTTATTCACGAGATGGAACAATAAACAATTTCATAAAGCACTTTTGAAAAAAGGAGGTTTCTGAAATGGTTATCATCGAATCGTATCCTTTAGCGGTCGTAATGTGTTTTATTACAATGCTTTGCTGGGGCTCGTGGGCCAACACGCAAAAACTGGCCACCAAGGAATGGAAGTTCCAGCTCTTTTACTGGGATTATTCTATCGGCGTGCTTCTGCTTTCGTTGATTATGGCATTCACGATGGGAAGTATGGGTGGTTCCGAACGCTCCTTTATCGCTGATATCAGTCAGGTCACGGCAACTGCCTTTCTGTTTGCTTTTGCAGGGGGTATCGTATTCAACCTTGCTAACATTCTTCTTGTCGCGGCCATTGATATTGCAGGTTTGGCAGTTGCTTTTCCTATCGGAATAGGAATAGCGCTCGTCGAAGGCGTCATCATCAACTATATCTTAGATCCAAAAGGTAATCCCGTGCTTTTGTTCGCAGGTGTTCTGGCCATTATGATTGCGATAATTATCGACGCATTGGCTTATAAAAAACTACCTACTGAAGGACAAAAGACGATAGGAAAAGGAATCATCATATCCATTGTAGCAGGAATATTGATGGGGCTTTTCTACTATCTGGTTCAAAAAGGAATAGTCGCCGACTTCGCAACTCCTGAGGCGGGCAAATTAGGCCCCTATGCCGCGGTGGTTGTCTTCTCTTTAGGCCTGCTTGCTTCAAGTTTCCTTTGGAACAGCATCGTGATGGCCAAACCCTTCGTTGGTGAACCCGTCCCCTTTAGTGATTACTTCAAAAAGGGAAATCCAAAATTACACTTGATTGGTATCCTCGGAGGTGTCATCTGGTGTATTGGCATGTCCTTTAACATTATCGCATCAGATCGCGCTACTCCGGCAATTTCTTACGGCCTCGGTCAGGGAGCAACGATGATAGCCGCCTTCTGGGGTGTATTCATCTGGAAGGAGTTTAAAACGGCGCCGGCAGGCACGAATAAGCTGCTCGCCTTGATGTTTGTATTTTATTTGGTTGGCCTGACGCTGATCATTACAGCAAGATCCTGATAACTGTGGATTTTAGATATTAAGTAGATGAATAAACCATAAGCTGACAGTATGCAGCTAACGATACTTAATTGAATTCTGCTCATCGCAAACGGGAGAATCCGATGAGTAAAGAAATTAAACATCCGCTTAGAATCAAACCTGCTAAACATTTAAGGTTGCATCACGGCTGGATTTTTTGTGTTAGATGAGGAGCGCATCGGATGGTTCGTCGCGAACTTAAGGACTATATGCAGCGACTGGCTGAGCGTTACGAATTGAGATACCTTCAGAAGCATAAGGGATTTGCAGGAATTTATCAGGGTATCGGCGTCAAGGTCTGCGAGTCAACCGACGAGATTACTCTTACGTTCTTCTGTCCAACCGCAGACATAGACGATCAGATACTTGAAGACTTTGCGGGATTTAGTCACTGGGTCGAAGCCGGTCTTCCCAATGCATGGATCGATGCACTACGGGAAACTGGCATCAATAAGCCGTTCAATCCAACGATAAGTCACCGCGGCTGTATGATAAAAATAGACAAATATCGGATGGAACGGATCGAGGTTGAAAAGTTCCTGGATATTCCTGAGATTGTCACACGTGATCTTTACGAATACGGTGCAACGGATACCTGGGTATGTGATATGTGCAAGCAAGAACCTGCCACCGACGCTTTCCTTGATGGGGCCAACGCATCGCTTTGTAACAGGTGCTGGTACGAAGTTCATCTCGCACATAAATCACAAAAGAGAAAGTCTGTACTTGGCCCATTTTGCTGGACCTTTCTGGCGATAGGCATCCTCATATTAGCGAGCATAATATGGGGGACATTCAGGGAACCATCCGGTATGGACAACTGCAATGAAGGCATCGAAGCTCTTGATAACGGAAGCTACGACCTTGCAATAACTTATTTTACAAAGGCTATCCGGCAGGAACCGAATCTCGCGCCTGCTTACGCTCTCCGCGCCAACGCCTATCATAACATCGGTAATTACAATGCCGCGATAAAAGACTATACGGAAGCTATTCGCATCGTCAAACCGACACTCGAAGAATTGCCTAAAGAACAGTCAGCTGGAATCTACAACGATCGGGGATTTTCTTACTTCCTGAATAACGATTTCAACCACGCAATCGCCGACTATACCAAAGCGCTTCAACTTAAACAAGACTTTACCGCCGCATATTTCAACCGAGGCGATGCCTACGTTGTAAAACAGATGTACGACGACGCCGTCGCCGACTACAACGAGGTCATCAGGCTCGAACCGAATAATCCACAGGCATACTACATTCGCGGATTTGCCCACTTCAGCAAGGCCGAATATGACCTAACCATCGCCGACTGCACTGAATCAATCCGGCTCGATCCAACGTACGCTGTGGCTTACATAGAACGGGGCGTTGCTTATTACTGGAAGAATGACTACGACCAGGCCCTCGCCGATTTAACGGAAGCGATCAGGCTCGTTCCGAATTACGGAGCTGCCTATAGCGAGCGGGGGAGGATCTACTACAGTAAGCAAGAATATGACAAGGCCTGGGAGGACGTACATAAAGCACAGAGCCTAAGATTTGAAGTTCCTCCAGGATTTCTCAACGACCTTCGGGAAGCCTCAGAAAGAGAAAAATAAACTCAGAAAGGCAAACTCTCCTCCGGCTCTGCTCCGGCATACCGGGATGCACATTACAGCATTTAGGAATTCCGGCGTACCTTGACGTCGATATATTTAACGCCCCACTTCCGGGCTTTTCTGTGTGAGTTGAAGAAAACGTCGAGCTTATTTCCACGGATAGCACCGCCCCTGTCGAGGACCTCTATCGGCTTGCCGTTGTTGTAGCCGGCCACAACCATTTCAGTGCCAAATGAATATTTTTTGTCAGCGGCAGCGAAGGTATCGCCCTGCCGGATTTTGTGACCGGAGGCCGTTATACCATCCGCGAACTTGCCGCAGCATCTTCTACACGCGCAATAGGCGGTTACACGCATCCTGACTGTTTGCCATTGGCTGGTTTCCTGGGGTGCGGTCTTCATTACAGACTCTTTTACAGCAATTGGACTGACCGTGTCAACTTCTGTAGTGGTAGTGCTGAGTAATATTAGCCGGCCGCCTGCCTGTGCTAAAACAGCACCGAAAACCCGGCTAACTACAGGGATAATTATCGCAAGCAAAACTGCGGTAACAATCACTTTCTGGCCGAAAAAAACACCCCAATAACCTGTTTTTCTCCCCTTCATCGATGCACAAACTCCCCAATGTCACTGTTTCTAAGTTAGTACTGCCCAACCTCCATCCTGTGGCTGATTACCTCCATCCCTGGAGTGTTGAAAGTATTATACCGAATTTGCCTTCCGAATACAAACCAATTATCCCCCAACGGCCTTATAAGGCTCAATTTTCCTGCTTTTGGTGAAAAAAATTATGTTTTATAGGGCGATTGTGGAAGGTTTTTTGGGTGTCTGGATATAGTAAGAATACAAGGCCGCAAACACAACGCTCACAGCACTGCTGAATCTGTCATCCTTCAGCAAAGCCGAAGGAATCAGGCAAAAATATTCATCAATCAATAATCAATTCTCACAAACCTGCCAGCCAGTTATCAGCAAAGATTCTAAGGTCCTTAATATCTACAGAACCGAGCAGGTCGAAGTCTGTGCCGTAGCAATCATTCGACACAGCACAGTTTTCCTCGGCCCAGTGCCCCGCGAAAAACGAAAAGTCGAAGAAATCAACACCCTCGGGACACAGAAAATCTCCCAATAGAGAGGTCTGCCAGGCAAGTTTCGGATAACTCGTATCACCACAGATTTTCCATACTGGTGTTGTGAAATCCCAGCCAGCGTCCGTAAATGTGCTCTTGGTCTGCATTTGCTCCGTCGTCTTTCCGACTCCCCCATCGCTATAGCCCAGTCCGCTGGTGTTGACATCCCAAAAAGAATTGCTGACGGTACCGGAACCGTTGAAGCCCACCAACCCCCCCTTAATTGTTCCTGATACGCCACCCACGGAATAGCATTTCGATATGGGAGCATTATTGGTTCCTACTAATCCTCCGACATCATACCACCCGGAAACCGCACCCATTGCGTAACAGTTTTCTATCGTACTATTTACACCCTCAGAATTCAGTCCAACCAAACCTCCAACGGAATCACCCCCGTCAACATCGCAGGTTGTATAACAACTCAGTATCCGCCCACCCGGATCGCTTATAAAGTCAGGCCCACACACCCCCGAGAGCCCGCCAACAAGGTAATCCCCTGTAACATTACCGCCCTGCACGTAGCAGCCGGATATTGTCCCGCTTCTAAGCCCGCCAACGAGCCCACCAATACACTGCCTCGTTGGTACATAGATATCCGGTCCAATTAAACCCAGGTTTTTGATTACGGCATCTTCTCCATCAACGTAGCCAAAAAGTCCAACGTAGTCTATATCTTCTGTACTGTAGGAAAGGTTCGAGATTGTGTGGTCGTTGCCGTCGAAAGTTCCGGAAAAAGGCACCTTATTGGAGGGATTTATGTGATAACCGATGACATTATACTCTGTTCCGGTGTAATCGCCCAGGTTCACATCAGCAACCAACTTGAAGTGCTTGTTCCAATCATAGGAATTGTCCCCAATGGTATTCATCTGCTCGGCCGTCCGAATCAGATATGGATCTTCGGCCGTGCCGCTGCCCCCCTCATACAATCCGGGAATGATAATTGTATAATCCTCGACTTCACCATATGGCGAATGGCCACAAGAAATTGGGTCCTCCATCCACATTATGCGAACACGCATTCGCGTACCACCCATGGCCGCGCCGACCGGCGGCGTGATTGTACCCGTGAAAGTGCATGGATCAACACCAAGACTCATTGGTATTTGCTCACTCAGGTCGGTAAAATCTCCATCCTGGTTCCAGTCAATCCATGCGCCGCATCTATCATAATAGTCGTGATAAGGATTGCCGCGCGTAATCGTCAACGGGTAACTTTGTCCGGGCTCCATCATGGTAGATAACAGCCTGTAATCCCCGTAATGTTCATTACCGGTTGGTATGTTTGCGATACTGCCGACTTCAACACCCATTATGTACTGATACTCAATATAGTTGCTGCCCGAAGCCTCGCAATAAAGCAATTCGTCGCTTATAAATCCTTCCATCACAAATCGAGCACCTTCATCTGCGGTGTCAATCCAACCTGTCGTGGGCCAGAACACGAAATAGGAAGCCGTAGGAAAAGATGTTTGCCCGCCAAAGGGCATTATCCCATAGCCATTTGAAGAACCTAACTCATTCGTACCAAAAACTAATGCGTAATAGCCGGGGGTCAATATCACCGAGAGCGGTGCCCTGAAGTCATTGCTGAAAATACCAGGATCAAAAACAGTCGAGGCGACAACCTCACTGGCGTTAAAAGGGTAACCAAGGGGAACGGCGCTGGGACCGGTCAGTGCCACAATTGCTCCGAAAAAATTCCCCCCTACGTTGGCCTGGGCAAGATGGCCTCCTATTTGAGTCACCTCATACTGTCGATCTACATAAAAACGTGTACCCATATATTGGTCGGTGCTCAAAAGATAGCCCTCGACTTGACCGGGCGGGCCCATCGTCGCTGACTCGTAAACAACGTACTCGGCTTCGGCAAGCTGCCCGGCAAGAACGACCACCAAAGCCAGAAATGTTAATCCTCCGGATGTTTTATAACAATTGATGAGTTTCATGATTCTCCCTTCTTCCATTAAGTTTTAGTAGTATGCCTGAACCTAAAATCTGAAAAAGCACAGGGCAGGCAATCTACTGTGTTTTCCTCGTGACGGTCCCAAAAGTCTTACTTGAATTCCGCATTTGCCACTCTTCCGAAAAACAATCACATCAAGATGCTTCCGCTCGTGTAAAAGATTATTATATTATTTATCTAAACTACGGTCAAGAATTTTCGTGAAAAATCAGAACCAGCGTTTTTTACGCAAAAACCCCCTGAATCTGCAATTACCGCCTGAAAACAACAAAAAAGGCTGTAAGCACAACACTCACAGCCATATGAAATCTGCCATCCTTCAGTACAGCCGAAGGAATCATGTAAAAATAACAAGCAATCAATTCTTACAAGCCTGCCAGCCAGTTATCAGCAAAGATACGAAGGTCCCTGATATCTACAGAGCCGAGCAGGTCAAGGTCTCTGCCGTCGCAGTCATTCGATGCAGCGCAGTTTTCCTCGGCCCACTGCTCTGCGAAAAACGAATAATCGAAGGAATTCACACCATCCGGACATACAAAATCACCTGTTGGTATCTGCCATACAAACTTGGGATAATTCGTCCCCTCACAGATATCCCAGATATCATTCGGCCCGTTAACAGTTTCACCCACAAAATCCCAGCTGGCATCAGTAAATGTACTCTCGGCCTGCATCTCAGCCGTTGTCTTACCCGTTCCACCGTCACTGGTTGTTTGCCCACTGGTCTGAGTATCCCAGAAAGAAGTGGAAACCGTAACCAAATTGTGTCCCACCAGTCCGCCGACGTTGGTTGTTCCAATAACAGGCGCCGCCGAATAGCAGTTGGTGATTGTACCCTCAAAGATCAAATTGCCATTGCCTCCCACCAGTCCGCCGACTGTGTCATCTCCAGAAACGCTGCCGGTTGCATAGCAATCTGAGGTTTTGCCGAAATTTCCTCCCGCCAGTCCGCCGACAAAGTTACCTCCCGAAACGTCGCCACTTGAATAGCAGTTGGTCATTGATCCATAAGAAATACTACCCATGATTCCGCCAACCAACCAATCTCCCGAAACGATGGCGGTCGAATAGCAGTTGTTGATTGTGCTAATCCAACTCCTTCCACACAGTCCGCCGACTGTGTCATCTCCCGAAACGCTGCCGCCCTCAACGTAGCAGCCGGTGATAATTCCAAATCTTATCTGCCCAACCAACGAACCAAAATACTCCCCCGATGCTGAATCAAGATTAGGATCAATCAATCCTAAATCTTTTATCTGGCCCTGAGAAACGTAGCCAAAAAGGCCTATGCAGCTTTTGCCTGTGGAGGTGTAGGTAAAGTTTGAAATGGTAAGCCCATTGCCATCAAACACTCCGCTGAAGGGATCATTAAGTGAAGTCCCGATGATATTAAATTCTGTTCCTGTGAAGGCGCTCAGGTCGATATCGGCGCACAGCAGAAAGTGCTTGTCCCAGTCGTTCGGATCAATCCCAATTGTATTCATATGGTCCGCATTGAAAATTAGGTATGGATTGTTCGGCTCTCCCGTACCCCCGCCGTATTTGGCTTCAGCGGGTAAGGCGAAAAAGCTAATGACAAGCAATAGAAGTAAGGTTATTGTTAGTTTGCCGAAAGTTTCGCTTGAATTGACCATCGTTCTTTCTCCTTAAAAAAGAGTCAACTTAATAATTCCCGCTCTCTATAATTATCATTGTACTATTTATCGGAACTTCAATCAAGAATTTCTAGGAAAAGCGAAACAACTGTTTTCTGTGCACAAATTGGCTGAATCCGCAAATACCGGCTGAATCCAACAAAAAAGGCCGAAAGCATTATGCTCTCAGCCCTTTTGTGTAACATAAAATGAATTTAGGACCTGTGACCTCTTTTCAAAACACAATTTCCTATACAGGCCTTTGGCCCCTCAATATTATTTCTTAGTCCACTACTTCCACTCGTGAAAGGCCCGGCGACAACAATTTATATACCAGTAAAACATCGCCGTTGTACAAACGAATACATCCGCGCGAACCGGCGGTGCCGATTTCCTCCGGCTTCTTCGTGCCGTGAATGGCAAAGCCTGTCCGGTCTTTGGCCTCTCCGCTGATACCTTCCAGTGCTATCCATCTCGAACCCAAAGGATAATCCGGATCTGTTGCCGTATAAGTCTTGTGGGTGTCCGGGTCCGTCCACTTGGGAGATATCATTTTGCCGCCCGGCTTAACTCGCCACATACCTTTCGGAGTCTCTCTGCCCGGTTTGCCGATACCCACACTAAAACTGCGAACGAAGGTCTTCTGAAGGTACAGATCCATCGTGAAGGTCGAGCGATACACCCTGACGTGGAACGGCCCGCGCATGACCTTTATCGTCTCTCCGGCCTTGAGCAACTCGGGACGACTTATCCGATTGACCTCCATCAGAGCCTCCCAGGGCACTTTATACTCTCTGGCGATTGACGAAAGCAAATCACCAGGCTCAACTTTATACCGGCTGCAAAGCTTGTCATTGGGAAAAACGCTCCGATTGAACAGCCATTCTTTGGAAAGCTCAGAGAGCTTGTCCTTTATCGCCGTTCGCTGCGCATAATTCATCGGAAGTGACAACGCCTCGTTAAGTCTGTCTCGCGCTTCTATTACTTTGGCCGGTTTCAAATTAACCAGCGAGGCAGCTTCACTAATAAGTTCAGCCACCTTGGGATTAGGCTGGGACATAGCCTCAGGTTTGACTTTTAATACATTGGATTCAGGCGCGGGCCTCGCTGCCGGAATCGGCGCCGGCTTCGCTACCGGCCTCGGCGCGTGCCTGGGTACCATAACTGCCTCAGTTTTCGTTTTATCTTTTACCTTGTTGCTCGCTGAAGCTGCAGATGGCTGCTCTTCGTTTCCGCCGAAAAGACGGCCACCGTATTTAAAACCAATGAACACAATAATAATCACCAATCCTGAAACCACGCCGATCCGCATTCGGTTTTTGACTTTTCGTCTGCTATTAAAACTCTGAACTTGACGTACCATAACATTCCTCCTTTTTTGTATTTACCCGGCACCTATAGAATCCAGGCACAAACCTTTATTCGATCAGGTCCCGGACGGGTTCATTATAATCACACTTACCCTTTGTAGTTTTTCTATATCACAGACAGGTTTGACTGTAACATCCCACAGTGACGGATTTACATCGTCGGTCCTGCATTTTGCCACCACACCTATAATAATCGGGGCATCCAGAAATCCCGGCTTTTGGCGAACCATTACTTTGTCACCCGCCCTGATCTTGTACTTCCTGGCAAGCAGCTTCACTTTGGCCGAATCGTTGCCGTTGCCGTGTATTAATCTCTCCGTTTTTACCGTTCCTATCTTTACCGCTATCTTGGAGTCCGGGTCCGTAAACAACCTGACCCGCGCCGTACGAGGCGAGACATCGGATATCGTACCGACAATACTATTGTCGCTGAGGACAAACTGGTCCTTCGCCAGGCCGTCGTTTTCGCCGCGGTTGATAATAAGCTTGCTGTGTTCGGCCCCGATAGAGGTCGTAATAACGTCAGCACAGACTAAATTGGCGCCTTCCAGTGGAAACCTGTTTCGCAATCCTGAGAGCACTTCCACAACCTGATGTTCCATCTGTAACTGTTCGGTGACATTGGCAAGGTGGTTTTGAAGCCTGTTGTATAATCCCCGGCTGACAACCTCGGTGGCTAAAGGCTCACTGCGGGACGAAAATGAAATACTTCTGCTAAGGCTCAAAGGCAAACCAAAGATGCGAACAAACGTAAACTGGAGCTTGTTTGTCAGCTTACGAGGAGCAAAGAACAGAATTAATCCCGCCAACATAAGCCAGGTAAACAGCATTCGCCCGGAGAGGGGACCTAAACGCACCTCGTCGCGCTTCGGAGGGTAACCACTTTGCGATTGCGTGTAAAGTGGGCTCCGATCACTTTCTTGATTCCGCATCCTCATCATCTTTCATCTCCCATCCCTGATTAGATACAACGATGTCCGGTTACTAATCAAATTTTCTTTCACTCTCATCCATTCTCACTGTAGTCCATCGTGTCCTTCCAAAGCTCCAGATTTTCCAGGTACACACTCGTCCCTCGGGCAACACAACTCATCGGGTCCTCAACCCTGTAGACAACCAGGCCGGTCGCGTTTGCCAGCACCGTATCCATGCCCCGCAAAAGTGACCCGCCGCCACAAATATGTATACCGTTATTAATCAAATCGGCCGACAGTTCCGGCTGGGCCTTTTCAAGCGTTACAGTAACC
>JAABXR010000265.1 GCA_011776225.1 Phycisphaerae bacterium
CACGCTCAGTATTTCAGAATCAAAATTTATAGCTTTGAGCGCCTGCTTTACCACGGGTTTGGTTTGGTATTTTTTAGCAATGCCGGATTTTGGGTTGTAGAAAACCAATGCTTTTTTCATATAGGGTTACATCGGAAAAAATATTACCACCAGACTTTTTTAATTTTTAACGCATAGCCGATTATGTTGGTCAGAGGATGGAGGACCAGGGTAAGGATTGCTGCCGCGCCAATAACAATCCATGTCGGATGGACCAGCCAGTAAGTAAATAAAATAAAACCAATCACAAAGTCCAGCTGGTCGGCGACTGGCCATGATTTGCCCGAGCCAATGCCGATTCTTCTTTTGAAAAAACTTTTTATAAGATCGCCGAGCATAGCGCCCAGGCCGGCTAAAAGCCCGAACCACAAGAAATTGACCTCATAAAAATTTACCACGGAAATTTGCTGGATCGGTTCATAGCGATAGAGCAAACTTTGGATCGCGCTCATGCAAACAGCAATGATCGTGCCCATGATAATGCCGCGCCAAGTCTTGCCTTTACCGAAAATGGGCTGGCCTTGCCACGTTTTACCTAAATCAACTGGAATATTAATAAATTCAAATATTTTAGGCTTTGCCACGAGTACTGGTGTCATATTGGCAAGGTAGGCTGGTAAGCAAAAATAGACGGTTTTTAGTATAAGTGCTAATATCATTTTAAGGGTATTTATCAGGACTATTGTACTAAAATTTGGCTAAAATTACAAAAATGTTATACTCTTGACAAATTAGGCAATTTTTGCTAAGGTCAACTATCGGAAAAGTTCTTTAAAACAACGCCTGAAGCCTTGGCTTCAGAATAAAAATAGGAGGGACGCCATGTCTAAAAGAAGATACGCAGATCTAGTTGATGTCACTGGCGTTCCTGAGGAAGTCAGGGTCGGTGATATTATCAAGATTGAAGTGATGGCTGCTTTTCAGAACGACTTCATCAAGGGTGCGGATGTGTTTTTGAATATCAAGCCAGTCGAACCCGATGCTGGTGCGGCGTATATTCTGGAAGCGCCTGACATCTCCGGGATTTCTATTCCGGATGAGCACATGGGCGGTGAATTACCCCGCGAGACAGCTGAGTTCATTGATGATGTTCTGACCATGCACTCCAGTGAAAAGACCAATGACAAGGGTGAGGCATTTTTCCGGATCAGGTTTGCCGAGCCCGGAGACGTGCTGATCACGGTGTCGTGGTATGACGCCAATCTCGAAGAGCTGTGCACTGAGGAATACGGGGTGCAGATCTTTAAGAGCGGCGCGCCTTTGGTCTACAAGGAGCAGTCCATTATCGAAGAGGTCGAAGAGACCGACACTGAGGAAGGCCGCCGGCTTGACGAGCTCAAGCTGGAAGAACTTTCCGAAGTAGCAATTTCTTCGGAAGAGCCTGACTCAGAGCCGGACCATGACCTTACGCTCGATGAGGAAGTCCCCGACGACTACGAGGAGTCGGACGAGCCTCTGCCCGCGCCGCCCGAGGAACCAGGCGAAGATTCGCTTGATTTTTCGAGCGAAGTGCTAATCGACGAAGCGACGGGGGAGAGCGACGAGGAGGTGCTCATGCCGTCTGAAGATGATCGGCCAGTGACCAAACTGGAAGCTGAGATCAAGACACCGGAACTTACGGTTGGTGGTGAAGGCGAAGTTGAGATCAAGGTGAAGTCCACCTGGGGTGGACAGCCGGCCAAGTCAGTGACAGTAGAATCTGTCAGTGACAAGCTGGAGCTGAGTTTGCCCCATCGGATTACGGCCACTCCCCGGATCGTTGAGGGATTGACTGATGAAAAAGGTGTCTATACCTGTTTTGTCAAGCATGTCGGCCGGATCTCGGAAAAGCTGGCCCTGGTGGTCAGTTGGGGCGACGTGGGTGAGCAACATCGGAGCGAAGAGGTTGAACTCTTCATCTCCCCAAGGAACCTGACCTGCGATATTGCGGCTCCGAAAAAGGTTGAGGTTGGTGGCGAATTCAAGGTTTGCGTGCAAGTCCATCAGAGGGGAAGTGCTGTGGCCGGCGTGCCGGTGCGGGTCAGGACTGAGGATGACGATCTGATGGTTATGCGTCTGGATCGTCACACGCAGGAACCGCTTGACTCAGAGCATGCGGATACTGACAAGGACGGCCGGATTGATTTTCTGGTCAAGCACGTTGGTAAGGATCCGGCTACTAGCTATTACACGGTAGAGTGGAGTAGCGACGGAGTCCCCAACATGCAGGACAAGAAGGTGAAAGCCTTTCGAAAGGAGGAAAAGCCAATGGAGGGAGATAAGGAAGAAGAGAAGAAGGACGAGAAGACGGACGAGAAGAAGGATTCCGAGAAGCCGGCCAAGAAGTCGCGCACCTGGCTCTTGTGGGCCGGGGTTGGCTTGATTCTACTCGTAGCCGCCTTCGGAGTCACTTTCCTGGTCGCGAGTCAGTCCGGTAACAAGTCCAAGAAGGGCAAGCCGGCGCCGCCGGCCATGGCTAGCCTGGACGAACCCGAGGCCAAGTCAGACGATGTGCCGCTTTCCGCCACCACCGAGGGTGAGGAAGAGAGCGAGCCGGTCGAGGTAGCCACCACGGCCGACGACATGGCTTTCTCAGTCGAGGAAGCCGAAGCGAGCGAGACAGAGGAAGGTTCGGAAGAGCCGCCTCCGGAAGACCCGGAAGCAACCGACATGGTTATTCCACTCGATGCCCACACGGTTCAGTGGGATGCTAATGATCGCAAGATCCGCATCGTGAGCAAGGAGCTCAACCTCGAGTTCACCGAGGCCAAGCAGAGCAAGCTCAAGCTCAAGAAGGCTCAGGACAAGCTGGGTAATCTCGAGGACAAGCTCGGCGAGGCCAAGCAGACCAACACCAGCCTGACCATGGAGAACGGCGATCTCGAGGACCAGATCAATAACCTCAAGAAGGAGATCGGCAAGCTCGAGTCAGGCGTGCCCAACCTGGACCTGATCAGGGTGGACAAGATCGAGTGTTCCGGCGAGGTCGACAAGAAGACCAAGAAGGGCAAGGTCGTCGCCATCGAGATTCCCGAGTGCGACGTGTACCTTTCCATCGTCTCCAAGAAGAAGTGAGGCGCTTACCGCTGTATCTAATACAGCGGTCTTTTTTTTGCGCGGGTATGGAAACCCGCGCTTATACATAAGCGTAGGCGGGGCATAGGTGCAGGTTTCCATACCTGCGCCGCCCACGCCGGCTCTTTACGCTTGCCGCACCACCCTGCCGCCAATAATTGAAATATGACAGGATTAATGCTATATTGTGTGTAATATGGAGAGATGGCCGAGTGGCTTAAGGCGCACGCTTGGAAAGCGTGTGTGTCAGCAATGGCACCGCGGGTTCGAATCCCGCTCTCTCCGCCAGAAATATTCAAATATTTCTTATGGACCCGGCAGTAAAAAAATATATTGACAAACAAAAGTCTCCACAAAAAAAGATTATTCGGAAATTAAGGCGGATAGTTTTAAAAGCTTATCCCAAGATCAAGGAAGAGATGTATGTGGGTGTGCCGTGGTACGGGGGTATGTTTTATTTGGTTGCTCTAAAAGATCACGTGAATATGGGTTTTGCTATCAAGGGGATGAAAAATAAAGAAATGGATTTATTCGAGGGGAGGGGAAAAATGATGCGTCATTTAAAATTTTTCACTTTAAAAGACATTGACGAAAAAACCATTGTAAGGTTAATGAGAATAGTGAAAAGATACTATAAGGGCAGTTGTCATGCCAGTCATTGATTATGAAACCATATATTATTAAAATCTTTATCTTTACTGCATTGCTTTTGGTGACGCCACTTTTTGCCAACGCGCATCAGCCCAGAATAATAACCGGCAGTGAAACAGTGAATATTGAGAATCCGGAAATTTCACAGGCTTTTTACGGCGTTATGACCGGTGAACCGGCTAATTTTCAGATTGTTTCAGAGGAGCCCTTTAGATTATATGCGGGTGTTTTAGTGCCGGATATTGAAGAAATTGATAAGGATGTTTCAGCGGAGATTATTTCGTTGGAGGATCCAAAGATTAAGATATTGCTAGATGGCTCCACACACGAGTGGGAAAGATTTCATGAAGAATTTGCCAATGACTGGTATTTTAACGGTCCGGAAATGGAAGAAACCGAGGTGCCGGCCGGCACGTATAATATCCGTGTCTTCAGTAATGACAATCAGGGCAAGTATGTCTTAGTGGTTGGTAAAATCGAATCATTTCCTTTGGATGAGATAATCAATACGATAATCACGTTGCCGGAATTAAAAAAGGATTTTTTTAATAAATCCCCCCTGACCGCATATTTTAATTTGGTCGGTTTGTTCATGTTGATCATCTTTGTTGTTGGGTTGATAATTATTGCGCTTCTTTATTTTCTAATTAAAAAATTATATTTTAAGAAATAATTAATAAGACAAAGGTTATGTTATCCAACATTCCAACAGACTTAGATAAGTTGAATAAAGAAGATATCGACCGCGAGATTTTGCGGGTCGGTATCATCGCCGAGCTAGATGCCGTAAATCTTTATGAGCAGATGGCGGCCAAAGCTCAGGATGAAGGAATTAAAAAAATTCTTCTTGATATTGCCAAAGAAGAAAAAACTCATGTGGGCGAATTCCAGCATCTGCTTTTGCAAAGAGATGATGAGCAGGTAAAGGAGCTGGAAGAGGGGAAGAGGGAAGTTGAAGAAGAGCTAGCTGAATAATATGGCAGAAATTTATACGTTGCCTGATCTTCCCTACGGTTATAAAGATCTTGAGCCGCATATTTC
>JAABXR010000191.1 GCA_011776225.1 Phycisphaerae bacterium
AAATCACAGGACAACCAGGCCATTCGTCATAAAGAGTAATGGTGATTTTCCTATTGATATTCCTATTCTCTGGATTTGTGATCGTTTTGTGGATTTTCTTTATAGCTCGATAGATCCAGTATGGGCCCATAGGTTCTTGCGCGGCTTCACATCGCTTTCTAAGAATATAAGAATCCGGTTTGCATAATAGAAGGTCGACTGCAGCGCCATTTTTGATTGCGGAGAGTAGGCCCTCCTCAATCTGATCGTTTTCTGGAAACCATGTTTTATGTACCTGTATGTTAAGAGATTCTTCAAGACGAGTGCGGATGTCATCATCAGTCAAGTGGCGATGTATGTTTTTTAAACCGAGATCTAAAAAAACCTTAATAATGGGAGCATTTGATAGGTTTTTGTTCAAGATTTTGGTGCCAGTAATGGCTGGCTTCGTTGAAAGGAAATACGTTAAAGTCAATATAATTAAGAGCGCAATTATTACCATCCATTTGTACGATATAAGTTGAGCAATGTAATTGTATAAATTATCATCAATGACTGATAAAATATATCCAAACACCGCTCCAAGCAACGCCAAAATAATATTTGAAATACGCGATCTTTTTATCATAAAAACACTTTCATTTACCACCTAACGAACGCATAACCGGCGCTGCCATTCAGGGCACATAACGCACCGAAAACAGAAGACTTGCGATAGTGCTCAAAACTCAGAAATCACGCCAGAGTGGCAGCGTCCGTGTTGATGCGATTGTTATGTGCTCGTATCCAAAGTCATTTTATTCTGCTAAAAACTCGATTAACAGTCGATTTAATTCTTCAGGTTTTTCGAGCATCATCCAATGACTTGCTCCCTTAATCCTCTCATAGCGCCACGTTCCCTCGATCTTTTCGTGGGAGTTACGGAGATGCCCTTCGGTTAGGTAGTGATCGGCATCACTCCAAATACCCATCACCGGACATTTGATCTTAGGAAAGTCAGGGTGCTGCTGAGTCGGCGATTCTGGTTTCACATTCGCTCGATACCAGTTCAACGCGGCGGCCAAAGCGCCAGGACGGGACAAGTGTTGCAGATACCGCTCCATATCACCATTGCCCCGCGTCCACTCGCGAAAAAGTTTCCAATTGTCATGCCGCAACCACTCCTCAGAAATTCCTTCAAACTGAAAAAAGTAAAAGTACCAAAACCGTTCCCTTTGTTCGATGGTTCTGAGACCTGAGGTTCCTGGGCATCCTACTGCCAGCGATACAAGACGCTCGACTCGTTGCGGATAGTAGGCCGCAAGCACCCACGCTACTGCAGCTCCCCAATCGTGTCCCACGATACTGGCTTGTACCACTTGCAAAGCATCTAAAATGGCGATCATGTCCTGTGCGACAACGGAGACCTGGTATGCATCGACTGAAGCAGGCTTGGGTGCATCACCAAAGCCACGCAGGTCAGGAGCAATCACTCGCAGCCCTGCTTTGACAAGAACAGGAATTTGATAGCGCCACAGATGTCGAGAGTCAGGAAAACCATGCAGCAACAGCACAGCAGGGCCCTGTCCATAATCCACAACTGGAAACGCTAAATCCTCCACTTGGACAATTCGTGTCACTGCTTCCAAATCCATGACACTTACCTCCCTATCAGAATGACGTTGTGCCGCTGCGCACCTTTTCTGGGCGGCTAAAGGGTCTCGATACTTGCTTTACAATACACTGCGAGCATGGTTTGCCTCCGGCATCGGATGCGAGCCACACCCTGTGCTCTCGTACTCAGGTCGCGATGGACCTTCTCCAAGTCTGCGTACGATGGAACAGCCTGTTTCATCCTTATGCTGCCATCAATGAATGACGCCTTCTCGTGAACGCTGTCCCAATAGAAGTCGAAATCGAAGCGGGTATCGCGACGAAGTACAAACCAGCCCTGTTCAACAGCGTCCCTAATTGCGCGGTCGGCGGCCTCGTCGTCGGCAGCCATCCCTGATGCATCTGCCTCTCCCACATGGACTATACTTCCCGGAGTCACAACTTCGATTGGGCATTGCGATGGGACGGGACGCAAATCTATAAGTGTGCCATCCGAGGCCAGAGCGCACCAGATTTCCTGCAGGGCATCGACCATACCCTCATGCGGTAAGCATCATAGAGACCATGCGAGAACAGCGATGTCAAAGCTCTCGGAGCGGAATGGCAACGCTAGAGCAGTCGCTTCCACGAAGCTAATGCGCTGATGGAGGTCGGACGGGCAGGCCTCCAGTGCTGATGTGATTTGCTTCAGCTCCGGCTCGATACCGACGACAAATGCGGTGGCACCTGCATAGCGAAAGGCCAGGCGACCGTCTCCGGTACCAACCTCGAGAACTCGCGCCTTGTTGAAATCCGCTGCCCTCAGAAGTGCGCTGGACTCTATTCCATGTGGATCGAGCTCACCAGGCATGATCTGTCCTCCAAAAACCGCAAGAGAAAGCCGAAATTATACTCATATAAAAACCACCTAGCTTTATTTTTCCAGACCTATTTTGCGTAGCAGTTCATCAAACCTTGGGTCTGAACGTAAACTGTCCCAATGTGGATTCACCATGAGCGAGGTCATTTGGGGTTCTTGGTTTAGGTAGGCTTTGTTCAACCACTTAAACGCTCGGTCTTTTTCTCCAGCCTCTGTATAGAGAACCGCAATGACCATAGGCGAGACATATCTTCGTTTCGTCAGCGGCAGGTAATTCCAAATCCGGACGAACTGATAGGCCAAAGAGATTTTCTGGGCAGCCGTAATCAATGCGCCCTTGTATCCTGAGCGCTCATAGGCGCTTTGCATCGCACGAGCAACCTTACTAGCTCCCCTCGCGGACAACGACGTCTTCCATTCAAGTATGCTTTCTTCTAGCATTCCCTTACGCGCATAAACCAAGGCAAGGTAACTATGAGCCGCATAAAAGCTTGGCTGCAATTCAAGGGTCTTCCGGCATTGCTCAATGGTTTCATCATATAGACGCATTGAATAGAAAAAATAGGCCGCAGCGGCGTTGACCGGCGCCGAAAGCGGCTCCAATTCCAGGGCCAGCTTTATTTCCGCCATTCCCTCCTCGGCAGACCCGGATAATCTCAGATACATGGCATGGCAACCGTGTCCAAAGGCGTAGTTCGGATTAAGTTCGAAAGCGCGGTTGAATTCCTGCTTTGCCACCGACCATTCGCGATTAAAGGTGCAGACAAGGCCGAAAGAGTGACGGACTTCTGCGAGTGAGTTGTCAAGCGCAAGAGCCTTCTGCGCAGCTTCTTTCGCTATCGGTAAGGATTCCCTGGGCGCTGTGAAGCCCCATAAACCAAGGAAACTATAAGATTCCGCCAGACCTGCGTAGGCCAGGGCATAGTCCGGGTCTTTTTCAAGCGCCAGTTTGAAATACTCGATGGCTTTCTTATACCCGTCTCCGGAGAGTTTACTGAAATAGTGGCGGCCCTGCAAATATAAATTGTAAGCTTCCAGGTTGCCGGTATAACGTTCTGCCAGGCTAGCCTTAGCTTCTTCCAGAAGCTCGAATTTCAGTTTTTCCACGATGGCTAACGAAATTTCGTCCTGAATGGCAAACACATCATCAAAATCTCGGTCATATCTCTCGGACCAAAGGTGGTAGCCGTCCTCGATCTTGATTAATTGGGCTGTGATCCGGAGCCTGTTTCCCGACTTGCGCACACTGCCTTCCAGCACTGTGCTTACGTTAAGTTGTTTACCGATGTCTCGAATGTCGAGCTCCTTGCCACGAAATCGGAAAGACGAAGTACGTGCGGCGACCTGCAGACCTTTTACGTTGGTTAAGGCATTGATCAGCTCTTCGGCCAGGCCATCGCTGAAATACTCATTCTCCGGATCGCCGCCAATATTTACAAAAGGGAGTACTGCGACAGAAGGTGTAATTTTTTCTTTCTTCTTGTCTTTTGAAGATGCGCTTTCAGATTCAGTGCGAATTAACTTCAGGTCACTTAACAATTCAATTGTACTCTCATACCGCTCATCAGGGTCTTTCTGTAGAGTTTTTCGTACTAATTGTGTAAGTTTTTTCGATGCAGTTGGACATAGCTCCGTAAGGGTGGGTGGTTCCTCATTCATGATAGAATAAATAACGGCCTGCTCATAGTCACCCTTGAAGGGATGTTCCCCTGAGAGCATCTCATGTAGAACCACACCCAATGCCCAGATGTCTGTCCGGTGGTCTACCAGCGTTCCCTGTGTTTGTTCTGGCGACATATAAGCAACTGTGCCCAAGGTCGTTCCTTCCTTGGTCAGCATTGTTCTATTGACCAGCTTTGCTAAGCCGAAATCGACTATTTTGGCTTGCCCATCTTCTGTTAACAAGACATTGGCGGGTTTGATATCCCGGTGCACAATCTCTTTTGAATGCGCTTTTTCTAATCCCTGCACAATCTGTATAGCAATGTCTATTGCTTCTTCAATTGGCAATGTGCCACGGTCAATTTTGTCCTTAAGCGATTCCCCTTCATAACAGGCCATAGCGATGAACATCTGACCATCTTCAGTTTCATCGATTTCATAAATAGTTCCAATATTCGGGTGGTCGAGCGCCGAGGCTGCCTTGGCTTCATGGATAAAACGCTTTTTCTCTTCCTCAGCCTGGCTCAAATGCTGAGGCAGAAACTTGAGCGCCACATAGCGGTCCAGTTTGGTATCTTCGGCTTTGTAGACTACGCCCATACCACCTGCGCCAAGCTTTTCAAGGATTTTGTAATGCGATATGTTTTTGCCGATCATAACTTTCTTAAGGAACCAAAGATTCGTACCTGACCAAGCAGTATAACGGTTGTGGTTATACGCTGTCCGATCTTACTTTCTTGAGCCAATCAAGCGCGGCATGAACCGCCCGGTGCACTTCATGTATTCACGATACTCGTTTCCGAACTCCTCGATTAGCTTTGCTTCTTCGATACGCGTGCGAACAACCATCAGGATCAGCGCGAGGATGCCTGTTAGCCCGATAAACCAGTTGGCGGACAGCAGACTAAAACCCATGAAAGCCAGGACGCTAAGCGAATACATTGGGTGGCGCACCCAGCGATAGGGCCCATGAGTCACCAAGCTGTGCTCTTTGCGAATGGCCACCGTATCGGTCACGTTCTTGCCTAAGCTGCTAAACATCCAATATATCAAAGGAACGGCAATGATGCCCAGCCCTGCCCCTACCCAACGCAGACGGGAGGGAAGCGAAAGTGTGGACCACGCCATCCACCTGGGATTGACCATATAAATCAACAAACCAATCCATGCAGAAAATCCGAAAGGCCTGAGCAAAATCATGATGGGTAGGCCTTCTTCCCGCCGGGAGATTTTCTCCCCAGACCTTGCCGCACGGACGCGATGGTAGACGCCGGTGGCCCCAACCAAAAGGAACAGGACGATAGTAATGATTCTGAAGGTTAATTCGTTTTCTATAATTTCTTTCTCCTATCCTATGACAACATAACGTCCTGCCGCTCTGCTGCGGCCGTTATTTACAACAACTCAATTCACTCCCGCCGCCCACAGGCCGTCAGTAGCAGCGGCGAGTTAGAAGGCTCCACTAAATAGTCGCCTCATAGTAATGATCAACACTCGTATTCGCTAAGAGATGCGCTTCACGAGGATCGATCACAGCTTCGCGCCAGTTCTCTCCAGAAAACTCGGCCAATGCCTCAACGCTGGACCAAACAGTCGTCATCATGAACTCTTGAGGTGTTTCTTCTCTCGGTAGGCCAACGTGAACTGAGACAAGCCCCTTGTGTTTACGGAGAATGGGTATGGCATCGTTAAGAAAAAACGATTTGAATTCCTCTTCTTTGCCCGGATGAACAACAGCACGAAACACGCGAACGATGTTTGCCATTTCTTCTCCTGACTTGAGTCCTTCTAACGGCAGTTTCAGCCGTTGCGGGATTTCAGGGCACTTAACTTTCTGACAAAAATGGACTTTGAAAAAAGCACAGAACCGACCCACAAATCCGGAGCCCCGCAATCGGCTGCAAACATTG
>JAABXR010000182.1:0-216 GCA_011776225.1 Phycisphaerae bacterium
ATGCCCAGTTAGTAGGGCTGGTTGTCGGGTTGATCGTTATCCTTGTCTACAACGCGATCTACTACATTAATTATCAAACCCTGGCAGAAAGGCCCTGGGCTGACCATCTGCAGGTTCTTCTCGATTACCTCAGCGTGACCCTGTTGATTTACCTCAGCGGTGGAGCGTCCAGCTGGCTCTGGCCGGTTTATATCCTGGTGACCTTTGAAGCGGCCA
>JAABXR010000182.1:358-1782 GCA_011776225.1 Phycisphaerae bacterium
TGACCGTGACAATTTGAGCAGTTTGTCTTTGGATGATGTGATTGATTCAGATATGCGCCATAAGTGCATGGCTGAGGTTGCAAAGGTTGTCAGGGGCGAAGAGATAGAGCCACTGGAAGGCAAGCTGGTGTCAAAAGGTGGCCAGGGGGTTGATGTTGAAGGCACAATGACCTGCAGCTTCCAGAATGACCAGGCCGGAGCTGTCTGGGTGATCTGCCGGGATATCTCTGCCCGCAAAAAGGCGCAGGAACAACTTTACTTCATGGCCCACCATGATCAGCTTACCAGTTTGCCAAATCGACTCTTTTTTGCCGACAGGCTCCGTCAGGCCCAGGCGATGGCGAAACGACAGAAGGGCTTGTGCGGGATTCTTTACCTGGATCTTGACAGGTTCAAAATTATCAATGATACGCTCGGTCACGCCATTGGCGATATTCTCTTGCAGGAAGTTGCCAAACGTTTACGCAGTTGTGTTCGCGAGGTTGACACTGTCGCCCGGATCGGCGGCGACGAGTTTTCGATTGTGCTGGTCAATCTGACCAATGCCGTGGATGCGGAAAGTGTTGCCGGGAAAATTCTCAAGGCTCTCGCCAAGCCGGTACAGGCAGATGAGCATGAACTTTTTATTACTACAAGTATCGGTATCAGCCTCTACCCGAGCCACGATGATGATGCCGAATCCCTGTTGAAAAAGGCTGACGCTGCGATGTATCAGGCAAAAGCTCTCGGCAGAAACAATTATCAAGTTTATGACCCGGCAATGGATCTAGATACAGAGCGGCGCATGTCTCTGGAAAACGGATTGCGCAGAGCGATTGAACACGATGAATTCAGAATATTCTATCAACCGAAGATTGATGCCAAAAGCGAAAAGATTACTGCACTGGAAGCGTTGATCCGCTGGGAGCATCCGGAGATGGGGACCCTGTCGCCGGCAGAATTTATTGCACTCGCTGAAGAGACGGGTTTAATCATCCCGATTGGCGAGTGGGTCTTGCGTCGTGCTTGTGAAGATAACAAGAGATGGCAGGATGAAGGTCTCGACAAGGTCAGGGTTGCCGTAAACCTGAGCGGTTATCAGCTGCAGGCACGCAATTTTGTCGAGTCGGTGGATGCTATCCTTGAGGAAACCGGATTGTCCGGAGACTATCTCGAGTTTGAAATTACCGAAACTGTGATCATGCAGAATCCGGAGTTTGCTGTCGGTGTCCTGACACAACTCCGTGATAAAGGCATCCATATTTCCATCGACGATTTCGGTACGGGATATTCCTCGCTGGCTCATCTCAAGCGATTCTCGGTCAACACCCTGAAGATTGACCGTACCTTTGTCCGCGATATAGAAATCAATTCAACAGATGAAGCGATTGCCAGTGCAATTATCTCGATGGGGAACAGCCTCGACCTGAAGGTTATTGCCGAAG
>JAABXR010000182.1:1849-2097 GCA_011776225.1 Phycisphaerae bacterium
AAGCTGTGATGAGATGCAGGGATACCTGTTCAGCAAGCCGGTTCCTGTCGATCAGATCGCCGACTTGCTCAAAAAAGGGTTGGTGAAAACCAATGGCGGTAGCGAAGGATGACTTAGGGGTTTCTTGAAAAGAGAAAGGCCGGGGAAGAACTCCCCGGCCTTTCTCTTTTCTGTTTTTCAAAATGAAATTATTCGCGAACAAATGTGTCAATGTCCGTTTCGTGAACCATGCCCATCAGACGTGCGTA
>JAABXR010000182.1:2111-3222 GCA_011776225.1 Phycisphaerae bacterium
ACGTCAGGGTTCTCGATTTTGTTGGCCAGGGCCCGCAGGTGGGTGGCCAGGTTCTTCTCTTTTTCCATGGCAAGTTCCATAGCCTTGCGTTCATCAAAGCCTGCCAGCTTGACCTGCTCCAGTTCTTTCAGCCATTCGGAATCTTTGGCGGTATCGGCATTGAGGAAGTCCTGCAGGTCATTAATGTCATCGCCCGGATATACATTATAAAACCACTCGGCATGTTCACGCTCTTCTCGCGCAAGCAGTTCGAAAACCTTCTTTGCCTCAGCATTCTTCATCATCTCCGCGCCACGCTGGTAAAACTCCATGGCGTTCTTCTCCGTCTGCATCGCGCGACGAACGGCATCCTTTACTTCGATGTTGTCAAACATGTTCTCCTCCTCAAATGATATATCTTAATTCGGTTACATTACCGCTGTTAGAAAATTCAAAGCCGGGGAATATTAACAGAAAACCCCATGATGCCAAATGAATTTTTTAGTCGGTAGAAAAATCAAGGAGGTGGACTTTTGTGCCCACCTCCAAGCTCTTGGTCTAAATTCGTCAGTTTGACAGTTATGCCTCTTCAGCTGCGGGCGGTACAAAAGAGCGTTGTGCAAGTTCTTCATCAAGGCGAAGCAGACCATTACCGTCGTCACCGATACGTTCAAGTTTTTTGACAATCAAGCCAAAGCTCGCTTCTTCTTCAACCTGCTCAGTCACGAACCATTGCAGAAAAATCTGGGCAGCGTGATTGTTGTCCTGGCGAGCCTGATCCATCAGCTTGTTGATGCTGTCAGTCACAAACTTCTCATGTTCAAGAGAGTATTCGAAACACGCCAGAGGAGAATCATAGTCGTTTTTTGGTGCATCGATGGCGCGCAGATCGGTGCGGCCACCGGCCTCACAGAGGAAATTGAAGAACTTCTCTCCGTGGGTCAGCTCTTCAAGGGCCTGTACTCGCATCCATGAAGCCAGCCCCGGCAGGTCTTCTGATTCAAAGTATCCGGCCATTGCCATATAAAGGTAACCGGAAAGAAATTCATTTTTCATCTGCTCATTCATTGCGTCGAGCAACTTTTCACTGAACATTGTCATAGCCTCCATTAAAGAATGATCTTGTTTTTCT
>JAABXR010000182.1:3271-4160 GCA_011776225.1 Phycisphaerae bacterium
TACCGTAGAGAGGCGTGTTCTGCAACGCCACAAATAAAAAAGCGGGGCGAACGCCCCGCTTGAGTTTAAATAAAGCTTTAGCTTGATTTATCGTGCACCGTCTTCAAAGACGATTCTTTGCAGACCGTCAATCGCAGCATTGGCTTGCAACGTTTCCCCTGTAAAGGGGTTTTTGTAGGTGTATGTAATGTAGCTGCAGTTACAATCTGCCGGCATGAAGGCATCCTGCAGGACAAACTGCTTACCGTCACTGGCTCTGGTCAGGCCCATAGTGCCTGTTTTGATATCGTTGCCGATGATGCTGTAATCAACTTTTGGTGCTTCGAAGAAAGTAACTTCGGACACGGTCTTCATTGGAACGGTCAGCGCTGAGCCATTCCACCAGCCTTTGACGGTGTCTCTTTCAGTGATGCTGTCGAATACAATTTCCCTGTTGTCGAGGGTAATCAATCGGCCGGGGCGATTCTGGTCAGCGCTGGCGACAGATACCAGGCCTACTAAAGTCAACAGGGTGATGGCCACCAAGCGCATGCAGATGCGAACTCCCATTTCACGGCACTCCTTTTATTTAGAACATGTTGTTTGTAATGTTTATTAAAATAAAACAGTGTTTGTAAAAAGTCTACCAGATTCGCAAGCGACTTTGGCGGAGCCTGTAATTGCTCTGTAAACACCAAAATGGCATTGCCGCGAAGGAATTATCTTCAGCGCTCGGTGCAGATTTCGCTATGGTCTTTTGAAAGGCGAACCCAAAACACCAAATCCCATTGACAGCATACTGGATAACAGCTTTCAAAAAAAAAATCAACGCTTTTTCCCTGTTTTGTGGCGCTACTCATGCGTAATTTCTAGTGCTTCTCAATGCAGATTGAATGTTGGGCGAATACTG
>JAABXR010000167.1 GCA_011776225.1 Phycisphaerae bacterium
ATCCTGGTTCAGACTCCAAAAACTCCTGAGTTTTGTTGGCCCTTCACTAATGATGTTACCCATTTCTAAAGCTCATTTTGTCCCTTCAGTATTCCCCACAGAATACCAGCATTTTCTGTTGATAGCAAGGAATAGGAAAACTAAGAAAAAATGGGACGGCCACATATTGATGTCTGCCAACAGTACGCAAAACAGACAGGTTCTATATGATAATGCACGAGTATCTATTCGTCTTTCGCAAGCCAAACCACGGCGAGGACCTCTCCCGCCTCAAATTCAGCCGCTCAATCGATTAAGCCAGGTTTATTCCTGNNGTGAGGGCTGCCTGTTGATGTCTGCCAGCAGTACGCAAAACAGACAGGTTCTACCTGATAATGCACGAGCATCTATTCGTCTTTCGCAAGCCAAACCCCGGCGAGGACCTCTCCCGGCTGAAATACAGCCGCATCATCGATTAAGCCAGGTTTATTCCTGTTTCCCTTTTCCCTTCTTTCCTGACAACTGGCAACTGGCGACAGGCAACTAAAAAGCAATCGCGCAGCGATTCCACAATTTTGATTTTTGAATTTTAATATTTGATTTACAGTTACATATTCGTTATTATCAGCAAAACCACATGAGATTATTTTAAGCGTTAAACCGGAAAGGTAGTTTTATGCTCCCCGAAAAGAAAACGAAAACAAACATCGGCGTCGGAATCGGCTTTCTTCTCCAACTGGTAGGATATTTATTAGTCCAAACTGCAAAAACAGATGCCATTGTCTTACTGGGGCTAATTCTCATTCTTATAAGTATACCTCTGTTCATATGGGGTTGCATGAACTACGCCGAGGGAAAGGGGCACTCGAAGTGGGTTGGCCTGGTTGGCCTGGCCGGTCTCATAGGGCTTATAGTCTTGGCGGTCCTGCCCGACCAGGCCCGTGACGTCGATAGTTCATCGGACGCAAATACCTAAGATTGTTGCGTTGATTTCAATGTTGCTCGGATTTTATCTTGTTGTTCTTTTAGAAAGGGAGTAAGGATAAAATGGAACTGGAAACAGAAGGGGGGATGTACAGTGGTATTGCGGAAGAATCGGATATCATCGAAGCGTTTCAGGATGATGAAAAACGCGGCGAATTCATAATCCTGAGCAAAAGCGAACAGGTCTACATTCAGGCCGCCGGAGAAGGATTCGGACCGTATACTCTCGAATATCGCGATGGCGACGAAGACCATCACTTCCAGTGTACAAAAGAGTTATCGAAGTCGGATGTCCAGTCTGCATTTATAGGGTATTTGAAAGGCGACAGCTCCTGGAAGTCAAATCTTCAATGGAAGCCGCTTGATACGAGTGAAAATTCCGAAAAGCCCTGGTGGAAGTTCTGGTAGACTCTATTGCCGGCCGATAGGGTGTGCAAAAATACTTACCTGCCTATAAGGGGCCGTCCCGGCCTCAACCGGCTAAATACTATATACTAAATACTAACGACTAATTTATTTCTACCTGCGGTTCGCATTTTTTTTTTTTTTACTCACTCCGGCCCTTACGTTCCTCTAAATAATCAATCATCACTCATCATAAATTATTTATATGGCGTCCTTATAAAACAAATATAAATTTGCTTAAATCGGTGAATCAAAGCTACCGGTACGGCAAGACCTGGAGCGTGCGCCGGTTATGGGCCGTTGAGATCGGGTCGATGTCGGCTAAGGTAGTCTTGTTTGGGGGCCTATTGGAGCAGGGGTGGTGCCACGGCCAGGCCCAGACGTTGAGCTTGAAGGTCCTTCTCCTCATACGTACCGAAAAACGGAACGTTTGAGTCGAGCCATATATACAATGCGCGAGATTGCTCTTCGGACAGTTTGGCGTCCTGGCGATGTTTCTTGTCGGCCAGAATCATAGTTAGGGGGCTAATATCCGCTCCCGACTTGCCCGGTCTGGTAACAGTGTGCGACGGCCAATGAAGATACGGCTTGAGGTTGTTGTAAGATTTGCTGAACTGCCCGTCAGGTTCGCCGGTCAGCACGAGCGTGCTTTTGTCCGGACCAGTCGAGCCATCGTGACAGCGGACACAGCGGCTGTCGAGCACAGGCTGGACCAGTCGCGGATAGCAGAAAGGCTTCGTGCCATCCGGACCCGGCTGGATGATCGATGGTGGACGTCGCGATGCGGCGACACGCCGCATCGGGGCCATGACACCAGGCTGCTCATGACAACCAACACAGGACCTGCGTTCACCCGGCTGCAAGTAGACTATACTGCGCATAGTCTGCACGGCACGCCCGGTATCGTCCACGGACTGGAAATACAATGGTTTGCACGCGGGTGCGCGAAAATAGGCCGAGCCATCGTCTTCGACTGGAACAGTACCCA
>JAABXR010000232.1:0-201 GCA_011776225.1 Phycisphaerae bacterium
TTGTCAACTCAGGATTCAACGTCCAATACTCAACAAGAGTTTCAAGTTAGCTTTACGCTTATTTAAAGATGTATTCATCGTCGTTCATCCAATCCCCCCACTCAGGGAAAATGTAACTTCAATATCCATTTCTCCCATCGCTTTTTAAAGTCTTTCATATCGCTCTCATTCAGAGTTTTTTTCAATGTCTCATACCCGGAT
>JAABXR010000232.1:257-3833 GCA_011776225.1 Phycisphaerae bacterium
AGATACCTTGTCTGCGCATAATTGTTTCCCTTTCCCATGTGGTAAAACTGATATGAAGTAGTCGAAAGCAGATTCTTGAAAGAGGGAAGAGTACCGGCTTGAATTTCCTTTTTAAGCCCTGCGAGCCGCCAGTTGGTAAGCCCGACAACACTATCACCCCGAGAGTCACATTGCTCATACAGAGAGGCAAGCCCTTCATTAAACCAGGCCGGGCAATCGGGGAAATTAGAGTTTATGAACGCATGTACAATTTCATGGCAAAGTGTACCGCCGCCGGTGCCTATGTTCATAATCAGGGCCCCGTGCGCATCCGAGCAATAGCCGAACGGCGTGTCCGGCTCATCGTTGAATAGCTCCCGGGCATGTTTGCGATAGCTGGAATCATCCTTGAACAACCAAATATCATATATCAGGGGCGGTTTCTTCTTGAAGTACAATCTGCGAATTCGATTAACAAACCACTCGACAGTGCGCTCGGCGCGATAGCGCACGATACCGGGCTTTTCGTCACCAATCACCACGAAAGGTTGTTGCAAAACAATGGTAAAATCCTTTGGTACATTTGGCTTCAATTTCATAACGTGCTGGGCGTAATCAGCATTGGTAAAACCGACGGTGGATTTCGGAACAGAAATCTTTCCCGCTCTAAGATTCATGTGGATTGCAAGCCAGCGGTCTTTTTTGTACTTGAGCGGCCAAAGATCAAGAAACCTGCTGCGTTTCATACGACGATATGCACCGTTCTTTTCCGCCGGTTCATGGTATATCACCTCCTTGGTCTTCGAGTCATATCCAAGAACCAAGCGAAAGTGCTCTGAGGATTTGGGACGACTGTCGTAATGCATACATACTATCGACGGGATACCATTGCGTAAATTGGCAAGCAGGATGTTCCACTGGGCCTCCAATTGAACTTTGGATTTGCGGGGATCTATCTTGTACCAGACAATGCCGGGCTTGAAACCTATACGCTTGAGCACTCTCTCCATATCTCTGGTCACACATCCTCTGGCCAGCGCAGGTTCTACGCCGGACAAGTTAAATACATCGTCCTGTGTAACCTTGTAACCGAGCTTTTCCAGATACATCGCGATACAAGCCTCACCACAAAAGTCAGGCTTTTGCCGCAAATGGGGAACACCCTCGATAAGAACAGTCTTATCCGCCGGTTTGGCCTGAACCGGCAGAAAAACCGCGAAAGCTACGATGCCACAAACATATAGATACAAACGAGCAGTAAACCTGTTCATTTTAGTTTCCTCCGGTCCTCACCTGATCCAGGCTTTCTTATTCTATGATGGTTCCTGTTTAACTGTTATGTTAATTGTAACCTATCGACGTCTCCGCCGCTCCTGTGGGACATTCTGTAATTCGTTTTGTTCAAGTGATTGTCGGGGCTGTCTGCTTCGCAGCTTGCGCCGATCCTTTTCATCCATTCGCATCGTAGTAACGTGAACAAGGGCATGCTCCTCCGAGAAAAGTGACTCGAAGATGACCTTGTCCTTGCCTTCATGGGTGATTGACGTAAGCCAGTCATTGATGCGATCACGCTGGACCTTGCTTTCCCTTGGATACTCCAGAAAGGCCGCTGCTGCTTTGGTGGACGGAGTCTTAAAGTGTTTGCCCTTTTTCAATTCAGCAAATGCTTCGACTGCGGCCGTTCGCAGCATCTTCGACCAAAGCTGCCTGAACAGGTCTTCTGAGCCGTAGACTTCTGCTGTATTAAGCTGTCCGTTGATGGCGAAGACAAATCCTATGATGTGTTTCCTGTCCTTGATGATGCCTCTGAGAGCGTCGACATAATCTTGGGCATGTTTTCTAACGTCCTTATTACCAAGTGTCAATTCCAGGCTGGAAGAGGAGACTGGGGATCTAACGGATTTCCCGACATTGCTGGACAACTTCTCCTGCAGATCTGCGGCGTTATCCCAGACTTCCTGCTGAGACTTTCTGTAGCGGCTGGCAACGCGCAGATCACGTGAGGCCACCTGGTTGCTTGACATTGAGAACTTGTCAACCTTTTCTGCGCCTCGCGCCTGCCAGCGCCCGCTTTCAACGCAGAACGACTGCAGAGGCATTTTTTTCCCGCCGGGCGGCACGATGAGATCTGTGCTCAGCGTACGATCCTGCTTGCCGCCTTTGACGATATCACCGGCCTGGATGAAGACATATTCCTCGTCATACATGCTGGAAATAACAAGGCTACTTACATTTCCCGTTTCACCGACCGTAACTTTCCCGTCTTTTAGGGCCTGTTCCAGTGTGACAAACTTGGTCTTACGAATGACGTCTTTTCCCTTCACGAGGTATATTGCCAGGTTACGGTGTGTGAAAGGGCCGAGAACCTTAAAGCGGCCGGATTGCTCGGTCATGATTTTCTCCGAAGCGATGGCTTGGATGGGAATTACAGCCAGAGCCATAAGGAAAACGATTGCAAATGATGCGCTGATGAATCGGTTCATACATTTCATTTTCTTACTCCTTAATAAACCGCCGACATTTGTGAAGTTTTGAAAGACTAATTGCATCTCTTAGTATTAGGACGTATGGAGCAGTCATTTGTTCTGTAAAAAGTATGTAAAAACAGCGTGGGGAGAAAACGCTAAACAATCCGAATATGGATTCTGTTCGACGGTGTCAATCCGCTTCAGACAACGCTGTCAGTTCTGATTGCCTTCTTCGACAAGTTTTGTGATTTCATTTTGGCTAAGAGCATAATTGTAAATGCGAATATCATCAATGGTTCCGCGAAAGTATTCTTTTACGAATTCAAGTGAGTGCCTGCCAAATTTAAGAGTCCCTTTGCCGGCAATTGGGGGGCCCGAAGGATCATCGTTAGCATGTATCAGCACGCCATCTTTGTATGCCTTTAGACTTTTTCCGTTGTAGGTTGCACAGAAATGGTACCATGCATTGGCTTTTAGCGTTCCAAAACCAGCGGCATACCATCTCCTTCCTACTCCCAGGCTTGCCGCTCCCCGGAAAAACGGGCCGGGCTTATCCCAGTTAATATGAACAAAGTCCCAAGAGATGACCTCACTTTGTGATGCCGGTGAAGGTGCTGCAGGGCTATTGGCCCAAACGGCGACTGTCAAAGTAGAAATATCGGTTTTATAACCTGTGTCCACATAGTCATCCGCACCGTCAAATTCCAGGCCATCTCCTATGCGGCCTGTCACCCATTTGGGATTGCCTTTAATGGTCCCATGATGGTCATTGCCGGAACTGTCCTTTACATCGCCATCAAGCTTCCACCAGCCAATCAATTCGCCAATCGAGAACTTCCAGATGTCGCCGGTTACTACAGCTCCATCGACCCCTACCTCGTCGACACGCCAGTAATAAGTTTGGTTCTCCTTCAATACCGGCAATCGAAGTTGCTCTGGCTTTTTGACCTTGGCCAATAATGGTAGATTGCTCTTGTCAGTACCGAAGTAAACTCTATGTAATGCAGCTTTTTCTCCCGGTCTCCAAGACAGTTTGTGTTCTTTGTCCGGACCGATTGTTATCCCATCGGTGGGGCTTGGCCAGCTCGCCTTTGCCGGCCTTATCGGATCAATCCTCGTTCGGGTTCCT
>JAABXR010000302.1:0-9350 GCA_011776225.1 Phycisphaerae bacterium
ATCCCTGACGGCCCGGGCTGGGGTGTAACGATTAATCCGAAATGGCTGGCTGCGGCGAAACATCAAATAAGCGAAAGTTAAAATAGCCCTTGTGGCTACAAAAATCGGCGATAGACAACTTTTGGGCTGTTATATAGTGGTGTTTTCTTTATAATATGACAATAAATCAGTATTGAACAGATGAAGGAGACGTATCATGAGAAGATGCAGTTTGTTCGTAATTCTGGTAGTTACTTCAATTGGGAGTTTGTTGTTTAGCGGCTGTTCAAGCAAGAGTGATGCGGGTACAAAAAGCGCGTTCGCCCGTACTACAATCGACGTTGGGGTTGTGGTAAGTAACGTTGAGAAATCTGCGGCATTCTATAAAGATGCGCTTGGCTTTACGGAGGTGCCGGGCTTCGAGGTATCTGCAGAAATGGGAGGCGGCTCAGGGCTAACTGATAACCAGCCGTTCAAAGTGAGGGTGTTTGTACTGGGCAATGAACCGACCGCTACCAAAATCAAGCTTATGCAATTTCCCAAGGCTCCGGGAAAAAAGGTTGATCACAGCTTTATTCATTCGAGCCTTGGCTATAGCTACCTGACGATATTTGTATCAGATACGGCCGCATCGGTAGAGCGAGCCAAAAAAGCCGGTGCTGTCATTGTAAAAAAGCCTTACAAACTCGGCGGCAACAACTACCTGACACTGGTCAAGGACCCTGATGGTAATATTATCGAGTTCGTAGGACCAACTAAAAGTGATTAAGGATCGGCGTTTTCTTTAACTTGCCAGCTCCAATCACAATGTAATAAGTATAAGAGAATATTTTACGAGAGAAGTAGTCACTATGTCAGAATACTATATGAGAGGACAGTCGTAATTATATAAATGCGCAGGGAGATATTCAATGGATGACATCGAGCGATTTACCAAATTAGTCACAGGTGGGTATTGCTGCATATCCATCGTCACCTATGAGGAACAGTATGCTCTCGAACTTGTTCGCCAAGTGGCTCTTGGATTAAACCGCGATTTGTGGATATGGTCAGTCGCCGGGGGGGTCCGGGACGGCTTGCTGGCTGAGAGTCTTTTCATAGCTGATACCGAATCACCCGCGGCCGGGCTTCGTAACTTTACCAATGCCAAAGAAGGCTCAATTTGCTTAACACTGGACCTTGCCGAATATCTTAAAGGTGGAATGACGCTGCGAATTTTGCGTGATATTATAGAGCTTTTCAAGAAGAACGGCAGGACGCTTGTGATGATTGACAAAGATGACAAATTGCCGGACGTTATAAGGTCTTTTGCGAGGCCTTTTGCGATTTCTTTTCCCGACAAAGACGAATTGAAGGAAATTATTCGCAAGACGCTGCAACGCTTCCACCGTAAGAAACCCATTGAGGTCGGGATTTCACAGAGGGGCTTTGATACAATCATTCGCAATCTTAGCGGTCTAACCCGACGGCAGGCCGAACAGATTATTGTTGACACTGTTACAGAAGACAGGCGCTTTGATGATGATGATATAAATGATGTTATTGCAAATAAGAGACGCATTATTCAACGAGGAGGTTTGCTCGAGTACATTCAAACACCTCTGGATTTGAGCGAAATCGGCGGCATGAGGCATTTGAAGAAATGGCTTGAAGAGCGAAAGAAAGCTTTTACTTCAAAAGCCGAAGAATTCGGCCTTAGGGCACCGAGGGGTGTATTAATGCTTGGTGTCCAGGGTGCGGGCAAGAGTCTATGTGCAAAGGCTATAGCAACTGCCTGGCATCAGCCGCTGTTGAGACTGGATCCGAGCGCTTTGTATGCCAGTTATATAGGTGAGTCCGAACGCAATCTGCGTGATGCACTGCATCAGACAGAGGCAATGGCGCCGGTTATCCTGTGGATAGACGAAATCGAAAAGGGTTTTGCCTCTGCGGCCAGCCAAAGTACCGACGGGGGTCTTTCCAAGAGGATGTTCGGGACGCTTCTAACCTGGATGCAGGAGCATGAAGCGCCCGTATTTGTTATTGCTACCGCCAATGACATTGAGGCATTGCCACCTGAATTGCTTCGTAAGGGCCGCTTTGATGAAATATTTTTTGTCGACCTGCCTACCGAAAAAGTGCGCAAGGAAATATTCGCTATTCATTTGAGGAAACGAGGTCGTGATCCGGAGAAATTAGATCTGGCTAAAATGGCCAAGATTTCCGATGGTTTCAGCGGCTCCGAAATAGAACAGGCGATTATTTCAGCCCTTCACGAAGCGTATGCCAGTGAAACCGACCTTAATACAAATGGAATAGTTTCAGCGTTGAGAACTTCGCCGCCGCTTTCGGTGACAATGGCTGAAAGCGTTCAGTGCCTGCGTGACTGGGCCGAGGGCCGATGTGTCCCGGCAGACTAACAAATCCTCTGACAGCAGTAGATCCGGCCGGCAGATAGAAAACATATTAAGGCTGAATTTTGGCCTTTCATCTTTTTGCTTTCTCCATATAATTAGGACTGTTAAAAGCAGCTTAAATAAAACAGGGATATCTGTTATGGGAAAACGCAAAGTATTCGTTTTGACAATCGTTGGCTTAGCAGCCGTTATAATCCTTAGTGGATGTGTTGAACGGAAGCTGACCATCAATACGGAACCTCAGGGAGCGATGGTTCTATTAAACGATGAGGAAATAGGCAATTCACCGGTTACCGTTTCGTTTGAATGGTACGGTGATTACAATGTCGCAATCCGCAAAGAAGGATTTGAGACGTTAAAGACCCACCGCAAGCTAAAAGCGCCGTGGTATGACGGATTTCCATTCGATTTTTTCGCCAATACGCTCAATCCGGACAGAATCGTCGATGAGTACGAATGGACGTTTGAGCTTGAACCTAAACAAGAAATAAACCGAAAAGAACTAATCCAGAACGCCGAGGAGCTGAAGAAACAGCTAAATTAGAATTCCGTTTTACTTAACGGTATCCTAGCAGTCCCCTTTGTTTGCAATGACATCAAAGATGATTGTCGAGATCCCAGTTTATTTTTTTATTGTACTGACGTCCATATCGTTTAAAATATTGATCAAGCTTTTTCAATTCGTATTTTGTCTAAAAGGGATATTATGGCTATACTAAAGTTAGATAGGCATGATGAGGACAAGGAAATCGAATTTGAACTGGACTACCTTACTTCGCTGACAACCAGTCAGCGCTTCGAAATGATGTTCAGAAAAACCGGGGAAATGTTGAGTCTGAGTAAGAAACCAAATGCAAACAGAAAAACTCCTGAAATTATTAAAAGAAAACAAAGTTAAATTTGTTATAATTGGCGCTACCGCCTTTCCTGTTCACGGCTACAGCCGGGCAACGTTAGACATCGATATCTTTATACAACCAGAGAAAGCAAACGCTCTAAGAACGTGGAAAGCCCTAAAAGAATTCGGATACCACGTCACAGATGTAACAATAGACGATCTTCTAACAAAAAAGGTACTGATTCGCCAGTACCTGATAGAAACCGATATTCACTCCGCTGTTAAAGGAATAACATTTGAAAAAGTGTGGAAGAACAAGGTAAAGGCACGTTTCGGAAAGACCTTCGCCTGGTTTGCTTCACTTGATGACCTTATAACAATGAAGAAAGCTGCTTCACGCACCAAAGACGTGCAAGATCTAAAATATTTACGTAGATTAAAGAATCGGGCTAAAAAACGCTAAGCACAAACAAGAGTGTATACATACTTGTACGAAGACGACACAACTGCAAAAGAAGAAGATTGTCACGGTATTAGTCTATTGCCTTATGGAGGCATTTTTTGGCTTGCAACGGATATACGTGAAACGGAGTTATAATGTTTGAAAGCAGCGTTGAGCGTTTCTCAAAGAAAATCGAGCTTGATTTGAGGTAATGTATTTGAAGGTCAAGATTCACACACAAATTCTTATCGCAATAGTTTTAGGGGCTATGGTCGGGCTTGCGCTGGGGGAGAAGGCTGAACACCTTAAGATTGTGGGTGATATGTTCATCAAGCTTCTCAAGATGATTATCATTCCGTTGATTCTGGCTTCGATGGTGGCGGGGATTATAAGCCTTGGTGATGCCCGCAGATTGGGCAGGATCGGCCTGAAGACTTTCGTGTACTACATGGCCACTACCCTATTGGCAGTTACTGTCGGCCTTCTGTTAGTAAACCTGATCAAGCCAGGAGTCGGCGTTGATATGGGGGCCGAGGCTGCTGTTGATATGGCAGGCAGGGAGACGCCTTCGTTAGGGTCTATTATCAAGGATATTATTCCAGAAAATCCAATCGCTGCTATGGCAGAGAACAAAGTACTGTCGGTCATATTCTTGTCATTGCTTTTAGGCATTGCCATAAGCAGAATCGGGGAAAAGGCCAGGCCGCTAATGGCTTTGTTCGAGAGCTTCAACGCGGTTATGATGAAAATAACAGACTGGATTATGTTGCTTGCGCCTGTTGGCGTTTTTGCGTTGATAGCTTATACGATAGGGACGATGGGATTGTCCGTTTTGAGGCCGCTGGCGGTCTATATGTTGACGGTGATTTTAGGATTAAGTATCCATGCGGTTATAACGCTGCCGGTCCTGTTGAGTCTATTTGGCAAATATTCTCCATTGAAGTTTATAAGAGATATGTTCAGCGCAGTGGCAACGGCCTTCAGCACAGCAAGCAGCGCAGCAACGCTGCCTATCACAATGGAATGCCTGAGAGAGAATACCGGCGTATCGAATAAAGTGGCGAGTTTTGTGCTGCCTTTGGGCGCGACAGTGAATATGGACGGGACGGCCCTGTATGAGGCGGTTGCGGCTATGTTCATCGCCCAGGCGTACGGTATAAGTCTGAATATCGGGCAGCAATTAGTAATTATGCTGACGGCGACATTAGCATCCATAGGGGCGGCTGCAATTCCCGGGGCGGGGCTGGTGACAATGGTCATAGTGCTGAAGGCGGTTAATCTGCCGGAGGAAGGAATCGGTATGATTCTTGCGGTTGACAGGATATTAGATATGATGCGGACGGCAGTAAATGTTTGGGGGGATGCGTGCGGTACAACTGTCGTTGCCCGTTTGGAGGGTGAAGAATTGAAGGTCCAACTTTAACCACAAACACCAACTTTTAGGTAAAATACAGGACATTCTCTGCGCCAACACAAGACCACCGCCTGGATGAGATTATCGGCCTTAAATCAGGAGTAAGGTCTACGACAAACCGGCACATCACTGTTTTGCCTGCAAGATGGGCAATAAACAGCCCTTTGGGCCATAAGAATCAAAACAGCAAAAAAGAGATTATGTAGCCCAGTTTGCAAGTCGATAGATAATGGGATTACTGTTTTGCAAACAGGTCGCAAAACAGGAGCACCTGATGCTGCATCAAAGGCTCATAGGTAACTATTGTCAACTGACAAACTGAAGAAATTAACGAACTAATATTTTAGATGGAGAGATGAAAATGTCACAGATTCCCACTTTGGATTTGGAACAATACGAACCGGTCATCGAGGAAGAGATCGGTGTCTTAGACCGTATCAAAGGCTCTACACGCTATGCATGGCTCGGCACCGGCCAATGTGGCGGAAGATTAGTAAAGTCTTTCTATGACCTGGGCTATAAGAAAGTGCTGGCCATGAATACAACCTACCATGATTTGGATATGCTCGAGATTCCCGTGAGTCAAAAGCTTCTGATGGACATAGGTGAACTGGGTGCTGGTAAGGACATGGAAAGAGGAGAAAAAGCAATCCGGAAACATCAGCAAGAAATTTTTCACCTTGCCAGAAAAACAATCAGCACCCAAATAGACCATATTATGGTCTGCTTTGGTGCCGGTGGAGGTACGGGCAGTGGCAGCATTATCGGATTGATCAATATCGCCAAAAGATACGCCCGATATATCGGATTGCAAAACCCAAAAAAGAAAGTTGGGGTACTTATGACTTTACCAACTGTGGGTGAATCAAGTTCCCCCTTAGTAGCAGAAAATGCATATAGGGTGGCCACAAGGTTAAGCGAACTGGCTTCGGCAGGAGAAATATCGCCACTTATAATTGTTGACAATGACAAAATCAACAAGATGTACCCCGGACTGACGGTAAAGTCATTCTGGCCGAGCATAAACAACACGGTTGCCGGCCTGTTTGACATTTTTAACAGGATAAGCAATTTGAGCACTCCGTATACGGCGTTTGATCCCGTAGATTACCACAGTATCATAGAGTCCGGCGGATGCACGATAATGGGCCTGACAAAAGTCAAAAAATTTGATGAGAAGTATGCAATATCGGAGGCAGTTAAAAATAACCTACAGAAGACACTGCTTGCGAGCGGCTTCGATCTATCCACAGCCAAACTGGCAGGTTGTATAGCCGTCGGCGGAAAAACATTAATGAACAAATTGAGCGGCTTGCAGGATAATATCAACTATGCGTTTGACGTCTTATCAGAGATAACCGGGCGGGCCACCATCCATCGAGGGATATATGAAGATGACAAAGAGAGTTTAAGAGTGTATACGATTATCGGAGGCCTTGATATTCCAACCGGACGGCTGGAAGAACTTAAAAGCTTCACCGTTGTTGATGTTTATTAATAAAGTCGCCGATTCCTGTAAACATCTAAAACTTGATATTGATTAAAGCGCTCAAGACAAGTGTTTAACAAAAAGCAATTGTCGGGACCAACAAGAGAAATGACAGAAAAACCAATTAAACAAAGAAAATAAGGCTGACAATGTTACCCACCTTAGATTTAGAACAATACGAACATAATACCAAGGAAGAAACCGGCGTTGCGGACAAGAACAAAGGCTCTACCTGCTACGGCTGGATCGGCGCCGGTCAGTGCGGCGGTCAATTAGTGAAGTCTTTCTACGACCTTGGCTACAGGAAGGTGCTGGCCGTGAATACAACCCGCCGTGACCTTGATTTGCTGGCCATTCCCCAGAGTCAAAAATTCCTGATAAATACAGGTGAGGATGGCAATGACAGCGAAATGGAAAGAGGTTCAAAAGCTGTTCAACAACACAGGCAAGATATTTTGCACCTTGTCCAACAAACATTTGGAACACAAGTGAACCATATTATGATCTGCTTTGGTGCAGGTGGTGCAGCAGGCAGTGGAAGCGTTGTCGAACTGATTGATATCGCCAAAAGATACGCCCGATTTATTGGACATAAAAATCCACGTAAAAGTGTTGGCGTAATTATGACCTTACCTGCCGCAGGCAAAATCGGTTCTCCTATGGCAGTTCAAAACACACATAAAGTTGCGAACAAGTTAAGTCAAATGGCCGATGCAGGTGAAATATCTCCTTTGATCATTGTGGACAATGACAAGATCAGCAGGATGTATCCAGAAATGGCGACAAGACCGCTGCGACTCAGTATAAACAGAACGGTTGCAGGCTTGTTTGATTTTTTTAATAAGGTCAGTGCCCTTGGCAGTCCGTATACTTCTTTTGACCGTCTGGATTATCTCAATGTAATGGAGGCCGGCGGTTGTTTAGTAATGGGCCGGACTAAAGTGGATAAACTTGAATATCCATTTTCGATATCTGAAGCGGTGAAAAGTAACCTCGAGAGGACGTTGTTCGCCGGTGGATTAGATTTATCTACAGTCAAATCATGTGGCTGCATAGTTGTTGGCGGCAGAGAATTAATGGCTAAAGTCAAAGGCCTTCAGGAAAAAATCGACTATGGCTTTTATATTCTGTCTGAGATGACAGGAGAAGCCACCATCCATCGGGGAATATATGAAGATAACAGTGATTCCTTAAGGGTGTTCACCATTATCGGAGGTATGAAAAGTCCGACGGACCGGCTGGAAAAACTTAGTACAGATTTATGCTTTCGGCCGGAGGTATTTGAAACCGATGGCTTGCTACTGCGGGAGCAAAGGAAAGATATTCTGTCTTTGGCTGAATACTTCCTAGCAAAAGAGGCTAACTTCTACAACAGAGAGGATAAAATCCTAAACTCAGATGTAAAAAAGCTTCTTCTATATTACTCGTGGCCCGGCAATATCCGTGAACTCGCCAAGGCGATGAAACATGCCCATGAATTAACGATAGGCCGGGTAATTCACCCGGACGCCCTGCCTTACAAAATTATATTCACCGATTCCGAGAATTATCCAAAACACATACTACCCATCCTTGACAAGGTACAACAACGGATTATTTTCAAGGCCCTTGAACTTTTCCAAGGACGTAAGTCCAGTGTCGCAAGAATTCTCGGTATTGAACCTCAACGTTTGAATCATTTAATTAAGAAATTGAACGTCTCCGGCGTGAATATAAACACCATCAGCTAAGATCACACTTTTTCTACGCCTTTTCGAGTATGCCTTCCGAAAGAAACAGGCTTGAGGGACCATAAAGCTAATAATATCTGCTCAAGTCAGCTAAAGAAGGTTTTCACGATACCAGTCTATCGCAAGCTTTAGGCCTTGTTTGAATGGTACTTTCGGCCTGAAACCGATTAGTCTTTCGGCTGCGCTGATGTCGGCAAGCGAGTGTTTTACGTCGCCGGGGCGAGGATCTGAGTAGACAGGCTCTATGTTTTTGCCTACGATATCATTAATTATCTCGATGGTTTCGTTGACGGTAACGGCCTCGGCGCAGGCGATATTTATAACGTCACCGGCAGTGTGTTCGGTACGTGCAGCGAGCAGGTTGGCCTCGACAACATTGTCAACATATGTGAAGTCACGGCTTTGCAAACCGTCACCAAAAACAGTTGGCGGCGTGTCCTTCAATATTGCCATTACAAAAGCCGGTATAGCTGCCGCGTATTGGCTTGCGGGATCCTGGTGTGGGCCAAATATATTAAAATACCGCAGAGAAACTGTCTCAAGACCAAAAACCTTATAGAACACGGAACAATAGTATTCGCCGACCAGTTTACCTACCGCATAAGGGGAAAGCGGCTGAGGAAGCATTGTTTCAACCTTTGGTAAGGTCGGCGTATCTCCATAAGCTGAGGAACTCGACGCATAAACAAAACGTTTAATCCCGGCATCGCGAGCCGCTAAAAGAAGAGTGAAAGTAGCATCGACACAGTGTTTGTGTGTGGCGGCAGGGTCATCTACACTACGCGGTACCGAGGGCAATGCGCCCTGGTGCACAACAATATCAATATCCTTCATAGCTTTACGGGCGACTTCTTCATCACCCATATCAGCTTCAATAAACTCAATTTCATCTATGAAATCATTCAGATTACTCTTTTTACCGGTGCTGAGGTTGTCCACAATTCTTACAAAGCAGCCATCTGAAACGAGTTCTTTGCAGATATTCGAACCTATAAAACCAGCTCCGCCGGTTACCAAAAATTTCTCCATCAAAGAATCCTTTCACAAAAGAAATCAGCAGAG
>JAABXR010000302.1:9367-16681 GCA_011776225.1 Phycisphaerae bacterium
ATACTATACGCTGATTAGGTTGAGTGGGCAAGATGTAACTTCTGGTATTCCCGATAAGACCTGAACTGTTCCCGGAAATAACCGCCTTTCAGAGCCCTTACGGCAAAGAGCACACAACCAGCGATTGTAGCATCTGCAGCTATTAGTTCGCGAATAGTCCTCTGTGCGGCTCCTCTTCTTGTAGAGGCAGCATTGAAGACTAATACTGTTCCGTCAACAATCTTTGCCAGGACCTTAGCATCACTGACAAGCAGAACGGGCGGGCCGTCAACTATGATATAATCATAGTTCTGACGTCGATCCTTAATCAACTGCTCCATACGATAACTTCCGAGCAACTCCGTCGGATTAGAAGGTAACGGTCCCGAAAAAATTATGTCAAGCCCCTCAATAACATTGGACCTTTTTGCATCCTCATAACTACACAGGCCCATAAGTAAAGAGCTTAATCCAAACTCCGATTGCTTGATTTGCTCGTCCTCAGCTTTCGGCATTGTAAATATTTTTTCTAAACCCGGGCGCCTGAAATTGGCATCGATAAGCAACACTTTTTTATTTTCAGCGACAAACGATGCTGCAAGATTGACCGCTACGGCAGTTTTACCTTCCCCTGCCGCACCACTGCTAACAAGCAACGTTCTCATGGAACCATCAGAACCGGACAGCTTTATATTCGTGCGACAACGTCTGTAAGATTCACTTACAATAGAATACGGCGCCTTACGAACAATATGGCAGGGCTCAATGTCCCGAGCCTGCTCATCTTCTGCCGCATCGGGGACAACGCTCAAAAGCGGGATGCGCAGAAATCTGGCCACGTCCCTCGGTGTTCGCACCAAGTCATTAAGCAGTTCTAAAGCAAAGGCAAGTCCTATGCCGAATATTAGGCCCAATATCAACCCGCCGGGGAAATAAAACTCCCACCTCGGTGAACTTACTTCCAGCGGCTTCTGAGCAAGTCCGACCATCTGGACCTTTGGTGTCTCCGGGTCCCTAGCCATTATTTTATAGTTTTCTATCGTCGCCTTGATTTCGTCAAGCATCTGCTTTCTTTCATCTCTTACAGCTACCCGCTGGGCATACTGTACACGAGCCAAATCAAGGTCTTTCTTTCGTGCCTGAGCTTCCTCTCGTAAAAGGCTTAATTCCTTATTTCTACCCTGTAAAACGATCAATTGGTCCTTCGCATTTTTCAGATTCGCCTGACGGACCTGCTCGGCGATTTCAGATTGTCTGACTTGCCTCTCGTTTTTGATTTTCTCTACCTGCTCTTGTGTTCGCAACACAGCCTTGTGATTATCGCCAAACTTTGCACGTTGGCCCGCAAGCTCAGATTCGAGAAAGGCGAGCTGCTGCGCAAGCACAATCATAACAGGATCAACCTCTACCTGGCGTTCAACCTGTACGTTAACAGGTTCTGTCGCTAATCTCTCAAGGTTTTTTATATCAGCTTCGGCCTGCTTTATTAGCAAATTCAAGTTGTTTTGCTCAAGTTCCAACTGATTCAACTTCAATTCGTCTACATGCTGGTAAGCACGGCCATAAGGGCGTTCAAGATCAGTGATTTTAGATATTTCACTCACTTGAGCCATCGCCTTTTCGGCAGCGGCCAATTCCCCCCTAACACTAATTTCGCGTTTTGTAAGCTCTGCCAGCTTGTTCGAAACCTCGTTTTTTTTAGTACTTCCATACGAATCAATAAACAATTTCGCCATTTCATTCACTATGTCTGCCGCTTCTTCAGCGTCGAGGCAGGTCATTTTCAGCACAATAAACTCAGCATCTCTGTGCGGGTAAGCACTGAGATGCTTCTTCAAATCCTTAAATGCCCTTAGAATGCACTGGGCTTTATTCTTAATCTCTTCCTTATCATCTACCCTGGTAAACCAACGTTTATACCATGGCTTGGCAAAACGTCTAAACCACTTTGTTTCCTGGACGTCGTCCCTGTCTATCAATTCCTGCAAAGTACTCTGCTGCTTTAAAAGATTAGCGATTGTAACACGATAGCCATATTCAATGTCTTTGTTGGCCCTTGTTGTCTCAATAGTAAGGGGTGGTGTAACGACGGGCGATAATACCCTAATATATGTCTCTGCCGTATATTTTGGAAGGTAGCGTTTTAAAAGAAACCAGGCTATGCCGGCAATTATAAGACCTATTATAGTCAGAATAATGATGAGCCATATGTGCCGACGTAAGATTGAATAAACTTCCTTGGGCGTCAGGGCCGCCGTCACCGCTGCCGGACGTCTGAGTGCGGTTGGGCCTGTCATTCTATTTACAACCTTTGATTGTTGTTCTACCATGTTTTGTTTCTCATATCACCGCGCCCATTAGGTATGATTTCCGACTAAACAGGCGTGGAACTTAATTTTTCAACATTTGTCTATTGGGAAAGTCTTTCAATAGCTGCCTGTATCCGCTGTTCGGTTGTTTTCGGCAAATTATCTGCTCCTATCATCAATGCCTGTTTATAGGCTGTAAGGGCCTTTTCTTTTTCTCCAAGCTTTTCATTCACCATACCTACATGTTCATATACTTCTGCAGGTATTTGTACCTGCTGGGATTCATACTGTTGAAGAGCGGACTGCAAAGAGTCAGCCGCTTCCAAATCTCTACCGTTTTTATGTAACACATAAGCATAAGTATCCAGCACGTCAGGATTATTTGGTCTTGCCTGCAGTGAACGTTCGGCATACTTAAGAGCCTCGGCCAGCCTATCATCAATATTGGCCAGCATATATGCTAAATTATTCAAGATACTCATATTATTCGGCATTTCAACTAACAGACTTTCGTATACAGCGACAGCCTTTTTAAGATAACTGTTATCGGAAGTCTTATTATAAGCCAAAGTTAAAACTTCTGCTTTTCCCATTATATAATTGACTCTTTTCGGACTATCAGTTCCTACTATCAACAGGCATTTGTCAATATAATCTACCGCCTTGTTGTACTCACCGTTAATCTTTGCCAAATGAAACATAGAAAAATTAGCAGCAAGTGAATCAGGATCTGCCTCAAGTCTTTCCTTGCTATATGTCAGAGTATCTTTTTCTCCCAGAAGCTTGTACATCCTCTGTAAAGTATCAGCTATAATAAATTCACTCGTTCCTGCTTTATCAACTGCATTTCGGCAGTATTTTATTGCAGTAGCTCTATCGCCGAGTTTCATCTTTGCCTCAGCCATCCTCAAGTATGCTATGTGAGCAAAATCGTCTTCAACATATTTTCTGCCCTCTTCAAAAACTCTATCCAATTTGTCTGGATCCCAATTGCCGGTACCTGGTTTCTCTGCACTTAACAGAAGTGCCTGCAAATATCCATCAAGCGCTTTTACGTCACCTTTTCCATTGTTCCTGCTTTTTTGCCACGCTTGAGCATACAATTTCTCTGCCCTATCGAACTGTCCTTCGGCCAAAGCAAAAGCCCCGACCCGGTTATACCACATCACATTATCAGGAAGTTTCCGGAGGGTGTCATCATAGAATTGTTTTAGCGCTGCTTTCCTTCCAAGTTGTATATAAATCTGTTCGAGTAACAGCCTGCCTTCCATAGGAGCTTCCGGCATGTCAATCGTACTTTTAAGTTCGGTTATAGCATCTTCATATCGACCTGAATGTCGATAAGCCTTCGCAAGAGAAATTCGAGTAACAGCGTCACCTGACAATGATTTGCTCTTTTCAAGGTCGCTGATTGCCTGTACATAGTTTGCCATCAAAAGATTTATTTGGCCTCTTAACCGCCAAGCCCCTGCATTATTCTGATTGCCCTCAAGATTTCGATTTGTCAGTTGCAATGCCTGTTTGAGTTGTCCCTGCCTCATGGCCAACCACGCTTCAAGCAGCAATGCCTGGCTCTTCTGTGGATACTTTTCTTTAAAGCTTTGCAATTTTAACTCAGCTTGCTTGACAAGTCCTATTCTAAGAAAAGTCTGAATTTGAGCAAGATTATTCTCTGCACTGTCTTCAAGCAATAAAATTTCTTCAGAATATTTCTGTACAGCTTTCCTTTCACCCTGCCTTTCTGCAACACTTAAAAGACCTTTAATCACACTAACGTCTTTCGGCTGACTTTTATACAACTGTTCCAAAATCTGCCTGGCCTCGTTAAGTTTACCAATCCGAAAATAAAGCTTCCATTGCAGCTTTTTGTCATTATGAACCAACTGCTCGGCTTCTTTCAGTCGGCCGGTACGACGGAGATATTCCGCTCTGGCTTCGATCACGGCTTTGTTTTCCGGAGCTATAGCTTGCGCCTGCTCGAAAGAAGAATCCGCAATAGCCAATAACGCATTTCTGTTTTCAGGATTTTCCTCTTTAAGAGCCAAATTCATTGCCAGCCTGGCCAGCAACACAGCATTCTGTAAACTCGGTGCTACTTTCTGCAGATTCTGTCGAATCGCCAGTGCTCTTAACGGTTCGTCGTTGCTTATATATTCTGCATAAAAGCTAAGTAGTCCCATATCACGTGGATTTGCTTTCAACGCTCTGTGCAAAGTGGTTTTGGTTTCTATAACTCGGTCAGAAGATATATTTGGTCCGAGCTTTTTATCGCGCTGGTATAGCACACTGACTAACGTCTTTGTAATAGCAGGATCTAATGGATTCAAATATGCCGCCCTCTGAGCATCTTCGATAGAAGCATGCTCATATCCAAGAGCTGAGTTGACTGTGCTTCTTAAGATAAGCGCACGTGAAAAGACAGGTTTCTGCTTCAAACATTCGTTGAGTTTAGTCAATGCATCCTGATATTGCTCTTTGGCTACTGCCAGGTGTGCCGAGAAAAACTGACCTCCGCAACCATCGAGATTATCACGCTTAACGGCCTCCGTTATTTGCTCTGCCAACTGCCAATCTTTGGTCTTAAGTGCTATATCAAAAAGATAAGACGCAACAATCTCATAATTCGTAGTTCGTATTTCGCCGAGTTTATCTGTTTTTTTGCGATATTCGTCACGTATGTCATCTGAAGAAAACACCTTTTTGAACTCTACAGTCGCTTTATCCAACTCATTATGCCTCTGGTAAAACATACCAAGGTTTATTGACCGGTGAATCGGATCAGCAATACCTGATAAAGCCTGCTCTTCTAATTCCTTACGCCTTTGTTGAGAAATCTTGTGCGGTTCAGGCTCAGAAAGCATCAGTTTGTGTATTTGAAGCGTTGTATTCTCCGGATCTGTCGGCAGCAGTTTTTCTACCAATTGGGCGCACTCTGCCCAGTAACGTTTCAATTCTTCCGTCATTAACTGCTCCGAGTCTTTGGAGCGATCAGTTTTTTCCTCTTTTGTATTTGGGTCTTGAAAAAATACAGATACAATCTCTTCCGTTTCCTTTTGGTCGATGACTCTTTGAACCTGCCTTACCTTGGCCTGTACTAATGCCAGGTCGAGTTTAATTGTATTAGGATCATCGGGGTATTTGGTTGCCATCTTGGCCAACTCTTTTTCGGCTTCATCAAACTGCCCTGCTCCAAGTAAAGCGTTAATGCGCAGCGTCTGGCTTCTGGTGTTGGGCTTAAAATACTGATCATAAATATTTAAGTTGTCTATCGCCCTTGTCCAGTAATCGAGTTTCAATAGAACCTCAACATAATCCAAACGTGCTTCTGGTTTTACCCAAGTAATTCCCGAATAGAGCGCGCTTATCAGGAATTCTGCGACAGCACCTGTTTCGGCAGTTTTGTTATACATCTTAGCAAGGGTATACGAAAGCTGGGCAAATCTAATATCTGTTGGCCAGGGCGGCTGAGAGGGTCTAAGTGCTTTAAGTTCCTCGTAAGCTGCATATAGCTTATTGACAGCTTCGCTTTGATTTCCTTTGGCAAGTTCAAGCATTCCTCTCCACTTCCCAACCCGCACATCCTCACCACTTCCAAGAAGTTGCTCGATTTCGTGCACAGTTTGCTCGGCATTTGTGAGCCATTGCTGTTTCTGATCTTCCGTTCTTTTCTCGCTTGGCTCTATTATCTGCTCGATATAACAATTTGCAAGAAAGATATATAATGAGACCCTGTTATCAAGATTTGCCCCCTGTCGCGGGCCGGTTTCTTCCTGGGCATCAGGCAAGGCAAGTGCGTTCTTGGCTACATTTATTGCTCTATAGAGATCTCGCGTCTGCCCATGAATAGAAAAATTGCTATATAGCAAGTTGGCCAAATATATTGCATAACTCACATTTTCCTTATCCAGTTCGGCGGCTTTTTGGATTGCCTCGATAGCCTTATCAAGAGTTTCGATATTAATCCGGTAGAATTCAGACAACGCCAAATAAGCCCGTGCACTGGAAGGAAACTGTTTCACAAGTGACAAATACTCATCCTCAAGCAACTTAACCTGTTCCCGTGGCTGTGAAGAATTGCTGCCTTGAGTAAACTTTTCCCTCAGAAGGTTAATGTGGGCTATAGGGTCGGTAGGCGCGACCTCAACGGCTTGCTTGAGAAGTTCTATGGCCTGGCTGGCAGCTTTATCCTTTTCCTCGATACTACCTCTTGATGCAAGAATCTCTCCTTTTGTTTTGACCGCTTGTGCCAAATACAAATAGGATTGGACATTATTAGGTTCAAGTTCCTGCACTTTTTTCAAGTCATCGACTACCCGGACAAGTGTCTCGTCCGGTTCTGTCACTGCTCCAAGACGGGTCAGTTCAAGGTTTGCTCTTCCTCTTCGCAAATACAAGTATGAACCTAAGCACTGTCTTACATTTTCTCCGGGGCCTGGTTCTCGCAAACCCGAGGGTTGCCACTTAGCTATATCTTCCATAAGCAGGTCGTCATTTTCCGCCACCTTTATAAATTGTGAAGCTTGTGTTTCAACTTCCTGCCAAAGCTCATCAACACCACTATCAGCCATTATGTAGACATACTTAAACCGTCCAAATAGAGCTTGTACATTCTCAGGATCTATACGGATTATTCCACTCCAATTCCCGAGTACGAAGCGCCATTGTTTTGTCTCGGTATAAAGGTCTACAAGTTTGAAAAGTATCTCTATCTTAAGCGAGTCGGTCTTTGCGAGGCTGTGTGCCTTGTGATAATTGCGTTCGGCCTTCTTGTACGTTTCTTCTTTAATCTTCTCATCCGTCATCTCCCGAGCCGTCTGTATTGTCTCATCTCCTTTTTTGATAAACTTTTCCGGATTCCTGCTGAGATAAAAAATTGCCCCAATGACAGCCAAAACTAAAAGTACAAAAACCAATGATCCAATAAATGCGACTTTTTTATTTAATCTCTTCTTTGCCATAAATTTTCCCTTCTGACGGCATGCACGAACTAACTCCAGCAATCGCACCTGCATATTGAATATGACTT
>JAABXR010000123.1:0-3894 GCA_011776225.1 Phycisphaerae bacterium
CGCAGGCCCGCATAGCTCTTCACCGAATCTACCACCTTGTCGTCATCCACCAGCTCCAACTTAAGTCCATAGAGATAAGGATCATCAAGGTCCCAGGGATGAGGATCTTTGATATTAAGAATCAGAGAATTGCCGCTCTCGGCCGAGCCTTGCGATGAAGCAGCCTTTTTGCCTTTCGCCGTCAGCAGCGTGGCACGGAATTCGAGATTCCGCTTATAGTTGTTAACCGTAGGTGTTAGTACAAAACGCTTATTATCAAGGTCCGGTACGATGTGAACCGATTCCAGAAAACTTTGCGGCCTTGCTTCCAGCCAGACGGTTTGCCATATTCCGGTTACGCGCGTGTAATGTACGCCGTACGACTCGCGACGAGTGCTTTGTTTGCCCGACGGCTGAACTTCGGATTGCACGTCGTCGAAGGCGTAAACCGCCAAATCGTTTTCGCCCTTTTTGACAGCGTCGGTTATCTCAAAGGCAAAGGACACACTACCGCCGTAATGACGCCCCACAGCTTTTCCGTTGACCCAGGCCCGGCATTCGTAATCCACTCCGCCGAAATGCAGAAATACGCGTTTATCTTTCCAGTCTTTCGGCGGGGCAAAAGTCCGATGATACCAGACAGCCTTTATGAAATCTGTATGTCCTATACCTGATAATTTGCTCTCAACGCAAAACGGCACGACAATCTTTTTATTGAATCTGGAGGTATTGTTTTGCCAGTTCTCTTTTATCCCAACAACTTCGTGATCCATCGCAAAATCCCATTGCCCGTTTAGATTTATCCAGGCATCCCGTTTGAACTGGGGCTTCGGATGTTCAGAACGCGGGATGGGTAATTTTACTCCAAATGCGAAAGGTGCTGCACCTGCAACCAGGAGACAAAAGACCGCGTAGGTAGTGAAGGTATTTTTAAATAAACGATGTGTACCTGATGTCATGTTAACTTCCTCCTTTCGAAGACTATAAATCTTCCTTTTTATCTGTGCCTTGATCTACGTCACTGGGCACTTGCACCGGGACACGGTCCCCGTGGTGCGGCTGGCGCTCTTCAAGTATATCAAACCTTATCAAATATGCAAGACCTGCTAGCTGTTACCGCTACTATCATATCGATAAGGAACTAATGCTGTCAGGCCACGGCAGAGAAATATAAAGGCATCGATTGTGCTTATTTTGATGCCCTGAAATTTTTGTAGCGACGATGGTTAATCTTTGACAGTATTTAGATTCAGTGTCTGTACTAAGTCGTTAATTTTGGTGTGAGAAAGCATTTTCTCGGCGGTTGCTTCCGCTTCATCGAGATCGATACCTGAAATGGCCTTTTGTACACGCAGCAGATAGTGCGGATCCAAACTCAAAATCCGCACACCTATCCCAAGCAGGAAAGGCAGATATTGTTCCTGGTGCGCCATATCTCCGCAAACCGAAATCTCCCTGCCGTTTTGATTGGCCGAACGGACAACCTTTTTCATCGCGCGCAATACCGAAGGGTGGTGGGGCAAATAAGAGCCGGCAACATTTTCGTTGGTCCTGTCGACTCCAAGCATAAACTGTATAAAATCATTGGTGCCTATCGAGAAAAACTCGGCCTCCTTTGTGAAATCGTCTATCAAGTCCACTATACATGGCAGCTCGACCATAATTCCAAGTTTGGGTTTGCGGTTGTGCTCAATGCCTTGCTTGCCAAGTTCTTCCAGGCAATCAAATACAACTTCACGGGCCTGGCAGAATTCATCTATCGAAGAAACCATCGGAAACATAATCCGTAAGTCTGCCTCCGCCCCCGCACGCAACATGGCCCGAATCTGCCTGGCGAAAACAGGTTTGTTCTGAAGCGAAAAACGTATCGACCTGAGACCCAGAGCAGGATTCTGTTCCCTTGCATCGTGGTAATAGGATAAGGTTTTGTCACCTCCCATATCGAGCGTTCGAAATGTAACGGGCTTGCCTTTCATTAACTCACAAAGCTTGCTGTAAATTGTAAATTGTTCCGCTTCGTTCGGAAGGTTTTTTCTGACCATAAACGGAAATTCCGACCGGTACAGACCAACGCCCTCGCAGTGAAGTTCGCAGGCAATCCTCAGGTCGGCCAGTAGGTTGATGTTGGCGAAAAGATTAATCCTTGTGCCGTCGCGCGTGGTTGTGACCGGCTTTATCGAAAGCTTCTGTTCGGCCAGCGTGTGTCTGGCTTTTTGTTGGGATTCGAAACGTTCCAACACTTCATCGGAAGGGTCAACATACGCATTACCTGCTTCACCGTCGACCAGAATGGGGGTGTTACTCGGAAGGTCAAGCAGTTCGTAAGTATCGCTGACGACCATAGGGATACCCAGTGATCGGGCAAGGATAGACAAATGCGACGTAACAGTGCCGCCAACCAGAACGATTCCGCTGGCCTCCTCCGAAGAAAGTATGAGCAGGTCGGATGGTAAAAGCTCTCTGGTTATGATTACCCGTCCTCTGAATTTGTCGAGTTCTTCGGCCTCGCTGAGAAGGTTACTCATCAGCCTTACAAGCAGGTCCTCGATATCCTGGGTCTTTTCCTGCATGTATGAATTGCCGCTGGTTGCAAAGCCCTCCATGTACTGCGTACCAATTTGCTTGATTGCCAGTGGCGGATTGATTCCGCTTTCTATCAGCTTGACGATATCTCCAACAAAGTGCCTGTCTTTAAGTATCACCAAATGTGCCGCAAAAATCAGCGAAGCGGCATCTGAAAGCTTATGACCTACCTGTTCCTGCAGTTCTTCAAGCTGTTCTGCTGTCTTGGCAACTGCAGTATGGAAATCATCAAGAGAATATGTGTAATCAAAATCCCTGTGCAAAAGCATGGCGAGATTTTTCTTCTTGTTGGTAATTGTGGCGGGGCCATAGGCAAAACCTTCCGAAGCAACTTTACCCTTTATAAATTTCAGTTTCTCCGACAATCCGGTCTTGACTTCTTCTTCTTCTCCATGCGGCTCATGCATAGCCATAAGAAAACGGGCATTTTCAATAATATTGGCAAGCTGCGATGCGGCAGCCTCCAGGGCGGTAATATCTGACTTGTCGAAATATTGGCCCTTTTTGCGCTGAAGCACTAATACGCCGATTTTACTAATCCCCCGTACTATCGGCACAGCAAGAAAGCATTCATATCGCTCCTCGAATATGCCTGGAAAAAATTTGAAGTTCGGACTATTTGCGGCATCTTTCTCGCATACGGGCCGCAGTTCTTTCAGCGCAAGGCCTGTAAGGCCCTGTCCCAGTTTGAGCTTTATCTTTCCAACAGAGTCCGGATTCAAACCTCTTGTCGCCCTCAGGACCAGTTCGCGATTTTCATTATTGTACAGATAAATCGAACAGACATCCGACCGTGTATGAGACGCTACCATTTCAACGGTTTTATCCAGGAGGCTCTGAATGTTGGCGCTGTCTCTGAAAAGATTATTTAGCTGGCCTATATCATATAAAAGCTGTTCGTTATCCATCAGTTTACCCGAAATTTACACATTTATCTGTGACCTGAAGCCTTATTGGACCTTCGGATTATCAGCATATCCGAACCGGCCGCTGATTTCTATATTTGTTTATATGTATTTAACTTATCAAACCTTGATACGCTGTAAGTTTTATTTTGTTTATTGAAATCAGGAATCGCTTGACCGTGACAAATAAGCCCTTAAAATGATATTATCCGGGCCGAAATTGTTTATAAACACTGAAAAACCAAAGTTGTCCGGTTATTATTGAAAGGGCAAATAAATCTTATGCCCACGCAGCCAGACACGGTTGAGAAATCTGCGATGGAACCGGCGATTCGCACTGAGCATTTGACAAAGATCTATGGTCAGCGGCTGATTGCCGTCAATGACATGAACCTTCAGGTACCGCAAGGTTCGGTCTTCGGACTAC
>JAABXR010000123.1:3957-13424 GCA_011776225.1 Phycisphaerae bacterium
GAGTGTCCGTGCTCAGATTGGCTACCTGCCAACAAATCCAAAGTTACCCGGCAACTTACGGCCGATAGAATACCTGGATCTTCTCGGTAAGTTATCCCGGCTGCCGCACCAGGTCCGCAAGCCGCGCATTTCCGCGTTACTCCGCGCTGTGGGATTGCTTACAGCCACTGAACAGAGGATCCATACCTTCTCTACCGGCATGTGCACTCGGTTGGGATTAGCCGCCTCGCTTGTCGCCGATCCTCCTCTGCTGCTCTGGGACGAGCCCACAGCCGGCCTGGACCCCACGGCCCGGCGATTCACGCTGGACCTCATCCGGGAACTGGGAAAGACAAAGACCGTTGTTGTTGCAACGCATATTCTCAGTGACATCGATCAGATTTGTGATCATCTTGGTGTTATGCACGAGGGACGTATGATTTTCACAGGTTCAATGCAGGATATGAAGCGGCGACTTCGTCGAGATGGCTTTAGTCTGGAATTGGAGGGTGAAATTGACAGCATCCGGGTTCTGGCTCAAGAGGTAAATAACATGGAGGGCATTGACGCACACCTTGGCCCCGGCCAGACCTTGCTCGTGAGGATTGATAATGATCGCGGCCGCGCTCGTGCATTGGCCGAGGTTCTAAAACTCATCGACGACAGCAAACTCTCACTGCAGGCGGTCCATTCCGGACAGAATGCGACCGAGAACGCTTATCTACAATTGCTCCAGGAAGAGGAAGCCCATGGATTCCACCGATAAAACCTCGAAGCTCGGCACAAGGATGATGCCGTATCTGGCAATTCTCCAGCATGACCTGAGGGCCCTTCGGGCAAGTCGGCTGGTAAGGTTATGGTTGGCAGCCACGGCGGTTTTGACATTGGTCCTGGCCATGGCGAACTGGTCTAAATTTCAAAACGCACCGTTGATTGCGTCGCTGTTGTTTCCCTATCTGGTTTTTCCCTGGTTTTTTGTCGTGGTTGTACTCGGTGTCAGCCCGGTCTCGGGCTCACGGGCCGAGGCGCTGGCAGACGGAATCCTGAGCCGCCCCGTGGGCCGCTGCGAATACCTGCTGGCCACCTGGTCGGCCCGAGTCGTGCTTGTGTGGGGTATCTATCTTCTCGTATTAATCCCGGCCATAGCGCTTGTCACCTTGGCCAGACGCCCGGTACCCGAAGATACGGTGACTATCTATGGAACCGTCACTACCCTGTTCTTAGTTGGGCTCGTACTTACTTTCCTCGTGTCGCTGGGATTTCTCATGGGAACGCTGCTGCGAAAACCACTGTTGGCCGTGGTGGTTCTCATCTTCTTGTGGTACCCAATCAGTTATATTCTCAGCGTTTTTTCGCTGGAGGAATTCTCACCTATCAGCCTGAACCGGGCGCTATGCACGCAACTACGCCAGTCATGGTGCCAGGTCGAAGGTGAATCGAAGGTCAATATCAATCAGGATGCGGTTCCAAGTCAGTTTTCTCAGATTCTAAGTGTTCTTTCCGGCACTAAACCGGAACCGAAGGTCGAAAAGCCCGAATTCTTCGAGACCGAAGAATTCGATGATTTTTCATTGCTCCGTGTGACTTTGGGATATGGGCTGCCGACCCTGATAGCGGTTATCCTGGCGGCCCTGAGCTTCTATTTGCGCGATTTGTGACGTTTTTGTGAAACGAAAAACTTATCGTTGTTACCCTTGAACAGTGACCTTTGAGTCCGTATTAGCATATAGGAATCCGTGAAAACAGTCGGTTGTGAACTCATTGACATGTGCTCATTTTCCTTTTAATATATTATCTTTGAAAAAAGTTTTTCCTATTGTTTTTCGTTAAATGGAGGATGTGCCATAATGAGGTCAACAATTCGCACCTTCACTTGTTTAATAATATCGACCGCATTTATGCATCTCGAATTTCAGTTGGATCCCACACATGCAGGAACTGTAACCTCTTCTGCGGGATCGAAAGTTTCAGCGAAAAGAAATACGAAAAGACCATTGGCGGATATACTTGTTTGGGATACACAGTCACCTTTTGTCGATAAAGTTGACCTCCGGGATAGAACTAACTGGAAAGTAGTTCCGAGTGACCTTCTTATGCTTGAAACCAAACCGACCGCTGCCGTTTCGGACCCGGCTTACTATGGTAGAGAATATTCTTTCAAGGCAGATGTAGTAGTAGAGAACGAGCACCTAATGGCCGTGTTTTCGTCAAAAAAAGGGTGTGTGGCTATATACTCAAAAGCTGATTCGAGTCAGGAAAAAGTGCAATTAATTCCGCTTCAACTAAAAGAAAAGCCGGCGGGTATAACTTATAGCAGAATATTGCGAAATACAGGTGACCTGGCAGCCATTGAAGTTACTTTTTCAGATAAGAATACAGAAGATAATTACTCTGCCGTCTTCTCGTTCGACAGGAAGCGGATTGTCGGGATTAAACCTGCCGAGAACATGAAAGGGATCAGCATCTTCAGTACAATCGAATATGGTGTTGTGCCAGGTTTCATCGGTGACGATCTCATATTTAATCCAAGAGATTACCCTTCGAACGATACACTCTATATTCCTTCAGAGAATCTTTTCCTGGGATTACTCAGGGGCCGAAACGATATACTCGTAATTACCTGGCCCGGGGGAAACCAGCAAACCAGACTCATCGCAGATAACAAAGAAGGTAAGAACCGTCTCATCGAATCTGTTGACTTTTATAATGACGGTAAGAGCATCTATCTTGCTCTGTTGGATGCTCCGGGTATCTGGCATAAGGAAGATTTGAAGCCTTCTTATCTGGAAAAGGATGTTGTAATCAACTGGAAAAAACCTTTCTCTGCAGGATGGAAAACACAGTTGCTTGAAGCCGGCGTGAAAACTACTTATAAATTCAGAGAATCTAAAGACAAAATCTGGCGGGCCATAGCAGGCCACTATACCTATCCCGTCTGGTTTGAAGGAGAGAAGACCTTCTATCGCCTCGGCAAAAAAATACCCCCTAAGGGAGAATCCGTCATTTACTTTCTGGAGAGAAAAGGCACTCCCGCCTCGGTTACTACTCCTGTTGATATAATGAAGGAAACGTTAGGCAGACAGGAATGTGATACCATACTTGACTTTGCAGGTCGCAGGCTGCGAAGCCATCATAGACGGGCGGGTCAGGGCGTTCGTCGTGCCGCCACGTGTGGATGTACCGAGGCAATAGAAGTGGTTTTTAAGGCGGGCCGGGAAGTTGAAAAGAGAGAGTATGTCATCGAAGCGGTGGATGATATGGTCTACTTTGTCACCCGGCATGTCGAGAGAATCGGAGAATATCAGGATTTTGCCCGGGATATGATGGGCTTTCTAAATCTTAAAAGCAAATCCAATCCCGACTTAAAGCCATTTCTTGATAGTATGAAGTCAATCACACAGCAGATACCTCAGGAATATAACAGGCAGAAAGAGAATATAAAAACCCTGGAGTATGCCGACGGATTGGCCCGCAAGACTAAAGCACTTACTCAAAAGAAGAGTCCGCAAAATCTACCGGCCTTTTCTGCACTTAGCGAAAAATGGAGGGCAATGGGAGGTGCTCAGGATGACTTACTCGGAAAGTTTCATAGTATAACCAGAAATTTATTTCAGGAGGCCGGCTATAATTGCGTATATCATCCCCGGGCACTTGAAATAGCTCGGGACATCAGAAGTCGCTGCAGAAAGTGCCTTAGAAATCCTGATGGCTATGAAATATGGGCGGATTATTAAACACGTAACTTCAAGTCGAAGTGGGTAAATCGGAAATCGGGAATTATGAAACATTATTTTATAGCTGCAATTTTCTTGCTGGGGATTTTAGTGCTGCTTCAAGGCTGTAACCGCAAGGCTCCAAACGATGATCCAAATGATACCTCGGGCGAAACAAAGGCTGAAATCGAAACAGAGATGGTTCTGATTTCGGGCGGCCGCTTTACAATGGGGGATGAAAATGAGATAGATGCAAAACCACATCAGGTTGTCGTAAGCTCATTCTATATAGACAAGTACCTGGTGACCCAGGACCAGTACAAAAAAGTGATGGGAAAGAATCCTTCCCGCTGGAAGGCAGGAAAAAATCCTGTAGAGCAGGTGCGCTGGTCCGATGCTGTAAGATACTGTAATGCACGTTCTCGCCTGGAGGGGCTTCAACCCTGCTACGATTTACAAAAATGGGAATGTAATTTCAATGCAAATGGATACAGACTGCCCACCGAAGCAGAGTGGGAATATGCCTGCCGTGCGGGAACTAAAACATCTTTCTTCTTTGGCAATAGTCCGTCAAAATTGACAAGCTTTGCATGGTTTGACAAAAACTCCGGTGGAAAACCTAAGCCCGTAGGTCAAAAGCAGCCCAATCCATGGGGATTGTACGATATGTACGGAAATGTCTGGGAATGGTGCAACGACTTTTACAAGGTGGACTATTATCAGGAAAGTCCTGAAGATAATCCAAAAGGGCCTCAGACCGGAGAAACAAAGGTCGTACGCGGCGGCGCATGGAAATTCAGTGACGAAAGCTGCCGCTCCGGTTATCGTTATAATGAAAATCCCGGCTATGTTGATGTCTGCTTTGGATACGATATCTACGGTTTTCGCTGCGTTAGAAATGCCCCGCCGGATAGTACAAAATGATTGTATTCGACGGCCGGATTACCTTTTCCTTCAGTGTCCTTTCCAGTCGCAATAGCAAACATATCGTTTTCGAACCGTTACTGTAACCTTTTAGACCGCATATGCGTATAAGAGCGTGAAAAGGCATTTTTTCACAGTTTTTCGGTACTATAACAGGCTTATAGAGTATAATCGCTATCACTTATTTACATTTTATTGATTGTTAGACACAAATGATTTGTTGAGCAATCCCTGGAGGTATGTCATGTCTAAGAGACTTGAATTTATACTGATCCTGACGTTGGCCGTATTTGAGGCGCAAAGTACGATGGCGGCGCAAAACCTGCCGCCGGCCAACCAGTGGATTCCGCAAAATGCGGTGATTACGCTGGAGTTGACAAAGCCGAAAGTGCTGCTTGAAATGTTGTCGGGAGAAAAGGCAACCGCAGCAATCACCGCCTTGCCGCTTTACAAGAATCAGGCATCAAAGCCTAAGTTCAAAGAGTTCATCAATCTTATCAATTTCATGGAGATTACGCTCGATACGGATTGGCGAACGGGCCTGGCAAAGCTGACCGGCGGAGGCATCACGTTTGCAGTATGTCCCGAGGATACTGTTTTGCTTATCATCGACGCCGAAGATGATGACATGCTGAATAAGTTTCACGAGTTACTGCTCAACATGGCCCGGTCCGAGGCCGAGAAACAGGAGCAGCCGAACCGCGTGGAGTCCACCCAGTACGAGGATGTCACGGCGTGGACGTTCGACGGCAAGGAAGCGCATGCGATCATAGGCAGGCGGCTGGTCTTTGCAAACCGTCCCGAAGGGCTCAAAGCCGTCCTGGAACTGCGCGCCGATGCCGCCGGCGATAACCTGACATCCAAAGCCGCCTACCGGGCGGCCAAAAAAGCGGCCGGCCCCGATCCGGTGGCTACAGTCTTTGCCGACTTGTCACTTTTGAAAAAAATCCCGGATATCGCCGAACTTCTGAAAAAATCGAGCAACAATCCGCTGGCGGCACTGACTCTCGCAGGAATTGTCGAAGCGGTGCGGGATTCAACATGGCTGGCATTGGGACTGGACTGTCGGGAGAGCAAGCTGATTATCCGGGCATTGGTGGACGGCAAAACGACGGCTTCGACAAGCTCCGCCGCCTTTGCCCTGCCGAACAAACAGGGAGAAGGCATTCTGCCAAACCTGTCGGTACCCCGTCGCATTGCTGCGCTAAGTTTATATCGTGACCTGCATAGCTTCTATGCCGCCAAGGATGACCTTTTTCCTGAACGTACGTCCGGATTGATCTTCTTCGAGAACATGATGGGTATTTTCTTTAGCGGCCGCGACCTGACCAACGAGGTCCTGATAGAGACCAAACCTGAAATCCGCTTGGTAGTGGCAGAACAGCAGTTCGACCCGACAATCGGAATCCCGCAGGTCAAATTCCCCGCCTTTGCCTTGATATTACGTCTCCGCCACCCCGAGCAGTTCAATGAGGTAGTTGAGGAAGCGTGGCAGAAGGCCGTAGGCCTTATCAACTTCACCCGCGGTCAGCAGGCGATGCCGGGACTAATCATCGACCGTCCCTTCCGGGGAAAAACAAAGTATACAGTAGCCTATTTCTCGACCTCCCGGATTGAAGACAAGACCAATCTGGACTCGCGATTCAATGTCCGTCCGGCTCTGGCCATGCCCGGCGAATACCTGATTCTAAGCTCCACCGACGGTTTGGCTCAGGATTTAATCGATACCTTACATCAGGAAACCGAACAGACTCCCAAACCCTTGGCCGGAATCCACAGCTTGGTTGAACTTGAAGGAGGCCGGTTGGCTTCGATTTTGGAAACCAACCGCAAGACGCTGGTTCAGGGAAACATGGTCGATAAAGGCAGCACACAGGAACAGGCCGAAGCTAATATCGATATGCTAATAAGCCTGGCGAATTTTGTGGACCGCGTCAAGTTAAGAATCGGCACAAATGATGGCCTGACTCAGGCGGATTTGGAAATAAAACTCAACTTTCAATAACCATTGATATGCCCCAACGTCAACCACGGCTCTGGACTCTGTGGGACGTTGACTGGAAATACCAAAAGGAATCTCCAATGGTGGCAAAGATTGACAGACCTGTGGCCCATGCTCAATCAAAGCAGATTCACCCGGCAGTTTCTGAAAAGCTCAAAGACCCGGCTTGGGCCTGGTCTGCATACAAACCGGATACCCAGCGGCCGTGGACTCTCGCTCAAGCCGGGCATCTTTACCGGCGTGCAGCTTTCGGGGCCACATGGGACCAGTTACAACAGGCGCTTTCTGACGGGCCGAAGCTAACCATCTACAAGCTGTTGCTGCCGCAAGACTTCATAAAAGCGTTTAACCGTACATACGATGAATATGAAACCTCGGCTGCTGGTTCAACCGACAGCTTGAAGGCGTGGTGGCTGCGAAGGATGATTCTTACCCCGCACCCTCTGCTGGAAAAGATGACGTTGTTCTGGCACAGTCATTTTGCCATTAATAATGCTAAGGTCAAAAACGCCCGGTTGATGCAGAAAAACGTTCACCTCCTGCGCAGTCAGGCCCTGAACTCATTCCAGGCATTGCTAAAAGGCATTTCACGCGATCCCGCAATGTTAATCTGGCTCGGAGCGGAGGCCAATCGAAAAGCACGCCCCAACGAGAACTTCGCCCGCACGCTAATGGAAACTTTCACCCTCGGCCCCGGTAATTTCACCGAAAAGGATGTTCAGGAAGCCGCAAGAGCCTTTACCGGCTGGTTTGTGCTGATGAGCAGGCTACGTTATATACCCCGCGAACATGATGACAATATTAAACAGATACTCGGTCAAAAAGGTAACTTCACAGGCGACGATGTCATTCGGATAGTCCTCGAGCAGCAAGCCACTGCTAAGATGCTGCTGCGCAAGCTGTACCGGTGGCTGATTTCCGAGACCGAAGAACTCAATGCCGAGCTTATTGCCCCGCTGGCCAAATCATTCGCAAAAGACTACAATATATTCAAACTTGTGGAAAAGATGCTTCGATCCAATCTGTTTTTCTCCCCGGTGGCGTATCGCCGCCGGATAAAATGTCCCGTTGAGTTTGCACTGGGTATTATAAAGGGGCTCGAAGGAGTAGTCTCTACAACGCAGCTCGCCAAGAGCCTGGCCGACATCGGACAGAATCTGTACCACCCACCAACGGTGAAAGGCTGGATCGGCGGACGACACTGGATAAACAGCGCTACTATGGTGGGACGCCATAATCTGGCCCTGGCATTACTGCAAGGCTCAGGACCCTATGGCAACAAGCTCAATCCGCGGGCCGTCGCCAGAAAGCATGGATTTTCTACAACTGAATCCACCGCTCGTTTTCTGCTTGATCTATTCCTGCAAGGTGACCTGGAATCCGGTGTTCGTGACACTTTGCCGAAAATAGCAAAAGCATCTGCCGGCGCAGGCGGTGGTGATTTGGTGGAACCGGTACGTCGTTTTACACATGCGATAGTCACATTACCTGAGTTTCAACTGGCTTAGATTTGGGAGAAAACACTATGTCCCATACAAGACGCGATTTTTTAAAGGCCGCTTTAGGAACTTCCACACTGCTGTCGTTCGCCTCGGCCGCACCAAATTTCCTGACTCGTTCAGTAATGGCCGCCTCGTCTCGGCGTAAAGAGTTTGACACAGTACTCGTGGTCGTCCAGCTCACCGGTGGAAACGATGGTCTTAATACCCTTGTCCCGTACGAAGACGATGAGTATTACCGAAACCGTCCTACCCTGNNTATGGGCTTCCATCCAAGGATGGGAGCGTTCGCGCGGTTGTACAAGGATGGCTTCCTAAGTATAATCCGGGGTGTAGGCAACCCGAATCCAGACCGCTCTCATGAAGGTGCGATGAGGATATGGCATACCGCCGACCCCGACCGGCTCAATCGCCAAACCGGTTGGCTGGGCCGGGCCGCCGACAGCGTCTGGAATCCGAACGAAACAAACACATCTGCCTTATTCGTTGGTCCAATCGCCCAACCGTTTGCTCTGAATGCAGAAAAAGTAATCGTCCCATCAATCCGCTCATTTAATGATCTTACGACCGGCCAAATGCCCGGTTCTACAAAGAAACAATCTCAAGGCAAAAACGCGGCCGAACTGCCCCGTAAAGATAAAGCGAATCCCTTATTGGATTTCCTGCAGAACTGCACGCTTAACACCTACGCTAATAGCCGGCGAATCGAGGCGGTAACCAAAGCGTCAGCCAACACGGCCGAGTACCCATCGTCCCAGCTTGCTGCAGATTTCCGTACGGTCGCCCAGCTTATCCGCGCCGACATCGGTATCCGAATCTTCTTCACAGAATTCGGTGGCGGCGGGATTGGCGGCTTTGATAACCATGCAAATCAAATGGGCAATCATTGCGCCTTATTGCATCAGTTGTCTGAGTCGGTAGCGGCCTTTGTCCGCGACCTAAAGCGTGACAAACTGCTGGATCGGGTCCTGCTTATGACATTCTCGGAGTTCGGCCGAACTGTAAAGGAAAATGGCCGCCGTGGTACCGGGCACGGCTCCGCCGCCCCCGTGTTCCTGGCGGGGGGTAAGCTAAAAGGAGGACTTATAGGCCCGCGTCCCAGCCTCACTGACCTTGATAACGGTGCCCCTAAATTCCACACAGACTTCCGACGGGTCTATGCTACCGTGTTGGACAGATGGCTTGGCTTTGAAAGCCGGACCGTGCTCGACAAACAGTTCAAAACCCTCGATATCCTCAATGTCTAACTTGTCCGGCTGACACGGCCGGCAACTTGCTGTTAGCCTGTGCATAGTTCATTCTTTAGCAACCAATAAATTGCTTCGATTTTAAAGTGACCTTGTAATACTA
>JAABXR010000248.1:0-10657 GCA_011776225.1 Phycisphaerae bacterium
TTGCCATGATTCAACTCGGCTGTATCGTTATCCTCCTTCGGAGGGTTTTGGGATGACTTCTATCATCTTGGAGCAGTATGGCCTGTTTGAGTTAGGTAGCGGTTAGCCCAGTGAGCAAGGTCTATCATATCTACAGTGCCACTGTGGTCCAAATCGGCAGGATCAGCACATTCGTCGCAAGACCCGTTGATCGTTATCATAATTGTATCGGTGGCTTGAAAACCTTTGGCATCCGTTACAGTCACGGTGATAGCGTGAGGCAGGGGGGTGCAATCCAAAGACTCGTCCGGACAGTTTATACTGAGCTGGTTGGTCTGGAAGCTTTTCTGATTGGACAAAAATCCGTCAACGCTGGACTCCCAATCGTAGGTATAAGGTGGTGTTCCAAATCCGGCTACTACCTGGCAGTCGAAATCGATGCTGTCTCCATGATCAACAGTTTTAAATTCTCCATTGATTATCTCTACAACAGGTGGCATATAACTCTGCGCTGCGGGTATGAAAGTGTTTGCTGTCAGAACCAGTTCATCGTTAAGGTAGTAATCTACTTCAAACATCCAGCATGGTATAAGCTCTGTTTGCTGTCTATGACTTGAATATTCATAATAAAGCTGGATGGCGTTTGCATAATCTGTTGTCGCCTCGTCGTATTCTACAAGGACCGGTTCAATGGCAACCTTCTCCCCATAGGTATCAAAGAATGACCATGTTGCCTCCGCGTTATTAACCGCAATCTCACTCGTTTTTTGGATTTTCCGCCAGTTACCTCTGGCCCCCATAATACTCTCATCTTCGGCGATATAGACATTCAGTCTCGCCCCGGCGCCGGCTACGGACACCTTTGTTGTTTCTCTTGAATCTGCGAAAATCCGGCGGGCATAAGCGATATTGGTATTCTGGAAAAGAGTTTGCACAATTTCACCCGTATCCAGATTTTCCTTCGTTATGGTGTCAAATCCTACACCATAAACTGTCGTGTCGGCGTCATCCGGGAGAAGTCCGCGGTCGGTCAGGAAAGATTCTGCCAGTTCGTGCGCTAGCTCCTCGGGGCAATGTCCCATATTCGGGTCAGCAGCGAACAGTTTGCCATCCTCGTGATAATTAAAGTGTCCGGTCATCTTGGATACTTCCAAAATCTTAGGATTGTTCGAGTCACTAAGATCGGCCATTACGAATGAGTCACACATCTCGACTACATGCTCCGGGGCCAGGCCAAACGCTGTTCCGATTTGTCGAACATATTGCTCATTCACATCACGTGGGACAATCTCGTATACGTTCATCGTACTGAGACTATTGACCCTTAGTTCCGGAGGATAGGGCACCGGATGGTCCCAATAGTGCTTGAGATTATTGGGAACCGGATCTTGAGGGGAAGTTGAACCATTGCCCCAAAGATGGTCGCCATAGTGAGGATAATATTCTGCAATGACACAGGCTGTTGTACCGCTGGGCTGGGTCCAGTCTGTGGTGCTAAACCACGCCTGTGTAATTGTCTGACCGGGATAGACATATACGTTGACTTTGTCCTTGCTGTATTTTTTTTTGCTCTGCATTTTTTGGGCCCATTGTTGACCGAACTTATCGTGCGTGTGACAGCTCGTCTTAAAACCCAATATCAAACGGATTCCATTCATCGCTCTGGCCCAATAGCTCCGCGAGTTTTCATCCAACATTTTGCAGTTACGGAAACCAATCCATTCAATGTCAATCTCGCCCCATGCTCCCCTGGCCTCGCTCGGAAGCAGGATGCCGCCGTTTTCAAAAATAATGGCCGTGAGGTACTTGTCGTAATGCCCATCCCATCGAACAGCTCCATGACCGACGTGATAATGGATGTCGCTACGGTCAATAAAATTGTTGTTTAAACCTCCTAAATCCTTTCTTTTATAGTGTCTTTCTCTGCAGTAATAATCATTAGCGTAATAATGTCCATACCAGTTCGGGAAACTTTTAACTTGGTAATAGAATCCAGTTCCGTCAGGATGAACATTTGGGACGCTGCAGCCTCCGGCGGCAGATACACTCAAGGCAAATGTTTCAAGGGGTGCTATTATAAAACTCGCCAACACAAAAAAGCAGACAATTAAGAGTTTTCTCAAACCAATCATTTTGTAAACCTCCGAATTAAATGATAAACACAATATTGATATTCTTCCGACACAAAACTAATATCGTACTGTGAACTGAATTTACACCCATTTTCTTTCCAGAACATTAGGATTGTTAAACTTTTAAAACAGCACACCTCCTACTTAGATTTAGTTTGATACAGAAGCCCGAGTTTGATCCATACCTCCATGTCTAAACAAAAATTATGACGTATTTGTCCCCAAAAAGCAAGAGAATTATTTCCATGAGCTATAATAATTGTGAGTGACTATCAGTTTTCTCACTTCTCTTGTCGAGTAACAAGTGTCATTCTGGTAATAATAAGTGTTATCTTTATGGCCAGGGGGCCATAAGCGTATCGCGCAAGGCAGCTTGAACTTAGTTTGGCATGGTGGTAAACCGCTTACGGCGGGGGGAGTATCATGGTCCAGAAAGTCCATACCGATCCCCTGGTTGTGCCGGACGGATTGACCTCATCGATGCGCCAGTAGTACCGAGTACCCTGAGCCAGCGTCCCCGGGTCGAAAGTTGTGGCAGTCTGGTTTCGTATGAATGGTGGTGGATTACTTGTGCCGAAGTAAAAATCGTGTGATATGGCGCCGCGCCCAGACGTCCAGCTCAAATCAGCGTCCAATCTTACACCCATTGCGTAATGGTTTGGATTCGGATTACTCGCCAGAAGCTCCAAAATGCGGGCGAAAATGGCGAAATCGATGAAATTTGCAATTCCATCTCTGCTCAGGTCTTCAGGCATGAGGAGGTTTTTATGAGGCCATTTGTCTGTGAGCAGCCTCATATCCCTGTAGTCTACCTGCCCGTCAATGTTCAAGTCTGCAATATTGCCGACATCCGACAATGACATGCTTGCTTCTGCTGTTCCCCCATAGATTCCCATATTTATGCGTTCGCCGTTAGGCCATAATTCTTTTTTCCAATCTGAATCAGGATTGCCGGCGTCAATACAGGGGCTTGTCACCGTATCCTGGACCCACGTTTGGACGCTTACATCCCATCTGCCCGCTTCCGATTTCAAGTGATAATTGCTGTTATCCGCATCTGCAAAACAGGGATCAGCATCGATGTTGCCTTGTCCGGGCCAGTTTCCGTGTACGTCGCTATAGGTAATAGTGATAACCGAATTGTCGTTGTTCCATATTTCGTTACCGTCGCTCCAGAAGATGCAATTGTTTGCCTGGATCTGGCTCGGATGTTGCTGATTGTAAGACTCACAGGATATAGAGTTTCCGTTGGTCGCTGAATTGTCAGAAAATACGCAGTGACTCAGCGTAGTATGGCTGTGTTGTTTGTTTAATATCCCGCCGCCGTTCGCATCTGCCCGGTTAATACGGAATATGCAATAGGTCAGTATTGTGCTGCTTTCAGCGTTGTTCATTCCACCGCCCCAATTAGCTGAATTTCCGCTGAAAGTACAGTTGCCGATTGTTAAACTGCTCTCGAAGTTTAACATCCCGCCGCCATTGGCGTCAGCATGATTAAAGCTGAATATGCAGTCGGTTAATGTCGTACCGCTTTCAACATTGCTCATCCCGCCGCCGGAGAGGGCGGAGTTTCTGCTGAAGATACAGTTGGAAACAGTCGTGCTGCTTCCGAAATTAAACATTCCTCCTCCTTCCCGGGCCCCGTTACCACTGAAAGTGCAGTTGGTTACTATCGGTTTACCAATGAAATTGTACATCCCACCGCCGGCGCGGTATGGAGATTCGACCGCCGTATCATTAGCGTTGCCCCCCATGATAGTGAAACCGTCGAGCACTGCATGATGGTAAACTCTGCTGCCGGTTACGACATGATAGCTATTTTCAGCCCGGCATGGGTCGTTGGGCAACTGGCGAATCTCATTCACGTCTCTGTCATTATTCGCTAAGTCGCCGCTAAGGATTGTCTTGTAAAGCTTGATATCCCTAACGTTGGGATTTGGTGCGCCGAAACCTGCATAACCACCTTTAACAGCCACGCCGTTGACGAGCTTGAATGTGGCATATCGGTTGCCGGTACCATTGGGATGGCTCGAATTACTATCAGGTGTATATATGCCGGAACCTACCCGGATTTCTTTTCGTACCCCGGTAAAATTCGCATCCGCCAGACCATCCTGAAGGTGGTTGTAAGCGTTCGGCCAACTCGTGCCGTCATTTGCACCGGTGGCGTTGGCATCAACATATACAACAGTAAAAATAGGCTCGTTCTCCTCTTCGGTAGCGGTAACGCTCACACTAAAGAAGTCAGCGGCGCTAATCCGGATTAGAGCTGTCCCCTCGACATTGTCCTCATCCTCGGCGGCTGAAAGTGTAACTGTCTGCGGCTGCTTGTAGTTGGATGGATTGAATATTAATACCGATCCGGATTCGACCGTAATGTTAGGATCGCCGGAATGGTGAACTACGGTTACCCAAACCGCACCGGGCGGGGGCATCGCCAGGGCAACCGTAAATGTTGCGGTACCTCCTTCCGGGACCGTGACAGAATCTGTGCTCAGCAGGAAGCCCTGCTTTGGCCCCTCATAGGCTCCCATGTCGACAATAATATCCACGATACGTGGATTTCCATCGAGATCGGTAGTAAGCGATGTCGGGATATTCGAATTGTCACCCACGTTCAGACAGGGAGAACCTGCCAGCAAGCGCAGGTTGTCATCCTGTGTTCCGGCTATGTTATCAACTCCGTCGGCGTCTATGAACAGCGGTTCGGCGTTAATATTGTATCCACCCGGCCGGCCTCCTTCAACATCGCTGTACGACACGTTTGCATTCCCTGAAATTTGCTCAGCGCCATTGTCCCAGAAGATGCAATTGGTTACGGTATGGCCGGTGTCGGCCTCGTTGAAAATTCCACCCCCATCTTTTGCCCAGTTGCCTGTGAAGGTGCAGTTAATCAGTGTCAGGTTGTCGTAGAAGTTCCACATCCCGCCGCCCCAAAGAGCAGAATTTCCGCTGAATGTGCAGTTGAACAAAGTTATGTCTCCATGCCGGCCATATATCCCACCTCCGCGGTGCATAGCTGAATTGCCGGTGAAGGTACTGTTGGTGAGAAATATTGGGGTGCTGGAAAAGTTATATATCCCGCCACCCCGACCGAGTTGGCCTGTTGCCGTGTTTTCGATGAACGTGCAGTTGGTCAGTCTCAGGTCGATAGAGTCTGCATTGTATACCGCACCGCCATGACCGCTGCCATACTCTTCTTTTGTTGCCATGTTCCCAATGAACGTGCAATTGAGCAGTGTTATAGAACTGTAATCGTTGCGAATTCCACCACCATATTGGGCAAAATTTCCTCTGAACGTGCATTTGGTCACTGTCGAAATGCTGTCGTTGTTGTACATTCCCCCGCCGTAATGGGCCGAGTTTTGTCTGAAAGTGCAGTCGGAAACAGCCGGTATGCTGGATAGTATATACATTCCCCCGCCGCGGTCGTTGTCACTTGTGTTTGCGTTGCCGCAGGCGATTGTACAACCGTAGAGAACGCACGTTGAATCGGTACCTTTTGCTGTTACAACATGGTAGCTGTTCTCGTCGTTGTTGGCGAAGTCGGGACCATCGTCAAGTTTCAGGTCGCCGCTAAGTATAGTCTCGTACAGTTCAATATCTTGGAGATTGGGATCCGACCGGCGGGCTCCGGCATATCCGCCTTTAATAATCACTCCACTGAAGAGTTTGAACGTGGCATTACGGTCCCCGCTGCCGTTGGGATCATCTGAATTACAATCCGGGGTATAAGTGCCTTCCGCCACTCTTATTTCTACCGGTTTTTCAGAAGTCTTGGCATTAGCCAGCCCATCCTGAAGATACTTATGGGCCTTCTGCCAGCTCGAACCATCGCCGTTTCTCGATGAGTCAACGTAGATGAATTTACCACCCAAAGCGGTTGCACAGTGAATCCCCACTGATAATACCGCCATTACCAGAAACGTTTTCAGATTTGTTTTTCCACCCATTTTTAGTTCTCTAAAATGAGCTTACTTTGCATTTCAGTATTGTAATCCTTCACCGGCAATATGGCAATTCAGGGAAATTCCAAAAGAATTGCATTTTGGGCATCCTCCTGCCGGACAGCCGAAGAATGCAAAGAAATAATATACCGGATTTTCGCAAAATTGCAAGAGAAAAAGAGCCCTGGTGCGATGTTTTCACAATTGGAATGTCTTTACGGCCAAAAGGCCGCAATAGTAATCCTCAAGGCCGTTTTATTTTAGGATGACATTGTGACAAACCACTTATGGCGGTGGGGATTGTATGGTCGTGAAATTCCAGATAGTACCAGTGGTCGTGCCCAGGGGATTGACTTCATCGATACGCCAGTAGTACGTCGTGTAATAAGCCATCGTGCCGGGGTCAAATGTTGTAGTAGTCTGGTTGCATATAAATGGCGGCGGACTGCTCGTTCCAAAGTAAACATCATGCGACGTGGCACAAGACCCGGCCGTCCAACTCAAATAAGCGGTTATGTTCACAGTTGTTGCATCGTCAGCCGGATTCGGATAAAGTGCCGGACTGGGAAGCCCCAAAATGTTGGCAAAAATGGAAAAATCGGTGAAATTGACTATCCCATCTTTGCTTAAGTCTTCAGGCAGTAGGAGGTCTTCATAAAGCCAATTGTCTAAGAGCAGCTTCATGTCCCTGTCATCTGACACTCCGTCAATATTTAAGTCTGCAATATTGCCTAACATGCTTGCTTCAGGAGTCCCGCCATAAACTCCCATATTTATTCGTTTGCCATGTGGCCATGGTTCCGTTGTCCAATCCGAATCGGGATTCCCGGTGTCGATACAGGGACTTATCACCAAATCCTTTACCCAGGTTTGGCTATTCGCATCCCATCTGCCCGCTTCCGATTTTAAATGATAATCACCATCAATCCAAATAGCGTTTGGGTCATCCGGCTCAACAATTATATTTGGATCATTGACATTGCCCCAGTACCCGGGCAAAGCAAAGCGTGGATCAGCATCGATGTTACCTTCTCCCCAGTTTAGCGTGCACCCGCCTTCAATATAAAATCCACTTTGCCATCCTTCAATGTCACTGTAGTTGATGTTGACTATTGCATTAACCTGGTATCCCTGGTCTAAATACACCATAGAGCCGATTGGGGCCGTATTGTTCCATAAGATGCAGTTTGTCAGTGTCAGGGTTCCGCTTTCCTGTTCAAACGCGCCACCACGTATTCCAGCCGAGTTACCGACAATTGTGCAATTAATGAGCGTTGGATTGCTGACGGTGTGTGTATAATTTCCGCCGCTCCTGATCGTGCCCCCATAGTCACTGGCTGAATTACCGATTAACATACAGTTGATCAGCGTTGGGCTGCAACTCTCCCAGTTTCCCATTGCACCGGCGACGCCCCACTCCGGGCCGCCGGATTTGTTGGCGATGAAGGCACAGTTGATTAACGTCGGGCTGCTATTGTAGTTGAACATTCCAGCGCCTTCATAGCCGGCGTTGCCGATGAAGCTGCAGTTGGTCAAGGTTGGGTGGCTATTGCTGTTCAACATCCCCCCGCCACTTCCTCCGTCCCAAAAGACGGAGTTGGCGCGGAAAGTACACCGGATCAATGTTGAACTGCCGTTAATGTTGTACATTCCGCCGCCAGCGATCCAACCGCTGCCTTTTGTAATCGTGAACCCATCCAGGACTGTTGTTTCATCCGTTCCACTGCCAGTCACGACGTGGTAACTGTTTTCGCTGCGCGTGGGTTCTAACAGCAAGTCCAGAGGATCCTGAACTTCAACATCATCGCCGTTTAAATCGCCGCTCAGGATGGTCTCGTATAATTGAATATCACGGGCGTTAGGGTCCGGCTCACCAAATCCGACGTAACCTCCTTTAACAACGACGCCATTTTTTAGCTGGAATGTTGCAAAGCGGTCGCCGCTGCCGTTAGGATCGGTTGAATTGCTATCAGGCTTGTAGGTACCCTGGGCGACGCGAATCTCATCGCCGTTAGCAGCCGCCACTAGCGCATCTTGTAGATACTTGTAAGCCGTTGACCAATTCTGGCCGTTACCACCCGGCGGTGTATCATCGTCGACATAAATAATCGCTCCCGCAGCAATGCGAGAAATTACTGCCGCCGATAATACTGAGACGAAAATGACTTTTTTGAGATTTGTAATCTCTACCATTTATTACCTCTTGAAATTATTAATTATTTCTCCGTTTCAAGCATTGTTAATTCTCGTTAAACGTAGAGCAACTCCGGGAAATTCCAAAAAAATTGCTTTTTGGGCATCCTCCTTCCGGACAGCCGAAAAACACATAAAAATAGCATATCAGATTATCGTAAAATTTCAAGAGAAAAAGGGCTCTGACGCGATGTTTTCACGATTGATATGTCTTTACGGCCAAAAGGCCGCGACGGCTATAATTGCCCAGATGATAAAGCCAAGAGTGATTTTGATGGTGATACCAAGCAGTTCACCTATCCCGGCCCCAAGGCCCGAACGGGCAGAATCTTTCATTTGTCGGCCGGCCGCCAGTTCAAATAGCCATGCTCCGATACCTGCTCCCACACAGGCGCCGATAAGCGTTCCCAAAAAAAGAATGGGGATAAGAAATGTGCCAAGAACCGCACCGGATATAGCGCCTCCAAGTGCTCCAAATGAGCCCCACCACTGTGCGCCGGCTTTTCTGGCGCCTCCCATACCCCCGAAGAATTCGAACAGTTCACCAAGCGTAGCCAGAACCGCTATTGCAATCAGCGTGTAGATGGAGAAAATTCCCTCATGCCACCACGCAAACAGGCAGGTCAATATGACGATTAGCCAGTTGCCCGGCAGGGCAAAAAGCACAAGCACAAGGCAAAGTGCATTGACCAGAATCAATAAGATTACCCAAAGATAGACCATTAGCTAATTCTAAAGTAAAAAAGGCAAAAGCAAAAGCAAATTCATCTCTTCTGCCCGTTAAAGCCCATGCCTAATATACGCCATAAGCCGAAAATACGGCCTCGGGAATACAGTTTTAAGAAAAAATGCTTGTTTTTAATGTAAAGATAGGCATAATGCTCAAAAGGCTTACCAGATGTACCGTATTGCCTCTGGAGGCCCGGATAAAAGGCTGTGGATTGTTATCAGGACAGCCCTGAAAACAGAATAAGGGGATAAGCACATAACGGTGTCGAACGAAACTATCCTGTTGCTAATAAAATTCAAGGTAGGAGGGAGCCTAAGGTTCCTCTCACACGCTGAAACGGTCAAGCTTTTTCAACTGGCCTGCGTTCGCNNCGCTGAAACGATCAAGCTTTTTCAACGGGCCTGCGTTCGCGCCGGTATCAACATGCGATATAGCGGGGGTTTCAATCCTCGTCCGAAACTGTCCCTGCCCCTGCCAAGAACTGTCGCAGTTGCCTCGGATGATGATTTACTCTGCCTTCGGGTAAATCGAGATCCAAACGGGCCGCAGGGTACCGATTACGAGTCACGAATCAAGGACAGGCTCTCCGGCCAGTTACCGAAGGAGTGTGAATTGCTTTCTGTCGAGACCACGGTGGCAAATACCTCTTACCAACCTGACTCAGCCACATATATTTTTTCTGTATCGCCTGAGTCTATTAACGACAAGCTAAAGGCTGTGATTGAGCGTTTGCTCGCAAGTGAAAATTTAAATCTGCAGCGCAGTGTAGATACGAAACATTCGAAATTCAAAAATGTAGACGTCAGGCCTTTTTTGAAGTCAATCGAAACAGGTATTAAAGCAATAGTAGTTGAATGTAAAATCAGTTCGACAGGTACGGTAAGAGTTGACGAGATTCTAAAACTGCTGGAGCTCGAACCGGACAAGTTAATAGCGCCGATTAGACGCACGAACGTGAAATGGAAGGTTAATTAATCGTGAGTCGAGAAACGAGATACGAGGGAAAGTAATGTCAAGAGAAATGCTTATAAATGTAGCTGAGAGCGAGGAGTGCAGGGTTGCGGTTGTTGAGGGAGGTTCCCTTGAAGAACTGTACGTGGAAAGAGCGAGTATCGGCAGCCACGTCGGCAATGTGTATAAGGGAAAGGTGGCAAATATTGAAGCCGGGATACAGGCCGCTTTTATTGATTTTGGGATAGGTAGAAATGGTTTCCTTCACATCAGTGACCTGCACCCTCGATATTTTTCAAAGCCCGGTGGTGGGCGTGCCGACAACATCGGACGGAGAAAATCCCTGAAGCAGAGGCCGCCGATTCAGGATTGCCTTCGTAAGGGACAGGAGCTCGTCGTTCAGGTAACAAAGGAAGGGGTAAAGACAAAAGGGCCCACACTTAGCACATATCTTGCTTTGCCCGGCAAGTACCTGGTTATGATGCCCTGGATGCAAAAGCACGGGATTTCACACAAGATTGAGGATGAAGATGAGCGAAAGAGACTCCGTCAGATTCTCACCCAGAGTAAACCGCCAAAAGGGATCGGATTTATCATCAGAACGGCGGGGCAGGGCTGCTCCAAAAGGGACATACAAAACGATTTGAAGTATCTCAAGCGTCTCTGGACCGCTATCGAAAAAAGGATAGACACTGAGCGGGCACCGGGCGAGCTTTACCAGGAAT
>JAABXR010000248.1:10697-25981 GCA_011776225.1 Phycisphaerae bacterium
ATAAGCAAAATAATATGCGATTCCGAAACGGTAGTTCGAAAAATCAGGGATTTTCTCGCCATTGCAACGCCGCGCTTAAAGCGGAGGGCGACATATTATGATGGCAACGTACCGCTGTTTCACAAGTATAAAATTGAGGGCGAGATTACCAAGGTCCAGTCTCGTACGGTTGAGCTTAAAGGTGGCGGGTCAATCGTGATAGAGCAGACCGAGGCAATGGTTTCGATTGATGTCAATAGCGGCAGACACCGCAGGCCTAAAAGTGCCGAACAAACCGCTTACGAGACGAATATGGAGGCCGCTACAGAAATTGCGCGACAACTTAGGCTCCGAGACCTGGGCGGACTTATAATCTGTGATTTTATTGATATGCAGAGTGAAAAGCACCGCAGGGATGTGGAAAAAGTTTTTCGCACAGCCGCCAAGGCCGACCGCGCCCGTTCCAGAATACTGAGGATGAGTAGATTTGGTGTCATCGAAATGACACGCCAGAGAATTCGTCCCTCCCTGCAGTCAAGCACATATCTGGCGTGTCCTCATTGTGCCGGTTCCGGCTTTGTGAAAAGCCAGGAATCTTTGGCTATTGAGGTTATTCGATTGTTGAATCTTTCGGCCTCGAAAGACCAGATTAAACGAATCGAGTTGTTTGTCTCGCCCGAAGTCGCCGACTATCTGCAGAACGCCAAGCGCGCAATGATTGTCCAGATTGAGCAACTTACAGAGAAGCAGGTGGTTATCCATTCGGCGCCGGATTATACCGGAGAAAAACACGAGTTGGTCTGTTATAATGAACGCGGTAGTGTCGTAAAAGTATAGATATTAGTGTCGGTTGAGGATTTAATACTCAACCGATAGAGGAGCTAATGATAAGTGGAATTCGACCTTGATTACGCACGGGAGGTAATCAAAGCGGAGGCCGAGGCTATAGGTTCTGTAACCCCGATTGTGGACACCTCTTTTGCCCAGGCTGCCGGGATGATTTATAACTGCACAGGCTCCTGCATAATAAGCGGCATCGGTAAAGCGGGCATCATCGGGCAAAAAATAAGCGCCACCATGGCTTCGACCGGAACACCGAGCCATTTTCTCCATCCTGCCGAGGCCGTTCACGGCGACCTGGGCAGGCTGCGCAAAGACGACATTGTGATTGTATTAAGCTACGGCGGAGAAACCGACGAGGTCACTCGCCTCATAAATCTTGTCAAGCAGTTGGAGATTAAACTTATAGCGATAACAGGCGACAGAGACTCAACCCTGAGCAGGCACGCAGACGTCGTCCTTTGTATGGGACAGATAAACGAGGCCTGTCCACTTGGTGTTGCTCCAAGTGTTTCAACCGCTTGTATGCTGGCCGTTGGTGATGCGCTCGCCTTTACCGTCATGAAGGCGCGTAATTTTAGCGTTGAAGATTATGCACGTTTTCATCCGGGAGGCTCTCTTGGAGCAAAGCTTATGACGGTTGAGCAGTCGATGATGTTCAGGCCGGGAGAAAAATTGCCCATCGCACAAGTCACTGACACCGTTCAGGAATTGCTTGAAAACACCAGCGATGTGAAACGCCACGGGGCCGTTATGGTCGTTGATAAGGACGGCAGGCTGGCCGGCATTATTACTGATGCCGACCTCAGACGCCTTGTGACACAACAGGGACAGCAGGCTTTCGGATTCAAAGCCGCTGACATTATGACTGCCGATTGCAAGAAAATCAGGGCCGATGCACTTGCTGCAGAGGCGACGGCAATTTTTCACAAGTATAGAATTGACGATCTGCCCGTTGTTGACGCGGACAACAGGCCTGTAGGCCTGATCGACGTACAGGATATTGTAACGATAAAAGTAGTGGGATAAATACAACGGATGCTCGAAAATCGAGTATCTTCTTTTGAGATTAATATGTCGAATCTTTCAGATATACAAATGTTAGTAATGGATGTTGATGGTGTCTTGACCGATACTGCTATAATAATCAATGCCGACGGCAGCGAGAGCAAGGTTTTCAGTTCACTTGACGGCCACGGAATTCGAATGTGGCATAGGGCCGGACTCAAAACCGCTTTTCTGAGTGGAAGAGAATCTGAGCCGACAACGCGCCGTGCTCGCCAACTCGATGTAGAGCATTGTATCCAGGATTGTCATAATAAACTGCCCGCCCTCAAAGAGCTTGCTGAAAAACTCGGCCTTCAGGCGGAGGCAATTGCTTTCATTGGTGATGACGTGACGGACCTGCCCGCTATTAGATACGCAGGTTTCGGCGTAGCTGTTGCCAACGCGGTTGATGAAGTTAAGCAGTATGCCGATTACGTGACTACTCGTCCCGGCGGCAGGGGGGCTGTGCGGGAAGTAATCGAGCACATTCTGAAGAGTACCGGCAAGTGGCAGGAGCTTATGACCAGATACCTGCCGCCTTCCCAACCATCATAAGGAATCCTTTAGGCCAAAGTATGGCCAAATGAGGCGGTTATGGATAACTCTCGAAAATTCCGGGTATGGCTTATTTCGCTGGGTGCTGTGCTTGCGGCAATTCTGCTCTATAGTCTCGTAAGCAGAACACCGCGGATTGAGATTGATACGGATGTCACGGACACTTTTGCCGATGGCAATTCTGAGCAAATCGATGATAAAGTTGGTAAGATTGGCAAAGCTGCAATTGGCAACGTCCAAAAGGCTGAATACATACACTTAAACGAGCAAAAGCAGATTGACCGGGTATTGGGCTTCGATAGTCTTCTCCACCAGTCAAGTAACCAATGGGAAGTCAAAAAGCCGTATATGAACGTTTTTCGCCGTGATTTAGGATGTTACATTACGGCCGATAGAGGGGATGTTCGAATTGAGACCGTTCTCGGAAAGCCCACACCTAAGGATGCCAAATTCACAGGAAACGTCGTCGCGCACATTGTGCCCGAAAATTCAGGTGATATTAAAGAAGGCTTTTTCTATCTCGATGATGTTACCTTTATCAGTGATACTTCACAATTTTTGACACCGGGTTCCCTCAGGTACGTTTCAGAGAATGTTCAGGTGCGCGGCAGCGGCCTTGAGCTCATCTATAACGAGCAGTTGGAGCGTATTGAGTTTCTTAAAATACTGAATCTGGATAGTGCCAGTCTAAAGAGCACGAAGTCCCCTTTTTTCCCAACAGAAAAGGACAAACTCCGCAAACCGCCTGACCCTAACTCCATGTCCGGGCCCCGGCAGCCGGAAAAAACCGTTGCTGCCGAGCAAAAAGAAGCTCAAAGTTACAGGTGTGTATTCAATAAGAACGTTGTCGTGGATAGTGCCGAGCAGTTGATTTTTGCCCTTGAAAAACTTTCTGTTAGTAACATCCTCGGGCCCGAAGATTCAAAAGAACAATCCGATAAGGCTGATCCGAACCGTCCTGATGGAGCTGAAATAAAATCTTCCGACACTGAGAACAAGCTGGAACCAAACTCTCCCGTTTCCCCGAACTCGCCCGAAATTCCTGAGAAAGAGCCTGTCGAAATCGTTGTCACCTGCGACGAAGGTTTGGTCATTACTCCGATGGGTATTGCACAAGCCGATACAAATTCTGCCCTGATTAGCAGCGAGCAGCTACTTACAACTGCCCGTGAAAAGCTAAAAGAATCGATCGGCATTATAGGTCGATCCGTTTTCATATCTCAGATGATTGATTTTTCCGCCTTAACTCATGATACTATTGCGAACGGTCCCTCGGAGCTTACATTTTTCACAGATGACCTGGTTCGTACCGAATCCAACGGAACCGTCGTGCCGGTAAAAATATCCGCTAAGAGGAAGGCCCAGTTCCTGCCTTCGTCAAATCAGGCCCGTTTCGAGGGCGATTGTCGATGTCAGATGCAGCGCGAGGACGCCAACAGCCTGCAGACGTTTGCACTTTCGACGCCGCTGCTTACCGTGGATTTATCAAGGGAAAAAGATAAACGTCTCTCTCCTTCCGCGGGTACTATTGACCATCTCAGTGCCATCGGCCCGACGGTAAGGCTTCAAAGCACAAAAACCGCCGGAGATAAAATGCTTGGTGGTTTCGAACTCAAATGTGTTAAGTTTGACTATGACGCTAATGATGCTAATGGGCCGTTCTTTTTAGCTACGGGGCCGGGAACAATTACAGTGAACAATTCCACCATCTCGGAGCCCAATTCAGATGCCGGCAGGTTCAGCTTGCGCAAGCGATGCTATGCAATCGTGGATAACTTTGACACCTTAAAATACTTTTTGGAGACCAATCAAATTATTGCAGAGGCCAAAGGCCGGGGACTCGGTGTCGACTACTTTCCTATTGTTGACGGTAAGGCCGACCGGCATGTTACGGTCACGGCCGGCCGCGTGGTGGCCAATCTCATTGAAACCGCCGATAAGAGAACGGAGCTTTCCGATCTTCTTGCCACCGGCGGCGTCACATATAAAGAGAAAGATAAGGAATTTACAGGCAGCAGATTATTCTACGATGCCGTCAAAGCCGTCCTCACAGTCCGGGGAGATGCGTTTCACCCCTGTATTTACAATGGCACTCTTGTCGACCAGATTGAGTACGACCTGGAAACCGGCGATGTCAAATTTAAAATCGTAGGGCCCGGCGTAATACAGGGGAAAAGATAAATCGACATTTGTTTGCGGAGGTTAAGCGAAAGTCATGTACAAATCAGAAACCACTCAGAGATATTCGTATATCTGTATAATCGGCGTGCTTTTGACTGTCTTTTTTGTCCCGCCAAAGACCTGCCCTGCAGACAAAGGAGGCTGGCATCTAAGCACGAAACCTGTCACCCTTACCGAATCCGGCCAGCGCGCAATCGTAGGCTGGGGCGGCGAAACTGAAATTCTGTGCCTGGCAACCGATGTTTCATCCTCGGAGAAAACCAAGGTGATTGAATTCCTTCCGCTTCCTTCTGAGCCCAATGTGGCTTTGGGAAGTAAAGATACATTTGAAGCCGTCGAAAAATTACTTGCTAGGCGAGACGTCAAATTCTTCAAAGAGAGGACAAGTAAGGGAGGAGGCGGTGGCGGCCTTTTGGAAGTGGCTGAGCCTTTTCGGATTACGTTTCACAAGCGTCTTGGTGCTCATGATGTCACCGTAGTAAAAGTAAACCGGCCGGATGATTTCGCAGACTGGGTTCAGGAAAAAGCCAGGGCATTAACAGGTGGACAGGTATCGTTGCCCGATAGCATCCGCAAGCTGATTTCAAAATACCTTAATAAGTATAACTGTCCTTATTTTGTCTTTGATGTTATAGAGGTAGGACCAGATCCACAAAGTGTCGAACCGATAATATATGAATTCAAGAGTCCCGTGGTTTTCTATCCTCTTGAAATATCCTCAACATTTCACGGTAACACATCCATCGACTTGGTTGTGTTCTCTCGATATCTCGTTGACCGACGCCCTTTTCAGGAACGTATGTTTTTGCTCTCTAATTTTGCTGAAGTTAGTGCCTCTGATATGAAGGAAGTCTTTCCTCGGTTAAATCAGCTTTTGGGAAAGTCCGCTTTTGTACAAGCGTTCAGATACACAGGCAGGATAGACCGCCTGCGCGGCAACATTACAGCAGGACCTGCAACAGAGCATATTGGTATTGGCATGGAACAATACGGAAGAGCAAGACGTTGGTCTTTCAACTCAGGCATCATAACTGGTATGGTCGGAGGTGTACTTGTTGCTTTTATCTGCTTATCGCCGATGTACTTTTCTGCAAAACACCAGCGTCCTCGTTGGTGGTTGAGGTTACTATTGGGTTTTCTATTAGGCATGCCTCTTGGCTTTGTGTTTGCCTTTTACGTAATGTATATGAAGGGCTACTTACCTACAAGGGAATACATCTATCAGTATCCTTTTTCTTTAATGCAGTCTTCGAGGGATTATCTGTTTCTGGTAATTAGTCCTTTAGTGACATTTTATATATTTTCGATGGGAATGGGTTTTATTATATTTTGCTTCCAATTGGGTCTCCGGCGGCGCTGGTATATTTGGTGTTTGGTTTATGTTGCTTTGGCTATACCTGTGTCGTATATTGGTCAGCCTCTGAAATTTCTGGGCCTTTTTAATCGTTCTCTCTTGGATAGTTGGCTGAATTTAGGCGAGATGGGGCCTTGGATCATAATGCATATGGCCGTTTTCGTTGCCCTTTTCCTGATTGCAAGATTGCTCGTTTGGATAACCGGCCCGCGTAAAACTCGACGTAGCTCATTGAGCAGATAGAGCAGTCAGATGCAAAGCTGTCGTAAATCGTCAATGGTTAATTCGCTCAGGCTTGCGACAATTTTTTCCGCCATTGAAAGTTGCCCGGGATTGTAGGTGTTTGTTATCCCGACTGTGTGCATCCCGGCGGCGTTGCCCGCCTCCAGCCCCCAGTGCGAGTCTTCTATAACAACACACTCGCCGGCGGCGATGGGATTTTGCTTTCCTTTATTGAGTCTGTCTAATGCCAGCAGGAATCCTTCCGGGTCCGGCTTGCCTTTTGTTATCTGATCGCCGGCAACTATTTCATCGAAGAAATGGCCCAGCCCGGACTGTTCCAGTATCAACGCAATCTCTTCCAGCACCGCCCCCGAGCAGATTGCCATCGGCACGCCATTGTCCCTGAGCATTTGCAGAAACTGAGGCACGCCCTCGAATATCGTAGCTTCGGTTGCCGCCAGTTCCTCGAATATCTGGTTTTTTTGTTTTATAAGGTTTCTGATTTGCTCGGAATCGAGCCCGAGATCACTTTTCTCAACAACGGACTTAAAGCAGTCAAGGTCGGTAAAACCCAGATACTCTTTGTAATAAACCTCGTCTTTTATCTCGATGTTGTACCGGGCCAATACCTTATTGAAAGCGCGAAGGTGCAGAACCTCCGAATCCGTTATTACACCGTCGAAGTCGAATATCATCGCTCGAAACATAATCTCTTCCTTACTCAGTCGGTACCGGCCCGACTAAAGCCTCATAATCCGTTAACGTTGACTTATCACCGGCACAAATTGACTCTGTAAGAGATGTAATCTTCGGTGCGTTCCTGGTAATAAATCTACGGGCGATCATCGCCTTTCGTTCTTTCATGCTGATGGTTCCTCCGTTTTCACCCTCGCCGTTATCCTCGGCACTGACTTCCATATCAACTTCCGTGCTCGCCTGCCCGCAGAAAAGATATCCGATAATCAAATCTATCGCGATATCCACCAGCGCTCTGCCGTAAAGGTCCATATATTCGTTGCCGTTTTCTTTCACAAAGGTAATCGATTTTTGTAATTGTTCCGTACCTTCGGAGAGTTTTTCCAGCAAATCTTCCACTCCCGGCGCAAACTGCTGCCCGGCAAGCTCGGCAATGAATTTTTCCGCCGTCCCGCTGCATACCCCGCGAACCGCGGCCACAATCTGCAATTGGCTTGTCCCCTCGTAAATAGTGGTAATTCTCGCGTCTCGGGCGTGCCTTTCACAGGCATAATCACGCATATACCCGCTGCCGCCGAGGACCTGAATCGAATCGTAAGCAATCGTGTTACACATCTCGCTGCAATAGTATTTGCTCATCGGCGTCAGCATGCCCGCGCATCTTTTATACTTTCGCGAATTGGCCTTGATTTGTTTGGCCTCCGCCTTATCTTCCGGGGGATTTTCTTGCAGCCGTCTGGCGTATCCAATTTCCAAATCCACTACCCGCGAAGTCTCATATAAAAGTGCCCGGCCGGCCTCGATTGCAATCTTCATGTCGATGAGCATATCGCGCACCGCGGGTAGCTTTTCAATTTCGATGTTGAATTGCTTTCTCGTCGACGCGTAATCACGCGCGACTCGAAACGCCGCCTCCGCGATACCGACTGATTGTGCCGCAATACCGATACGGGCTCCATTCATCAGGCTCATAACGTATGTTATAAGACCGCGCTGGCGGTCGCCGATTATCTCACAGGGCGTATTATCAAAGAAAATCTCGCACGTAGGTGAGCCGTGGATGCCGAGTTTATCTTCCAGCCGGCGTATATGCACCGTTGACCCTCGGTCACAGACAAAAAGGCTCAATCCCCGGCCGTCGCTTATATCCGGCTCGCTGCGGGCCAGTACCAGAAGCACCTCGCCGCACCCGTTCGTGATAAAACGCTTCACTCCATGCAGAAACCACTTGCTGTCTTTGTCTTGGAACGCCCGCAGCTTCACCGCCTGCAAGTCTGAGCCGGCGTCAGGTTCCGTCAGAACCATCGCACCCGTCACCTTACCGCCGGAAAATTCGTGTAAATATTTTTGCTTGATTTCCTCTGATGCGAACGCGTTGATGGTCTCCGCTATCCCCTGCAATCCGAATATGTTCATAAGCGCAGCATCGGCACGCGATACTATCTCGATAGCTATCGAGTAGATAACATTTGGAAAATTCAAACCACCGAACCGGTGCGGCAGTGTAAAGCCCATGACCTCCGCCTGTGCAAGTTTCTCAAGATTTTCAGCCGTACCCTTTGCATAGGATACTGTTCCGTCTTCGTTAAGGATATTACCCTGGCGGTCGACATCTTCGGCACGCTCAGCGATGAAATCACCGCTCAACTGGCCCAGCGTGTCCAGAACCATCTCGTAGTTCTGTATAGCCTCTTCGGCGTTGGCCGGTGCATAGTCAAACTCGCCGGAGAACTTAAAACCATCCTCTGCAAGTTCAGCTAATTTGCCTGTGTCTATATACCTTAACAAAAACTGTATATCATTGTTATCTCTATAAAAATTCGCCATTTGCCTTACCTTGTATGCTGTGCTTTACGTCCTTTGCCTCATATGCTAAATGAGCAACGAGAGTTGAGCATCTCAGCTTTTTTCTTTAATTGATTTTATCATCTTGGGTACAACTTCGTTCAGGTCGCCGACTATCTTGTAATGTGCCGTCTGGAATATCGGCGCTTCCGGGTCGTTATTGATTGCGACGATTTTCTGGCTCTGGGACATCCCCGCCTGATGCTGAATCGCGCCGCTGATTCCGACTGCTATATACAGGCTGGGCCGAACAGTTGTCCCCGTTTGTCCGACCTGGTGGTCGTGGTCGATAAACCCAAGGTCTACCGCTGCTCTGCTCGCCGCCGGCGCCCCGCCAAGGCAGTTTGCCAGGTCCCAGATGAGTTTGAAATTGTCTTTACTGCCCACTCCCGCTCCGCCTGCCACAATGATTCTTGCCGCCTTCAGGTTCACCTTTTTGGCACGTTTGTGTTCGTCCAGAATTTCTAAAGGCAGGTCCTCTTTCGAAAGCTCTTTTTTCTCTTCGATGATTTCTCCGGTCCGAGCTGTGTCCGGCTCCGGCATTGGCATCACGCCTTCACGCACCGTTGCCATTTGAGGCCAGCGGTCGTAATTGATAATCGTGGCGATGATGTTTCCGCCGAAGGCCGGCCGGACCTGGAACATAAGGTTCTTATGGACCTGTTTGTCTTTGGCCGTCGTATGGTCGCCGATTTGCAAATCCGTACAGTCGGCTGTAAGACCTGCCTTTGCCGCGCTTGCGATACGCGGCGCCAGCCCACGGCCCGTGACGGTCGCCCCGTAAAGCACAATCTGTGGCTCATGCTTGTGTATCAAATCGTAAATTACCTTCGCATAGCTGTTGGCCTGATAATTTCGCAACAGAGGGTTATCAACCAGATATACCTTGTCGGCCCCGTAGTGTATGAGCTTTCCTGCTAATTCCCTGACACTATCCCCTAAAAGGACCGCCGCCAGTTTGACGCCTAATGTATCGGCCAAATGTCTGGCTTTGCCCATCAATTCGATCGGCGTATCTTCCAACTGCCCGCCATGCTGCTCGCCGAATACCCAGACTTCACCTTCTCTGTTCACATTTATCATAAATCATCCATTCTTTTACATATCATGAGATTATCTTGTCATCTATCAGTTCGTGTATCATACCTGAGATTCCATTCTCGTTTGGCTCAACGTCTTTACTCTCTTTAGCAGCCAGAACTACACTTTGAATACGATGGACTTTGGTTGGCGAGCCGCTTCGTCCGCACCAGGTCAAATCCGCGCCGAGAAAATCCAAATCCCATTGTTTAATCAGCAGGTTCTTTTCTTCCAATATGCTGAACTTCCGCTCGATGAGGGCCTTTGTTGTTGCATCGTCGGTATCGGGATTATCGGCTTTGACTTCTTGTTCGATTTCAAAAGGTGTGCGTGCGTTTTTATATTTCATCGTTTTCTTCGCAGCCGCTACCCTCGGCTCATTCGCGTCGCTGGTTACAGTCAAAAGCACCGGCAGGCTGGTTTGTACCTGCTGCCACCCTGCGCCGATATTTCGTCGTGCTGTTATACTTGTGCCGTTAAGCTCNNCAAGTTTCTCAGCTAATTGAGGTCCCACCTGTGCCGTGTCACCGTCGATTGCCTGCCGGCCGCAGATAACAATATCGTGATCAATCTTTTTAACCGCGCAGCTAAGGATATAACTGGTCGCTAACGTATCGCTGGCCGCACATCGCTTATCGGTTATCAGGATAGCCTCGTCGGCCCCGCGATAAAGCGAATCGCGAAGAATCCTGCTCGCGGCCGGCAGACCCATTGTGATGACCGTGATATTACCCCCGTATTTTTCCTTGATTTGCAGGGCCAGTTCCAGTGCATTAAGGTCTTCCGGATTAAAAATAGCCGGCAGGGCCGAACGATTGACCGTGCCGTCATCGTTCATCGCCTGGCCCGTAATCCTTTTGGTATCAGGAACTTGCTTTATCAATACAACACAATTATAAGCCACCTGTGGCCTCCATATTTATTATTTTTAGCAATAATTCATTGGCCGTTATCTCGTCTGAGATTCGGTTCAAGATTCACGAGATGCGAATTTTAACCGGTTTTTAGGCCAAGTCAAGGCCAAAACTGGCCTGTTTTGTGACCAATATTTCAAAAAGTCCTATAAAAATTGCTTGACAGCCCTCTGGTGGCTGGTTAGCATACCAAATTTCGCCAGGATGTTGTTTGGCAGGCCTTCCTTTTATGGACAGGTTTTGACATGAGAATAAGGCTTGTAAAGCCCAAATAAAGAAAAAGGAAGTTCAAAAAGTGGCTAAAACGTATCTTAAAAACACGCTCGTACTTTTCACACTTACTATTCTATTGAGTTTCTGCACTGCTGTTCATGCCAAAATAATCTACGTTGATACCGATGCTGCCGGTGCCGACAATGGCTCATCGTGGAATGATGCCTACAACTATCTTCAGGATGCCCTCAATGTTGCTGTGGCTGCAGATGAAATACAGGTTGCTCAGGGTACATACAGGCCCGACCAGGGTGCTGGGATCACCACCGGCGACAGGTTTGCAACGTTCCAACTTGTCAATGGAGTGACAGTCAAAGGTGGTTACGCAGGATTCGGCCAGCTAAACCCCGATGCCAGAAATATTGAATTTTACCAAACTATCCTCAGCGGTGATTTAGCCGGTAACGACGGTGCGAACTTTGCCAATAATACCGAGAACAGCTATCAGGTTGTTACCGGCAGCGGCACCGATGCTACTGCCGTCCTGGATGGCTTTACAATTACTGCCGGCAACGCCAATGGAACGGGGATCTACAGGTACGGTTCAGGTGTATATAACGATCAGGGTGCTCCTGCACTGGCAAATTGTACAATCCGGGAAAACTGGGCAAACTCCGGCGGCGGCGGCGGAATATACAACACCGGTAGCAGCCCCTCGTTGACCGACTGTGCCTTTATTGACAACTGGCCCGACGGGATGGATAACTATGACAGCAGTCCGACACTTGCCGGTTGTACTTTCAGCGGCAACTTCAAGGCGATGCACAATGACAACAGCAACCCGATATTGACCGGCTGCGCATTCAGTAATAACAACCGCGGGATGTACAACTATTACAGCAGTCCGACACTGACCAACTGCACGTTCACTCAGAACTCCTCTACCGGGAGTGGCGGCGGGATGTACAACGAAGAAGCAAATCCCGTACTAACAGACTGCAACTTCATCGCCAACTCAGCCGGCTTGGGCGGGGCCATATACGACTTCAACAGTAGCGCTCTGTTGACAAACTGTACATTCACCGAAAACTCCGCAAGTTCCCATAGCGGAGCCATACGAAACTTCAGGAGTAATGCCGTGCTCAACGGTTGTGTTTTTACCGGCAACTCGGCTGCCGATGATGCCGGAGCGATGGGTAACTCACAAAGCACCGTAACGCTTACAAACTGCTTCTTTACTGCCAATTCAGGCAGAGAGGGGGGGGCGATATTAAATAGCAGTACAGACGCAAATTTCATAACATGTACATTCATGAATAATTTTGCCAGTGCCGGTGGTGGTGCATTGGTCAGTTTTGGTGGGTCCGCAAAGCTATTTAGCTGTCTGTTTACCGGTAACTGGGCTGAGGGCGGCTTTAGTGGAGGAGGAGCGGTACTCGCCGACGGAGGAGGAGTGACGCTGGCCAATTGCACCGTCGTTGGTAACGGGACTGGAAAGACCACCGGCGGTATACTCAATGATGGAAACATATTAGTACTAACCAACTCTATCCTGTGGAACAATATGGACGAGGACGGCATTGACCAGGATGCTCAAATCTGGCCCGATGGTACCATAGATGTCACATACTCCTGCGTTCTGGGTGGCTGGACCGGCTCCGGCAACATCAGTGATGACCCTTTGTTTGTCTCGCCGGGTTATTGGGACACCGGCGGCCACTGGGTTGATGGTGATTATCATCTGCTTGCCGGTTCGCCCTGTATTGATGCAGGCGACCCGGCTTATGTCCCCGGCCCCGACGAGACGGACCTGGATGGCCAGCCACGTGTTCTTGGCGGACGAGTCGACATGGGGGCTTACGAGCAAGGTTTGAGTGTGCAAATCGAAGTTGAAATAAATCCCCCCGTCATTAATCTCAAAAGTCAAGGCAAGTGGATTACCACGTTTTTGTATTTTCCTGAAGGCTATGATGTTGCTGATGTAAATTCCGCAAGCCTTCGTCTTGAGGGTGATATTGAACAGCAGTGGATATGGTTCGACGAAGAGACTCAGGCAATCATGGCAAGGTTCCCCCGCCAGGATCTTCAGGCCCTTCTAAGCGTTGGAGATGTCGAACTGACAGTCACCGGCCTATTTATGAATGGTACTGCATTTGAAGGCACGGCTTTAGTCAGAGTTCAGGATGGAGGCAGAAAGTAATTCCGCTTCTGTCCACAGGCACTTGACGCCGGCTGACATTAACCTTCGGAGGAGGGTTGATGAATATATGTGGATTCTATATAGCCGTCGTGGCAGTTCACTTTATTGTATCTGCCATATCCCTCCATGTCCGGGCAAAAATCAAGCATCGAGACCTGTAAAACGCCATAAGTCCTATAAGAATTCTCTTGATTTGCGTCTCTTAATCAGATATACTTATTTTTATAACTGATATTGAGTTGGCGAAGCGAGACTTTCAGCTTCATGACCCACGTTCATTCGCCATAAAGAAAGAGGTTTTGGCCCCAAACGAGAAAAAAGGAGGTTAGAAAATGGCTGCAGGAACATCTCTTAAAGCCACATTGGTAATTTTGCTGTTTGTTTTGGTCTTGGGTGCGCCAGTAGCAGCTGGCGGACAAATCTTATACGTCGATGACGATGGCCCGGCCGGTTTCAATAACATCCAGGCTGCAATAGACGTCGCCGTCGATGGGGATGTGGTTATTGTTGCCGAGGGTAGGTATTTTGAAAATATCAACTTCAACGGCAAAAACATCACCCTCAGGAGCACAGACCCGAATGATCCGAACGTAACCGCGGCAACAATTATTGACGGCAAAAATAATGGTACCGTGGTAACTTTTAATAATGGTGAAGATGCTAATTGCGTTTTGAATGGTTTTACAATCACAAACGGCTACGCCGAACGGGGCGGCGGGATCTACTGTTTTGGGAGTAGCACGAAATTGACTAACTGCACGTTCACCAGCAACTCGTCAGGACACGCCGGCGGTGGAATGTACAACTATAAGGCAAACCCGATACTGACGGACTGCACATTCATAGAGAACTCGACAGACTTCCAGGGCGGAGGGATAGAAAACTATATGAGCAGCACAGCACTGACTAACTGCACGTTCAGCAGAAACTCGTCCGGACACAACGGCGGAGGGATAGAAAACAATCATAGCACCACAACACTGACTAACTGCACGTTCAGCGGCAATTCGTCCCTACACGGCGGCGGCGGAATACTAAACATTAGTGGCAACACAACACTTACGGACTGCACATTCAACGAGAACTCGGCAGACTTCCAGGGCGGAGGGGTGGAAAACTTTATGAACACCACAACAGTGACTAACTGCACGTTCAACCGCAACTGGTCCGGACACAACGGCGGAGGGATGGAAAACATTAGTGGCAACACAACACTAACGAACTGCACATTCAACGAAAACTCGGCGGGCTCCCAGGGCGGAGGGATGGAAAACTTTAAGAGCAGCACAATACTGACTAACTGCACGTTCATCGCCAACACGGCTGAATTCGGGGGTGGAATGTATCACTATGACGGTAGCTTGGGGCTGATCAACTGCATTTTCATAGGCAACTCTGCAGACAACCGAGGCGGGGGGATTTACAATTTACGCACTGCTCCGGCACTGACCAACTGCACGTTTGCTGGAAATTTAGCTCCCAATGGAAAAGCTCTGGCTTGTGATTCCTTCAATCAGCCGCTTCCGGGTGATTTTCGAATGAACAACTGTATCCTCTGGGGCGGCGGCGATCAAATATGGAAAAAAGACACCTCAACGATTACCATTAACTACAGCGATGTCCAGGGTGGCTGGCCGGGCAAGGGGAATATTGACGCCGACCCTTGCTTTGTCGAGCCGGGCTATTGGGACGCAAACGGACTTTGGATTGATGGTGACTATCATCTGCTGCAGGATTCACCCTGCATCGACACAGGCGACCCGAATTATGTCACTCAGCCTAACGAGAAGGATTTAGATGGTAAACCCCGCGTAATGGGTGGCCGGATCGACATGGGTGCGTACGAGTCACCAATATTCGCCGAGACAAGAATACTCCCAAGAACTATTAACCTTGCAAGCGAAGGCAATTGGGTCACTTGTTATATCCGGCTACCCGATGAATACGATGTCGCTGACGTAGAACAAAACAGTGTGTTCCTTGAGAATGAAATTCAACCTGAGCAGTTCTCAATCGACCAACAACAGCAGGTTGCCACGGCTATCTTCAACCGCGAAGATGTTCAGGCCATTCTTGAGGCAGGTGATATCAACTTGAAAATCACCGGCCGATTGGCAGATGGAACCGTCTTCGAAGCCAAAGATATAATTAGAGTTAT
>JAABXR010000147.1 GCA_011776225.1 Phycisphaerae bacterium
TAAAAAAATGTGCTTGACGTTTTGGGAAAGTTCCGATTAGGGCATATGTCCGGTAGGGTTATATCCTGGTTCCCTTTTAGGTTTTCTGTAATTAGGAAAACCTATATAAGGGAATAAGCAATAATTCTTAGAAAGGATATTTAGCCTATGATCCAGACNNATGATCCAGACATACGCCCACCAAAAAGAATTACATGAATCTCGTTTGGATATCAAGACGATGGAACGTCTTTTTGCCAATCTTATTACCGAAGGCACCAACTGTTCCCCCTTTGAGTCTGATATTATCGTTGAAAAGGCAAAGGAGGTTTTTGCCATTGGCGATCACGCTGAAGGCAATATCTTGCACCCCGGCCAGATGATCTGGCCTGCCATTGATATTAACGAGCCTCCGGGCAAACCGCTTAAGCATTGTAAGCTCAGGCGGATTACAATCACGCACATAGATCCAAAAGAGGATGCTGAAGTGCGGCGACAATATGGTCGTTCAGCCAAACGCCAGCAACAAATTCTACGGATGACTGCAGAGGCGCAAGACCAGCGGGCATTGTTAACCCAGGAGGATTTGGCCGAGATTCTTGGTACCGATGTACGGACCATCCGGCGGGATATTCACAGCCTGCGTAAAAAGGATCTTTCCGTGCCAACCCGAGGTCAACAAAAAGATATCGGTCCCGGCGTTACCCACAGGGTCAAGGCCGTCTCACTTTTTCTCCAAGACAAAGAACCGTTGGAAATAGCTCGCACCATCAAACACTCTTTGACTGCTGTGGAGCGCTATGTTGATACCTTCTGCCGTGTTGTTTACTGTCAAAGAAAGTTTCGCAATAATCTTAAAACAGCCATGGTGGTCGGTGTATCACTGGCTACGGTTAACACATATCTTGGACTTCATACCAGCGCCTGTGAAGATCCTGCCTATAGAGAGCGGATCTCGGAAATCGAACAACGAGGCCGTATTTACTACAAGGCCCTTGATTTCAAAAAAAAGCCTGGGCAGATCGAAAGGAGGCCGAAATGAAGTCCTCCAAAAGCGCAGTCGCCGCTCAATTCGGCCCCCTGCAGAAAAAGACCTTTGCTTCGGCATTGTCGCATTTCTTTGAACAACAGTGTCCTCAAATGGGTGGTCATTTGACCAGACAACTGTTAGTAAACAAAGTTCAAGATCTGGTTGAAGAATTTTATCCACCCAATACTCATCTGCGCATGGGGCAGGTGATGTGGCCCGCAGTCGATGAAAACGAAACGGCGGCCTATGGTAAAACCATCGAAAAAACACAGCTAAAACCTGTCTTTGTTGATATGATCGCACCACAGGACATTGAAGCAGTCCTGGAGGGTGAAAAGGCAAAGACGATTCGTCAGCGAGCGGCCGTCAGGTTGTTCAATCAAGCAAAGCAACAAGGGGCCGTTTTAACCGGTGTCGATGTAGCAACCATGATGAGATTAAGTCCGACCACTATCTCTAATTACATTAGACAATGGGAAAAACAAACCCAACAGATTGTTCCTCGGCGGGGAACCATTCATGATATGGGTCGCTCTATCACACATAAGAAACAAATTTGCTACAAAATAATCGTAGAGGGAAAGTCCATAGAAAAAACCGCTCGAGAAACCAATCATTCTCCCGAGGCCATAACTCGTTATATTAAGGACTATAAACGAATCTTAGCCTGCCTGCATCAAGGCTTAACACCAAAAGACACGGCCTTTGTTGCCAAAGTAAGCAAAAACCTTGTTTATGAATACATTAACCTGATTCATGAAAATCAGGTTGATATCAAAGAGCAAATGTGTATAAATGGAGGTGTTGGTTTCGATGACCTCCCATTCTAAACCTACAGGATATAAACACCTTCCGGACATATGCCCTTATTTGATTTTGCCAACTTGCAATCT
>JAABXR010000267.1:0-2754 GCA_011776225.1 Phycisphaerae bacterium
GTATCACACGGTTTATCAACGAAGTCAAACAATCGAAGCCTGATGGTTTATTGCTCATACCTTTTAAGAAGGGACATTGGGGACATGTTATACGTATCGTCGAAGAAGTGGGAATTCCAACTGTTGTGCTTGCCACTTTGGGCATCCTCCTTGTTGACCACATCAATCAACTCAGACAAGAGCCCGGTGTGTATCTTATCAACTCACTGGATAATCTTGATGCCGTTAAAGACGGTATGAATATGGTTAGGACGGCGCGCTGGATGAAAGAAAGCCTTATTGTTAACATTGCAGGCACAGAGGTTAAGGAAATAACAGTTCCGCATTTTGGCACGCAGGTTCGGACCATCCCGCACCAGAGATTTTACGATGAATATAAACGGACTAAAGCGACGGACAATGTGAAACAACTTGCACGCGCATACCAGAATAATGCTGAAGACGTGGTCCAACCAACCAAAGCCGATATTCTTGAGGCGGCCAAAACGTATTTTGTTCTGAAGCGACTCATTGAACAAGAGGAAGCCGACGCGGTGATGATGGACTGTTTACCGGGACTTAAAATACCTCATAAACATGTACCACCTTGCATGGGTTATATGAGTTTAAGGGATGAGGGCATCGCGGCAGGTTGTCAGTCTGACCTTAGCTCCACGCTGACCTTGATGCTGGTACAAGAACTCTTCGACAGACCCGGATTTCAGCAGAACGCTTCCATGGAGACAGAGAAAAACCACTATTTCGGTGCTCACTGTACCTGTGCCTCAAAGCTTAACGGCACAAAGACGACTGCCGAGCCATACGTCCTGATGAGCCATTGCGAGGCAGGCTGGGGCTGTGTTCCCCGGGTTCTGTGGAAAGCTGGGCGGGATGTTACCATGGCCCAGTACCTATTGAGAGAGGCACCTCAGATGGTCATTTACAGCGGAAAAGTAATGGGTTGTCCAAGCATTCCAGAAACAGGTGGTTGTCGCACCAACATAGAGATGACTATCAACGAGGTCGACGACGTATGTGATGTAAAGGGTATGCATCAGGTTATATTTTATGGCAATTACGCCAAACAATTGCGAACATTCTGTCAACTTTACGACATCGACGTCATCACTTAATCGTATGAGACGTTTAAACGGAGAATTTAATTGAAGGCTTTAGTTTATACAAAACCCTACAGTTTTGAATATCGTGATTTTCCCGAACCTTCAGCAGGCGATGATGACGTGCTGATTCGTGTGAAGGCCTGCGGGATTTGCGGCTCGGACGTACACGGCTCTACAGGTAAGACCGGCAGGAGGATTCCCCCTTTGATCATGGGCCATGAGGCAGCCGGGATTGTTGAAAGCACGGGTAAAAATGTAAAGGGATTCGAGAAGGGAGAGAGAGTTTGCTTTGACTCAACCGTATACTGCAATAGCTGCGAGCAGTGTCGGGCCGGTTTTTATAATCGCTGTGAAAGCCGGGAAGTACTCGGCGTTTCCACGCCGGATTTCAAGAGGCATGGCGCGTTGGCGGAATATGTCGCGGTGCCGTGGTGGATTGTCTCGAAAATCCCGGATAATCTGACTTTTTCAAATGCAGCCCTGCTGGAGCCGGTATCAATAAGTGTTCACGCCGGGAACAGAGCCCCCCTATCGTCAGCTGATACGGTTGTAGTAATTGGTGCCGGGACAATCGGTCTTTTTATTTTGCAGGCTGTGAGGCTAAAAGGAGCCGGGAAGGTCATCGTATCGGATATTAATGAATTTCGACTTGAGGTAGCAAATAAACTCGGAGCGGACAAGGCAGTCAATCCAGCTAAGAGTGATCTGAGAGAGGCGGTTTTCAATGAGACAGAAAATAAAGGCGCGGATGTTACTCTTGAAGCCGTAGGTTATGCAAGCACTTTTCAGGATGCTGTTTCGGTGACTAAAATGGGTGGACNNCAGAAGTTCATCGCCAGCGAGTTTACCTTCACCGGCTCATATGCAAGCTCCGGCGAATTTCGTGATTGTATAGAGTTAGTGGCCTCTGGTAAAATCAACGTTGAGCCGTTAATCAGCGATGTTTTACCGCTGGAAGACGGGGCACGGGCTTTTGAGAGATTGCTCAAGGCTGAGGAGAATTTACTTAAAGTTGTATTAGAACCTTAGGTTTTGTAGGAGTAAAGATGCTGGAACTTTTTGACCTTTCAGAGAAAGTAGCGATTGTAACCGGTGCCAGCCGGGGCTTAGGACAATATTTTGGCCGGGCACTTGCCAAATCGGGAGCTGATTTGGTGATTACCAGCCGGGATTTATCGAGCCTGACCGAATTCAAGCAGGAAATAGAATCCTTGGGTAGAAAGGCTTTGCCTGTTCAGTTGGATGTCCTTTCACAAAGTGACATTGAAAATATGGTACGTACGACCATGAATGAATATGGGAGAATTGATGTCCTGGTCAATAATGCCGGTCTGAATATCAGAAGACCAAGTACGGATGTTTCACAGCAAGATTGGGACACTGTATTAAATACCAATCTCAAGGGAAGCTTCTTCTGTGCCCAGGCAGTAGCGAAGGAGATGATAAAGCAAAAACACGGCAGGATAATAAACGTGGGTTCGTGTACATGTGTTTTCGGGATGGAGGGGATTGCGCCTTATACGGCGAGCCGTGGCGCTATTTTGTCGATGACCCGGAGCCTGGCCGTGGAGTGGGGCAAGTTCGGAATCACTGTGAATGTGCTGGCTCCCGGATGGTTTAAGACAGCTCAAAATGCCGTGTTATATGAGAATAA
>JAABXR010000267.1:2762-8683 GCA_011776225.1 Phycisphaerae bacterium
GATTCCTCTAAATCGGCCGGGACAGCCACATGACCTTGACGGCACGGTTATCTTTTTAGCTTCGGATGCATCGGAATATATTACAGGTCAGATAATTTTAGTGGATGGTGGATTTACGACCGGAGCAACAAAAGCGATTACATGAGTAGAGTAAGTTATATTGGAAATGAAGGATTTGAACAATCAAAGACATTTTACTGTAAAAGGACATTGAATATAAAGGAGGTAAAATCATGAACCGGACCGTTATTTTGATCAGTATAGTGCTTGCATTTCTAATGATTTCGCCTGTGATAGAAGTTGAAGCCAAAGTCTTTCGTCTTGGTATGATTGGTCTCGATACATCACACGTTATTGCATTTACGAGGTTAATCAATGATCCGGCGAAAAACTATGGATGTAAGGTCGTAGTCGGCTACCCCGGCGGCTCACCTGATATCCCCTCTTCTGCCAATCGAGTTGATAAATTCACCGAACAATTGCACACGGAATTCGGCGTGGAAATTGTAGACAGCATCGAAGAGCTTTGCCGGAAGGTAGATGGTGTCCTGCTTGAGAGCGTTGACGGCCGGCCTCACCTGGAGCAGGTAAAACCCGTAATAGCAGCGAAAAAACCGGTCTTCATAGACAAGCCTATGGCGGGTAATCTGGCAGATGTTATTGAAATATTTCAACTCGCACGAGGAAACAACGTGCCGTGCTGGTCGAGTTCTTCTCTGCGTTTCAGCCCCGGTATTATCAGTATGAGAAATAGCAAGGAAGTTGGCAGGGTAATCGGCTGTGCAGCATTCAGTCCGTGCAGTCTGGAGGAACATCATCCCGATCTCTATTGGTACGGTGTCCATGGCGTAGAGATTCTCTTTACTATTATGGGGCCAGGGTGCGAGTCTGTCAGACGCATAAAAACCAGAGATAATGAGTTCGTTGTCGGAATTTGGAAAGATGGGCGCATCGGCACATATAGAGGTATCCGCAAGGGCAAAAGCGACTATGGCGCATTGGTCTATGGCTCTAATGGAATAATGCAAAGCGGCAGGTACGGCGGTTATGAGCCACTTGTAGTTGAAATTATCAAGTTTTTTAAGACGGGTCAAGTTCCTGTCTCAGCAGAGGAAACGACCGAGATTTTTGCATTTATGTCGGCTGCCGATGAATCCAAAGCTAAAGGTGGAGACGCAGTTTCTATAGCTGAAGTTATCACGAAGGCCAAAAAGTATAACGCGCTTCACCGTATTCGGAAAGACAGTCGATGAGAACTTTAAAACAAACAGTTTTGTTGTTTATCGTTTTGTCGTTATGCTGTCAGTGCAAAGCGGAACCGGAGAAGATTTCCGGTCAGAATTTGCTGACCAACGGTAATTTCGAACAGGGACTTTCCGGCTGGGGCAAGCTCTGGACCCGTACGCCCGGCGGTAACGCCTCGATAGATAACGGCCAGTTCCATAGTGGGCAACGGTCTGTTCGGATAGAGTACAGCGGACTGCAGGATTGGAGTTTTCATCAAGAGAGGACATTAACGGTCGAGCCCGGCCAAATCTACGAATTTTCCGGCTGGGTTCGCTTGGAAGGAGAAGGTACTACAACGTTATCCGTCACCTTGCGCGGCAAAAATGACAAGGTAATCGACTGGACATTCGGAGCAGTCCAATCGACAGCGACTGATAACTGGCGAAGGCTGAAATCTCGATTCATCATTCCGAACGGTGGTAAAACCATTTTGCCTCGGTTGATTGGCTACGGTCCAGCTAAGGTGTGGCTGGATGATGCTACATTGAATATGTTTGGCACGCTGGACCAACTTCGTTCTAAGAAACTGCCGGAAACGCTAAAGGTTGCCAATGAAGTTCTGGAAGTCACGGTTCGTGTGGCCGATGCTGCTGTTTCAGTGCACGACCGACGTACTGGACGGAAATGGGTGCAACACCCTTCTGCAGAAACTGTCGTCCTTAATGCCAAGGCGGACGGAGGCGGTCTTATCCTGCGTTTATTGGAGCCGTCAAGTATGCTAAATATAGACGTTGGGATAAGACTGGTACCCAGGCAATCCGAGATGATTGTAGTAATTGCCGGCCAGGGAGATTTGAGAAAAACATTGCGGTTGCCTCATCCTTTCGTTACCGGCAAGGGTACTTACCTCGTGATGCCGGTCAATGAGGGTATAAGTTATCCTGTTGACGATGAGAGTTTAAATCCGATGGGATATCATCTTTACGGCGGTCACGGTCTGTGTATGCCGTGGTATGGTGTTACAGATGGCCAACAAGGTATAATGACAATCGTGGAGACACCTGACGATGCAGCTGTACGAGTGCCTCGCCTTGAAGGATTTTTATGCCTTTCGCCCGAGTTGCAGCCTCAGAAAGGCAAGTTCGGGCCGAAGCGACGGCTGCGCTATGTCTTTCTCGAACGGGGCGGTCACGTGGCAATGTGTAAGCGATATCGCTCTTATGCAAAAAGAACCGGTCTAATCAAGACATTAGAGCAGAAGCGTAAAGAAAATCCGAATGTGGACCTGCTTATCGGGGCGGTGAACGTCTGGTGCTGGGAGCGGGACTCGATATCCATCATTCGTGAAATGAAATCCCTCGGCATAGACCGGATACTATGGAGCAATCGACGTTCGCCGGATGTTATTAAGACAATGAATGAGATGGATGGAGTCCTCACGAGTCGTTATGATATATACCAGGACCTTATGGACCCGGAGATAGTGAAACAAAAGCTTCGCGGGCTGCACAGCGATTGGATCCAGGCAGCCTGGCCAAAGGACATTATGCTCGATAGAAACGGCGATTGGCGCAAGGGTTGGCGTGTGAGAGGAAAAGACGGAAAGATGTATCCATGCGGCGTGTTATGTGACAGGCAAGCACTCAAGTATGCAAGGCAGCGCGTGCCGGAAGAGTTGAAAACTCACCCTTACCGCTGTCGCTTCATCGATACAACGACAGCTTCGCCCTGGCGTGAATGCTATGACAAGAGTCATCCGATGACTCGAAGCGAGAGCCGGCACTGGAAGATGGAGTTGCTGCGTTTTATGTCAGAGGAGATGAAACTGGTTACCGGCAGCGAGACGGGGCACGATGCCGCTGTGCCTTATGTTCACTATTTCGAGGGTATGCTCAGTCTCGGTCCTTATCGGATTCCGAATGCCGGGCGAAATATGATAAAACCCTGGGAAGAGGTTCCTGAGCGTGTCGCCAAGTTTCAAGTTGGCCATAAATACCGGCTGCCGCTCTGGGAACTCGTTTACCATGACTGCGTTGTGGCACAGTGGTACTGGGGCGACTACAATAATAAATTGCCTGCGTTGTGGGACAAACGTGACCTGTTTAACATTCTTTACGGCACACCACCGATGTTCATGTTCAACAACCAAATATGGAATAAGAACAAGGCCCGCTTCGCCCAGAGCTATAAGAACGTATGCCCCGTTGCCCGCGCCGTTGGCTATGCCGAGATGCTAGACCATCATTTTCTTACGGTCGACAGGAGTGTTCAGCAAACTAAGTTTGCAAACGGCATTAGTGTCACAGTCAACTTTGGTGATAAACTTTACCGCATGCCTGATGGTAAAACAATCGAGCCCATGGGATACTCTGTATCAGGTATGTAAGCGGGGCAACTTTGTCCGATTACAACGGATTTCAAAAAGTTATTTTGTATACAAGGAGGACAGCCATGAACGCTTCAAGGCACATTGTTTTGCTTGTTATGTTTACTTTTTTGCTTCCACTGCCGGCACAAGGTCGGGAGGTAACAAATGGGGAAGGTGAAAATCACTATTGGGCCGATGCGATGGCCGAGGTCCATGAAAGGTTCTCCGGTGAGAAAGGAACTTTCGCTCATTTTGGTGATTCTATCACGGTCACTCTGGCCTTCTGGACGCCGCTGTTATATACACGCAAGAACTCTCCCGAAGAAATGGAACAGGCATACCAGTTGGTCAAGCAGTATCTGAAGAAGGAATGTTGGCGCAACTGGAAAGGCCCACAGTTCGGCAACGAGGGCAGAATGACTATCCGCTGGGCGCACGAGAATATTGATAAGTGGCTGGCTCGTTTGAAGCCGGAAGTTGCCCTGATTATGTTTGGAACGAACGACCTTACTTCCGTCGGGCTGGAGGAGTACAAAAAGAAAACGCAGGAGGTTGTACAAAAGTGCCTGGATAACGGGACGGTGGTGATTTTAAGCACCATTCCTCCACGGCATGGATTGGCTGAGAAAGCAGCGCTCTACGCGGATGCCGTACGAAAACTAGCTCGGCGGATGAAGGTGCCGCTTGTCGATTATCACTCAGAGATACTCAAACGCCGCCCTACCGACTGGGATGGCGCGCTGGATAAATTTGCACAGTACAAAGGCTACGACGTTCCAACACTTCTTGCCCGCGACGGTGTTCATCCCAGTAATCCAAAAGATTTTTGCGACGACTACTCTGAAAATGGTCTTAAGTGTTGTGGATATTCATTGAGGAACTATCTTGTTCTGATGAAATATGCAGAAGTGCTGACAACACTTGGAATTGTTGCTCCGCCGAAAAAAAAGCCTGCCGCTCCTAAGCAGCAGGTAAAACAGCGTGCAATCATAAATCCTCCTGAGCAATCCTGGTTTCCCAAAGCCCCTCCCCTGCCACGTCCTGCAGGACAGATAATCAAAGTGTCGAATGTGGAAGGGCTTGTAAAGGCCGTTGACGAGGTGAAAACCGGTGGAACCATTCTACTGGCGGATGGCCACTACGAGATGCCCCATTATATCGAGATAAGAACCGATAACGTGACTTTACGCGGAGCATCAGGCCATCGCAAATGTGTGGTCATCGATGGAGCTAAAAGTAGGCATGGAGAATTGGTTGGCGTAAGAGGATGTTCGGGAGTTACGATTGCCAACCTGACAATCCAGAACATTCAGTACAATGGATTCAAAATCAACTCCGACGCCAATGTTCAGAATCTTACTATATACAACTGTATCATCCATAACATCTGGCAGCGCGGCGTTAAAGGTGTTAAGGTTCCAAAAGAGAATCGCGAAGCAACTCGCCCGAAGAATTGCCGAGTACAGTACTGTCTGTTTTACAACGACAGGCCCAAACGCCTGAGCGATGACCCTCGTGATATCGCCGGGGGAAATTATATCGGCGGGATTGATGTAATGTACGCCAAAAACTGGGTAATAAGTGATAATGTTTTTGTCAATATTCGGGGCAGGACTCGTGAGGGGCGAGGAGCCATCTTTATGTGGTTCGACTCACAGGACTGCATCATCGAGCGAAATATTATTATCGACTGTGATGCCGGCATCTGCCTTGGTAATCCACACCGGGCCGACGGCATAAAAATCCACTGTAAGCATTGTGTTGTCCGAAACAATTTTATTACGAGAGCCACCGAAGGAGGCATTGTTCCCGTCTATACCCGGAACTGCAAAATTCTCAACAACACCATCCATGAACCTGACAGTCGACTTGGCCGCCTAATTCGGATTGTTTTTGACAACGACGGCCTGCTTGTTGCCAATAATCTGCTGAGTGGGCCAAAAATCCGAAATGAGTCGGCCAGCGACATCAGGTTTATAAACAATCTCGAAAAAGATCTAACGTCTGTTCTCGTAAATCCTTCACAAGGCAATCTGCATCTGACGGCCCGCGCTGTCGATGCTGTCAATAAATCAGAAATACTGTCCGATGTTACAGGTGATATTGACGGTGAGACCCGTGAGGACCAACCCGATATCGGTGCCGATGAGTTGGTTCCTTGATGTTGGTTTTTGCGAAAATTCGCCATAAATTAGGGTACGATGAATTTTAAGGTATTAAGGATTACATTCAGGTTAACCGGTGTTATATGGATCAGCATATTTTTTCTATGGCCTATCGGCTACATTAAGTCTGCGGGCGCTCAGACTATAAGACATGCTGTTCC
>JAABXR010000267.1:8720-11175 GCA_011776225.1 Phycisphaerae bacterium
CTAAAATGGTATCGATGGCCCTTGTCTGTGCGATAGAGCAGGATGCTCAACTCGGCAAGCGCGCCGTGCAGATGGCGATGAAATATATAGACGGCCCTATCCGAAAAGGGCATGTCACCTTTGCTCACGACCTTGCTCGCTGTGCAATTGTCTACGATCTGTGCCACGAGTACTGGAATCAGAGCAATCGGGCAAAGTTCCATGCGTATGTGAACAAGACCGTCGATGCCAACATCCGCTCCGAAACACATGTGTTTCACAATGGCTGGTATGGGTATAAGAACTGGGGCATCGGATTGGCCTGCTATGCTACCTTTTACGAAAATGAGCGTGCAGAAGAGATTCTCAGGACCCTCGAGAAAGAATATCGAAGTCGTGCGGCTCCCGCACTCGAACTGGCAGGGGCGGGAGGAGGCTGGGCTGAAGGTTACTATATCAACTACTGGCTATACGAGTGGCTTTTCTTTTGCGAGGTGGCCCGGAAATGCGAAGGTATCGATTATTACGCTATGGTACCGGGCTTTTTCAACAACCGGGCAATTGCGAGTATGTTCGAAGTCTATCCCGGCATAAAGATTTACAACTCGCGTCGGCCAGTCCCTATGGGCGACGGCGGTGGACGAATGTTCGGCGGCGACCGCGATAAGGTCTTGTCAGCCAGACGCATCCTCGTCAACCACTTCCGTGAGGATTCAAGTCATCAGGCCGTGCATACGTTTAACGAAACCACACCACGCTCAAGCGTCGGCGTTTATGCGTACAAAGATTTTCTCTGGCGCGACACTACTATCAGGAAAACCGACCTAAATGGCTTCAAATTATCACATTACAGTGGCGGTCCCGGTTATGTTTATGCCCGCAGCAGTTGGGATGAAGATGCGACGTATTTTTTCTTTAAGTGTGGAGACCGCTTCACCGCACATCAGCACCTGGATGTCGGGCATTTTCTGATTTATAAGTACGAGGAACTCGCCGGTGATGGTGGCCACTATGATGTATTTGGCTCAGACCACGACGTCAACTATCATCTGCGCACTATCGCCCATAACACTATACTGATACATGATCCCTGTGAAACGTGGTCCAGGATACGTGCCGGTCCCGTATCTGGCAATGACGGTGGTCAGCATCACAACTGGCCGCACCATAACGGCGCTGTTACCGATGCTGTTGAATGGCAGAAAGGACGGCAACTCTACGATATTGCGGATATTTTAGCCTTCGAAGACAAGCGAGATTATTTTTATATAGCCGGCGACTGCACTCGGTCATATTCGCCTAAAAAACTCGAATATTTCACAAGGCAAATTGTATTTCTGCGGCCCGGTACATTTGTTATCTTTGACCGCGTAAGTTCCAAAAATCCACACTTTAGAAAGACCTGGCTGCTCCAGGCGATGAAGGTTCCAACTGAAACTGAGGACGGGCTCGTAATAAACAATGGCAAAGGACGATTATTCATCCAGACTTTGCTGCCTGCTGACCGTGAGATACAACTCGTTACGGGAATCAAACTGTATCACTATAACGGCAAAAACTATCCTCCGAAGCGAGACACCGGACCTGCGCCACAATGCCGTATCGAAATATCTCCTACCGGGCAAAGAACAGTTGAATATTTCCTACATGTTTTAACGGCGACCGATGCCGGTGTTGTTTCTGTGGAAAAAGCGATTGCGGAAGTAAAAAATCAGGAAATTACCATAAAAATCGGCCGGACAAGAATTACATTCGAGACGGCCGAAGTCCGAGGGCGAATCGAGATTTCCGGACAAAGCACCAAACTCGCAAATACTATCGTGGTTGAATCCACAAAGCTGCATGGCAGGTAATAACACGTTTTTGCTCTATTGCATGTTATTATCCAGGCCGGTTTTGGCTAATCCGTAATCCTGCGATTTTTGGTTCTAAAAAAAGCTAAATTTTCTCACAATTTTCCTTGATTTACGACCAGCAAAAGGATATGATGATTATGTATGTTATCATACAGAATAAGCGGTACACGGAGATAATAAGGGGCACCGCTTGAAACTCCTGCTTGCACCTTGTGGGTCTTATACGGGCACGATTTGGCGGTGCTCCTTTTGTGAGGCTCCGAAAATGAAAAAAATACAAGTCATTAACAAAGAGCACATAAGAAAATTACTTTATGATGAGTGTGTTTTAGGCATCAAAGGCGATCAGTATAAGGGATTTGGTGGTTTTCAGCTTTGGTGGTATGATAAGGGTCGTGGCGTGTGTGACTGCTGTGAATCTCGCTGGTCCGACCCGAGAAAGAGGCTTTACCATTACAAGGTAGATAAGGCAGTTAAAATTCTATGGCGCCACCGCCACTCTTTGTACATCCGCATCAAGCATGTCTCTGAAGATTCAGGCATTCTGACCTTAGAGCACCTGGAAGATGTAAGACACTGAAAACGTACAAAGAAGTGACTTTTCAGGTAATGACCTTCAG
>JAABXR010000267.1:11225-12820 GCA_011776225.1 Phycisphaerae bacterium
AACAGTTGTAATTTACGGTCGCTTTCGGTACTATAAAAGGGTGAATTTCTTTTACAACTTTCTGAGAGACGGATATTGAAAATCTCAGTTTAGTAAAGGATTACGGATGATTTTTGCAATTTGTCTTATCAGTGCATTGTCTGTTGTTACTTTTTTATGTGGATTAAAGATAGGCCATCGCCTCGGAAAAAAGGGACGATACTCACTCTTGATTGTTTCATTATTGATAGGGATAGGGTACGTTTTCTTCCTGAGAGACGGCAGTTTACAAATACTACTGATAAGAAATGCGAATACCATTTTTTATGGCAAATGGTTACTTATTATTACCGGCTTTGCCGCAGGAGTACTTACACAAATATCTTCTGTCAAAATGTGGAAAAGAACTGTTCTCGTATTGGCTCTTTTGGCAGTATCCTCCATGGACTTGTTCAGCTACTTCATTTACCCAAGACCGGACGGTGGAAATGTCACTGAAAAGTGGCTCTGTATGCAAACTACGGAGTCAACATGTTCGGCGGCTGCGGCGGCAAGCCTCCTGAGAATTCATGGGATTGAAGTTTCTGAAAAGGAAATGATTCGGGTGTGTCTGAGCACTATAAAGGGAACCCCGTGGCAGGGAGTATGGAGAGGGGTGAATTTATATGCTCCACCTGAACACAAGGTGGTGTTGATAAGGGGCATAGACAGTAAAAATATCGAATTCCCGATGCTTATTAGTGCAGAATTTGATAGTAGCAATGAAGAGCATACCAAATATGTAAGCCAGTGGGGATGGAAACCAGGCACACCACACAGTGTTGTTTTGTTTGAAAGAACCAAAGACGGATATTTAACTGTTGGTGACCCGTCAATCGGAATTGACAGATGGGACGATGAGGCACTTGAAGTCTTGTGGAATGGTCAGGGGATTGTTTTGAAGAAGAATTTTCCAGATATGAGGGAAAATTCCGATCAATAATCTGAGTTTGTTTATCAGCGTATGGTTTGATTTTTGTTAATTTATACTCGACATTATCTATATCCATTTTGTATCATTTCATTAACAAATGTGGTGTCAATAAATGTCGTTAGCAGATTGTTACTGTAAGTATTAACAACGACGAAAGAATGGCTTTTTATAAGGAGATTGAGTAATGAAAAGAGTAATTCAGATTGGTATAGTGTTTCTGTGTGTCGTAGTGGTAGCAGGAGTATTGGTTGCGGCCGGTTCGGACAAGAAAATCAAGGTGATGTTCTTCCGGGGGGGCGGGCATGATTGGAAAAACTGTCCGCCTATAATGAAGGCCGTGCTTGAAAGTACGAATGACTTCAAGGTAACGTACAGCGAAAATCTCGACGACTTTAAAGAACGTATCAAGCAGTTCGATATCATCATGCAGTACACGACAGGGATGAAACCTACAAAAGAGCAGGAAGATGGGTTGTGCGATTTTATCCAGAACGGCGGCGGCTATGTTGGTATTCACAGTGCTACAGACTCGTTTAAGAACTGCGACCGATACTGGGAGATGGTCGGCGGGCGTTTCGCCGGGCACGGTGGCGGAAAGTTCACTGTATATATCTACGACCACGAGCACCCCATCACTAAAGGC
>JAABXR010000325.1 GCA_011776225.1 Phycisphaerae bacterium
TAACGGCCCCCCTCCCCAGCGAAGATGCAGATGTTGATATGGTTAGAGTTCTTGCATGGTAACAACGTAACTGTCATCGACGGTTATTATGCCATTACCATATAAGCAGAAACAAGAAATGGCGATTTGAGTTACTATCAGGGAAAATAATTTTTTCCATAAATCCCGGCCGTCCGTTTTTAAGATCGGGCGGCCGGTTTGTTTTTTATTCGCGGATACCAGTCTGAGCAGGCATAAGTACCTATGGTATAAATTTGCACAGGTTTATCAGGTGAGATTCCGGATGTGATTAGAGCATGTTTTTGGGGCATCAACGAAAAAAGACCAACTTGAAAATTTTTCCATTCACATAGCAGGTTGTTTTAAAGGGCGGGTTTGTAATCCTTGGTATTCGTTTTTACCCTTGTAATTTTGCCAGTTCGTCCTGACACATTTTTAGTTGGCCCGGGTCTGAGAGCTTATTGGCCGCGGTTTGGAGATGTTTTATCGCCAGTTCGCTGTTTTGTAGGTATCTTGAATATAATATTCCAAGCATCAACTCGACCTGCTCGACGTATTCGTAGCTGCCGTAGTGTGTTAAGAATTGTTCGTATGCCTGTGCGGCGTGTGAAGGTTTATTGTCGCTTGCAAGCTGATTTGCAATATCGAGCAGATACTGCCGCGACAGTATCTGCTCCCTGTCAAGTTCCATAAGCTCCAAATATACTTTGGCGGCGGCCGGGAGGTTTCTCTGAGAAATCCGGCTGGCAATTTCGTTGCGAAGCTGCGTGATTTTTTCTTCCTGCTGCTTTTCGGCGGCTGTTTTTTTAACCTCCTTAACTCTTACTTGCTTAGTTGTGGTCCTGCCGGTGAATGGGTCGTAACCGCTGGAAACGGCATCGCGATACTGCCGCCGGCGGTTCCATCGTTTTAACATCGCCCACAGGTCAAGACTGCTGCCTGTAATCAAGCCGGTGGCGAGTAAAGCTAAAATGGTAGCAATTCCAAAGGCGTATCCGGCTATGTGTGCATCATAAGCGACGGCGGCAGGGGAAAAAGCCGGTTCAACGATGTTATCCCAGAAAATGAGTTTAAAGAGTATGAAATACAGGGCCAACAACTCCATGGTACCAATGAAGAAGAACCAATAGAGTACAGTTATTAGGGTCTGGGGGAACAGAGCCAGATAAGCCCCTGTTATCGCCGCGACCGCCCCACTGGCACCAAGTACAGGATTTGCGTGCAGAAGTGTGTGTCCGATTCCGGCGAAAATTGCTCCTCCCAGATAAAGACAGACGTAACCTGCGTGTCCGAGCTTGTCGTTAACGTTATTGCCAAACAGGTACAGAAAGTACATATTGCCGATGATGTGCAGGAGACCTCCGTGCAAGAAAGCATAACTTATAAACTGCCATAAATGCCAACTTGTGGGAATGAGCATAAACCGCTCCGCCCAGTGGTGAACCGGCGGACCCATCATTCGACCCTCGATATTCATGTGGGGATGGGGACCATATGTCAAAAAGAAAATAATTATATTAACGGCAATCAGGGCATAATTTGCGTAAGGTGTGCGCCACGGCCGGATACTCGTACGAATAGGTAATATAAACATAAGTTAACCACTAATTATTAATATCGAACTCAAAGACCGCGTTATTATAGCGTGAAAGAACGGCGGTTACAAGATAAAAAGGATGGCAGCCGGCGGCAGACCGAATGGTAGGTTAGAAATGGAGGTTCAGCAAAAAAGCTTTATTTTTCGTTAATATGTTGTTATCAATTGTATCAATGACGTATATTGTCGAAGTCAAATGCAGTAAGGAAAACGCATGTTCAGGAAAGAAATATGTATGAAGAAGATAGTATACGGGAAGGTGATAGGTTTGTTGTGTTTGTTTATCGGGGCAGTGGTATTCGGTGCGCAGGGTGTGAAAAGGGGCGTCAAAGTCATCTCCTGGGGCCGCTGCCTCTCTCAGAGGGACGAGTTTTACGCCGGGGATGAGGCGATTCGTATCGGCGACAATTTATTGCTTTATCAGCGAAGCACGGGCGGGTGGGCGAAGGGTATCGATATGGCCCGTGTTCTGAGCGATGATGACAAGGCCCGCGTTCGCAGCAGTAAGAACAGGGATGATTCCATTCTCGACAACGGCGCTACTCACACCCAGATACGGTATCTGGCCAAAGTTTATGACGCCACGGGATTGGAGCGTTTCAAGGAGGGTTTTCTCAATGGTGTGGACTATTTGTTGGAGGCCCAGTACGACAACGGCGGCTGGCCGCAGAGCTATCCGAATCCCGGAGGTTATTCGAGGTACATAACATTTAATGATAACGCGATGATTGGGGCGATGAGCGTGCTGCGCGATATTGCAGAGAAAAAGAGCGGTTATACTTTTGTGGATGAAGGCCTGCGCGAAAGGTGCGAAAAGGCGGTTCGGAAAGGTATCGAGTGTATCCTTAAGTGCCAAATCATAGTCGACGGCAAACGAACGGCCTGGTGTCAACAGCACGACGAGAAAACTTTTGAGCCGAGGCCGGCCCGCACTTATGAGAAGATATCAATTTGCGGCGGTGAAAGTGTTGGTATTGTTAAGTTTCTGATGAGCCTTGACAATCCTACCGAGGAAATCGTCGAGTCCATACAGAGCGCGGTTGCCTGGTTCGACCGCGTCAAGCTCACTGGTATTAAGCTGATTAGAAAGGTCGACCAATCCGAGAGGGGTTATGATAAAGTCGTCGTCAAAGATGCAACAGCGGCGCCGATATGGGCCCGCTTTTATCAGATAGGGACGAACCGTCCGATTTTCTGCGGCCGTGACGGTAAGATAAAGTACAGTATGGCCGAGATTGAACATGAGCGGCGAACCGGCTATTCATGGTACGGCCGCGGTCCGGCAGAGCTGCTGAGCAGGGATTATCCCGCCTGGCAGAAAAAATGGGCCCCGAACAAAAACGTGCTCAATAACTGATGACAGGAAAGACAGGAAACGATAGGTACAGGCATCGATGAACAGAGAGATAATAGGAAAACGCATAAGGCGTATTCGCAGGGAATTGAATACAAAGAAGATTGATTGCCTTATTGTAACGAAGCCGGCGAATGTGACTTATACAACCGGGTTTATGGGTGACGATAGCTGGGCGATAATTACGAAGAGGGCGGTTTATCTTATGACCGACAGCAGATACACTGAACAGGCAGAACAAGAATGTATCGGCTGCAGGATAGTAGCGAGAACGAATTCAATGGCTGAGGCCGTAGTTAGACTGAGAAAGAAGCTGAAAACCGTACGAAGTATTGGAATCGAGAAGTCTACCTCGCTTGCCGCCTTTGAGTCATTGAAAAAACACGTGAAGCTTCGGCTGAAAGCGGTTTCGGATATTATCGAAACCGTTCGCAGGACCAAGGACAGCAGCGAGATTGTCGCTATAAAGGCATCAATTTCGATATCTGCCAAAGCTCTTAAGCAAACGGTGGGGTACATAAAGCCGGGAGTGACTGAAAGTGAGCTGGCCGGGATGCTCGATTTTCAGATTCGTAAGCTGGGGGCGACAAACAGCTTTGATACAATTGTTGCTTTTGGTCCGAACGCGTCGCGTCCACATCATCAGCCGAGCAAGAGAAAGCTTAAGAAAAGGGATACTGTGTTGATAGATTTCGGGGCCAGATACAAAGGCTATTGCAGTGATATTACCAGGTCGTTTGCCGCAGGCAGACCAACCCGCTTTTTTGAAAAGGTATATGAGGCTGTGCAACAGGCCCAGGCGGCGGCGATAAAAACGATAAAGGCCGGGGTCGAGATGGTTAAGGTTGATGCTGCCGCCCGACAGGCGATTAATAGCTGTGACTTACCTGTTTACGAACACGGGACCGGTCACGGCTTCGGTTTGGAAATACACGAGTTCCCTTTCCTTAAGGCCCAGAGCAAGGGTAAGCTCAAGGCAGGTGATGTTATCACAATTGAGCCGGGGGTGTATATCCCCGGCAAACTTGGTGTACGAATTGAAGATGATGTTCTTGTGACTGACACCGGATGCAAGATATTAACCAATAGTTGCCAACATATGCTTAAACTGTCTAACTGAAACGGTGAAATATTTCGTTGCCTAAAACAAGCGATAAGTTATAATGGGGGCCTTCTGTAACTTAAGTATGAATAGGAGGTTGTTATGAAAACAAGATGTTTATTTCTGCTGGTCGTGTTGGGATTTCTGGTTATTTCGCCTGTTTTAGCTGAGCAGGTGCGATTTAAGAAGATTATCGTGGACAAGACCTTTCGTGCAGAGGGAGTTGCGGTGGGTGATATCAACCGTGACGGCAAGGTCGATGTACTGGCCGGGGATGTATGGTATGCGGCCCCTGACTGGAAGATGCACGAGATCCGTCCGGTGGGGCAGTACGACGGTACAAAAGGTTACAGCCAGTGCTTTGCGAATTTTTCCGGTGACATTAACGGCGACGGCTGGATCGATTCGATTGTTATCGGGATGCCGGGCGAGCCGTGCCGGTGGTATGAGAATCCAAAGGGTAAAAGCGGCCACTGGAAAGAGCGGATAGTTGTCAATAGCGCTTGTAACGAGACGCCGCTGTTTGTCGATTTGCATGGCAACAGCCGGCCTGTATTGCTCTTTGCCGTTCGTCCTGAAGGACTGATGGCCTGGTTCAGCGTGCCGAAGGACCTTGAAGGTCTTTGGGACATGCACGTAATCGCCGGGCCGAAAGCACCTGGGACGGAACGTTACAGTCACGGACTCGGTTGTGGTGATATCAATGGCGACGGCCGAAACGATGTTATCTTTACCTCGGGCTGGTGGGAAGCTCCGATAGACCGCACACAAAGGAACTGGAAGTGGCACCCGGCCAAATTAGGACCGGGCTGCGCAGACATGCTCGTTTATGACGTTGATGGTGACTGCGACAGTGATGTAATCAGCAGCTCGGCCCATAATTACGGCATATGGTGGTTCGAGCATCTACCTGGCGGTGACGGCTCTCAGTTTAAGCAGCATGTGATATATGACAAGCTTTCTCAGCCGCACGCGATTCGGCTGGTCGATATCAACGGCGACGGCCTTAAGGACCTTGTCACGGGGAAGCGCTATTTTGCACACCAGGGTAAAGATCCCGGCGGCAAGGAACCGGCAGTGCTGTGCTGGTTCGAACTGAGGCGTCCGAATAAGGGCAAAGTCGAGTTCATTCTGCATAAGATAGACGACAATTCCGGTGTCGGAACGCAATTTGAAGTGACCCATATGAATAACGACGGCAAGTGGGACATTGTTACCTCAAATAAGAAGGGTGTGTACGTATTTTTGCAGGTGCCTTAAAAAGGGACCTTCTGCGGGCGATAGCGTCCTTAATCCCGGATTTCCCAAGTAGTTTGTGACAAATCGGTACGATTAGAGTCTATGGAGACTGCTCAAGTATGCTGAACCTATCGCAAAGTTCAGTGAAACTGAGTTCAAATTTTGGTATTATACGGCTTGAATTTCATAGGAGTGTCTCAGGAAAAGTGTTAAAGCGTGCAGAAATGCCGTTTATGAAGTCAAATAGGAAATCTCATATAATGAGAAAAGAGAAGAATAAGTTATGAAATGGGACATATTTCTGTTGATTTTTTCACTCTCCTTGCTGTTTCTCTGGTTCGGCGCTGGTTATGTGTTACCCTTGGCACAGGCGGAGGCTATCGCAGAACAGTTGGCACCTCGGATTAGTACCGATGAAGATATCCTTAGGAGTAACCTTCAGGATATACTTAACAGCGGCAGGTTGCGACAATCTGTAGTTTACTGTACTCCGTGGGCTATCTTGAGCCTTCTCCTCATGGCAAGACTGCTTTGCGACGTTGTGAAAAAACAGAGGAATCACACTTGCTCAAGTCTTGATTGAAACGGATAATAAAGGCTTATGTATATAAAGCAGGTGCATAATTAAGATCGCCCGATGAGCCGTCTTCGATTATCCTTTGTCCTGCAGACCGGTCATCTTGAAGATCCTCGTCCTCAACTGCGCTTTGACCTTCCTGTAACGGTCTTGGCTGCACAGATTTGTCCATTCGTAAGGGTCCGTTTCGTGGTCGTATAATTCCTCACTACCATTGTTGTAAAGGATATAACGCCACTTTTTTGTGCGTACAGACCAATGCTGCCGGGAGGGGTCATTTCCTGTGTAACCTCCCGCATAGACCATCGTCAGGGCTGCGTCCGGGCCGTCCCAAGTGCCGGACTTAGGGTTTTTGAGGAAAGGAACGAGGCTGAAACCATCCAGCCTTGCACCTTTATTGTTCTTCCTCGTATCGCCTTTGAGTCCACACAATTCAATGAGTGTTGGATAGATATCGATCAGCGAAACGGGGTGTTCTGCGATTACGCCGGCTTCGGCCACACCCGGAGCACGAATGACCAGTGGAACACGAGTGCTTTCTTCCCAAAGAGAATTTTTAAAAAGGTAATCCTTTTCGCCCATGTTCCACCCATGGTCGCTTGTTACGACAATAATCGTATTATCCTTAAACGGGCTGTTGTCAACCGCATTGACTACCCTGCCGATGCATTCATCGACCGCCGCGACACTGGCAAGATACGCCTGAGTGAAGGCTTTGAGAGCCGATTCCAGATCGGGATACGATTCCCTGAGCAGGCGAAAATATTTCGGTCCCTTCCTGTCGCGGTCAAAGACGTCCAAATAGTGACAGTCTTCGGCATCGTTGGGTTTGATTACGGGAACCTTGAGGCTTTCTTTGGGGAACATGTCAAAGAAGCGTTTGGGCACGTGCAGCGGAGTATGAGGACGAATAAATCCAACGCCAAGGAAAAACGGCTTATCATTTTTCTGTTTCGCAAATTCCTTGATTTTACTGTCCGCCCACGCCGCATTGCGTTCATCGGGAGTAGGGTCGCGGTTCTCCTCGTCGACGTAATTGAATTTTTTAACCTTACCCCACGTGCCGTATATCCATCCTTGATTTTCTTTGCTGTCTGATCCATAGGGTACATCCGACAACGGAGAAAACGAGCCATCAACAGGGCCGATACTCCTGAAAGGCTGGGGCACGGAAGGATGGGCAACCCTTTCCTTGCCGTCATAAACAAAGGGACCATAGTCAGCCTTATGCTTAAACTCATCCCACACCGATGCAAGAAGGTGGTGCATAAGCTTGCCCGATCCCACAACATGATAGCCATTGGCAGCGAAGTGCTCCATGATGGTTCTGGAATTTTTCAGGACAGGATTATCATGCCATTTGTCCCAGAAAAGGTTTTTAGAAGTATGCGGGTAGATGCCGGTCAGGAAACTCGATCGCGACGGCGCACAAATCGGATTGTTGCTAAAGGCTCGCTTAAAAGCCACTCCAGAGGCGGCAAGCCTGGCAATGTGCGGAGTACTCGCCTGAGGATGTCCTGCCATACCCGAAACATAGTCGTTAAGGTCGTCACAGACAATCAAAACAACATTCGGCCTTCGCCTCCGATTGACAACACCGGCGGAAAACCCGGCCGATGGAACAAGACAGGCAAGACCCGCTGCCATCAGGCCCTTCAAGAAATCACGACGTGTTTCTATTGTTTTGGCCTCCTTGTCATGGTTTGTTTCGAGGCGGCTCTGCCTTAGGTGTGAGGATTTAATCCGAGATTTCTCATCTAAACGCGCAAGAAACATAATGGTCTCCATTTGTGTTCAATAATTTTATAAAAAAACTGTTCTATGTGCTATATTCTAACAAATTTCGTTTCTTTTCGACAACTTCATCCGGGAAATCGGGGCTAATATATATTTGACTACCAGAAACAAAAAGCTATAATGGTAGCCGTTCGCTAGGGGTGGCTTGCTGGTAGTGGGCCTGAGAAAGAACCCTTTGAACCTGAACAGGACAATTGCCGAAGAAGGCGGATATGCCTGCGTAGGAAAGTGATATTAACGACTGATAAATCAGCTTAAAAGGTAAGTCGCTTCCCAAGTAGGAAGCGTTTTTTATTCACAGGAAACATAAAGAAATGTCAACTCAATTAGAAGCGGCTCGTGCAGGAGAGATTTCCGACGAGGTTAAGTTTGTGGCGGGGGGCGAACAGCTTGATGCTGAGCTTGTTCGGGAGACT
>JAABXR010000035.1 GCA_011776225.1 Phycisphaerae bacterium
CGGTTGCATGGATGTGCAGTTTTAACTTCTCACCGAGAAACGTGCCAATGGCCTCTGCCGAGAAGGCATACCAGCTCAAAGGCCATGCCAAATTTGTCGACTTGGCAAGGCTCTTTGGCTGGCAGGTTCTAAATGATTATTGGTACTCATACAATGAGGATTATGAAAACAGCAACCCTATCGATACCAGTATAGACGGTCAGATTTTAAGACTGGCCAAATGTGTAGGCGTCGATATCAGGCCGCTTCTTCACTTCTGGGGCACCCATCCTGAGGACCCCAATGCTCTGGCAGCCGCCATTGCAGCCGAAGGCCTGCAGCCGTCTAACGCAATCCTCAACACCCTTACTCATTACAAATCCATTGTTCCGGCAGACAATGCCGCTTTCCAGACATTCGCTATGAACTGGTGGGGCCATCAGCCCGACCCGCTCGGTACCTGGACCGAATCGGAACACGGTCGGCAATGGGACAGTACGCCCTGGTATAGCCAGAACAACGATACCGAGCAGCGCCCCAATGGGGAAATTTACGTTGAGGCAACTGCCGCTGATATCCAGGGGGATATAGACAACATTATCGCACTCTATTTCCCCGGTGCCGATACTGATCCGCCGACACCCAATCCCGCGACGTTTGCCTCGGCTCCAACTGCGGTAAGCGAGACGGAGATTACGATGACGGCCAACACAGGCAGCGATAGTTCCGGTCCTGTCGAGTACTACTTCGACGAAACTTCCGGTAATACCGGCGGTACGGATTCAGGCTGGCAGACATCTGCGAGTTACACCGATACGGGCTTAAGCGAAAGTACTCAGTACACTTACACCGTTACAATGCGTGACTCGCTGGGCAATACCGGTACGGCTTCGGCTCCGGCGAGTGCTACCACATTGTCTTCAATTCCGGAGGTGCTTCTGGAGCAAAACAACAACCAGAATGACAAGGTTGACGTCAAAGACGGCCAGAAGGGCGCGCAGTCTTTCAAGCACGGCTCAGCCGGCGATCCTGATTATCAAATCACAAAGATCGAGCTGAAACTCTCGCGCGACTCGGATTCGCCCGATCAGGCTCTCGCCTTTACTCTGGGAACCAGCGTAAACGGCGGGACTATCTCGGACAGTGCGGTCAACATCCAGCCGTCGGAAGTTACGAATACCTCCGGTGGAAGCAGTTTCATGACCTATACTGTCACGTATTCGACACCGGTCGGCCCTCTCAATCCGAATACCACTTACTATCTCAACTTCCAAACAGGGGGCAACGGCAATGCTTACTACATCGGATACAACGACGACAACACCTATGGCAACGGAACTTACTACAAAAGTGGAAGCGACGACGGAAAGGATTGCTACTTCAAGATATTCGGTAGCGACATCAGCGTTGTAGACGTCGATCCTCCGACACCGAATCCTGCCACGTTTGCAGTGCCGCCTGCGGCTGACAGCGATACGGCTATCAGCATGACGGCAACAACCGGTTCGGATGCGACCGGTCCTGTCGAGTATTACTTCGACGAGACTTCCGGCAACCCCGGCGGAACAGACAGCGGCTGGCAGACTTCTCCAAGTTACACCGACACCGGCCTGACCGCTTCGACGCAGTACACCTATACGGTTACAATGCGAGACTCTGTGACACCCACACCGAACATGGGCACGCCGTCGAGTCCTGCCAACGCAACGACTCAGCCGGCTCCTGATACCGATCCGCCGACGCCGAATCCTGCTACGTGGGCGGTTGCCCCGGCAGCCGACAGCGATACGGCTATCAGCATGACGGCGACGACAGGCAGCGATGCCACCGGCCCGGTCGAGTACTACTTCGACGAGACTTCCGGCAACCCCGGCGGAACGGACAGCGGATGGCAGACAAGCCCGTCGTACACCGACACGGGCCTGAGCCCGTCGACGCAGTACACCTATACGGTTACAATGCGAGACTCTGTGACACCTACGCCGAACATTGGAACGCCGTCGAATCCTGCCAACGCGACCACAGATCCTCCACCGCCGGATACCGATCCTCCGACACCGAATCCTGCGACGTTTTCATCTCCTCCGGCGGCGGTAAGCGATACGGAGATTACCATGACGGCTACGACCGGCAGCGATGCCACCGGCCCGGTCGAGTACTACTTCGACGAGATATCCGGCAATCCCGGCGGAACGGACAGCGGATGGCAGACGAATCCGTCGTACACCGATACGGGTCTGAGCCCGTCAACGCAGTACACCTATACGGTTCAGATGCGCGACGCTGTAACGCCTGTGCCGAACGTAGGTACCGCTTCGGCCCCGGCCAACGCCACAACCGACCCGGCTCCTAACTATCCGCCCACTTTCAGCAGCGACCCGATCAACGAGATCAATGCTACAGAGGATGCCGCTTACAGCAGCACTATCGCCGATGACGCAAATGATCCTGAAGGCGACCCCATGACTTTCTCGAAGGTCTCCGGTCCTGCATGGCTGTCTGTCGCCGCTAACGGCGCCTTAAGTGGAACACCGACTAACAGTGACGTCGGCTTAAACGTCTTCACCGTACAGGTCAATGCTACAGGCGGCTCGGATACGGCTACGCTGAACATTACGGTCATCAACACCAACGATGCTCCTACGTTTACGGTTGATCCAATCAACAAGCCTGACGCAACCGAAGGCGCTGCCTATAGCGATACCATCGCCAGCAGTGCGACTGATGTCGATGTAGGCGATACGTTGACTTATTCGAAGGTCTCCGGCCCTGCATGGCTGTCTGTCGCGGCAGATGGAGCGCTTTCAGGCACTCCCGGCTCTGGCGATGTCGGCGCTAATGTCTTTACCGTACAGGTTGACGACGGCAACGGCGGAACGGACACAGCCACGCTGAATATTACGGTGAATGCCGGCGGTACGCCGCACAGTCAGACTATTGTTGTGGTTGACGGCTGGTGCAGCAAGAACGGCAAAACCTTCCAGGATGACGGCAAGGTTTATATCTTTACCAGCAGCGACAACGACTACTGGGATGTCGAGAAGAACGAATATATTTCACTTGAATTCTCGAATATCAGCTTCGGTGCAGGCGCTGTGATTACGAGCGTTACCGTTCATTGCGAACACCATGAAGAAAGCGGCTTCAGTTCGGGCAACATCGAGTGGAATGTCGGCACAGGATGGCCAAGCGGTGCAACTACATGGGGCACTAACACATCCGTTCCGGCTCACACCAGCGACCAGACCGACTCCTGGGATGTGACTTCTTATGTCAACTCCACGACGCGGGTCAATGATCTTGAGTTCAGGATCAAGAACAACGACAACGACAAGAAGATCAAGCCCGACTATGTCTATGTGACGGTTGAATGGACAGAATAGTAACCGGCTGCTTGGTAATCAGCAGTTCGTTTGACTTAATCAGGCATGGCGGTTTCCAGCCGCCATGCCTTCCTATAATACAACGACAATTCAGTTCTATTTATTGTGCTGAAGTAGCTCGATAATGAAACTGGTAAGGGCGTATGGGAAAGTGGATTGCTTCCCAAAAACTGCTCATTTTGGCCATTACTGACATTTAGACAATCCTTATGTTTAGCTTGTTATAGCCAATCGATTCAGGCTGAAAACCGTCTTTTTAGGCTTGAATCCCGCCTAACTTCGGCTAACTTCGGTTATTCCCACAATCGGCTTTTTTATGACACATAGGTATTCGTTTTACAGAAATGGCCTTCTTCAAAAGCCGGCGAAATAAGTACTTTTTTGGTCACTTATACACCAAAATGTTCAAAACTTTGTCATTTATGATGCAAAATAATGTTTGTTGTGCCCCGAACCAGTTTTGCTTAGGCTCGCGCCTAAATGGTACAGGGTTAAACTTGCGGTTCTCCGCTGATCTGCCACTTCTGTGGCGATTGTAATTATACCAAACATAATCATATTGTTTAATATATTTAGAATTTTTTTAAGAAAATTTCCGTAATGAACCTTTGTGGTAGGAGCGGGAGAGATATCAAAGATTAAAATGCAAAAATCAAAATTGTGGAATCCCGACTACGTCGGGATATTATTTTGAAAGATCCCTCCGCTCGCTCCGCTCGGTCGGGATTACGGCGAGAATGGATAAGGGAAAAGAGAAAAGGGAGAATTATAAGTGAAAAGTGACAAGGGAAAAGGGAAAAAAGTTGAAAGGAGAAAGACATCTGGATCCCTGGAATGGGAGTATTTGAGCAGGAGAACAGTTGAGCAGTAGAGCAGAAACGGGAGAAGGGATAAGGGAAAAAAATCAGCATTTCTACCGTAGGCCGCGATTCGCATCGTACAGTGTCACGTAGGCCCGTTTGGGCCGGAGTGAGTAAAGAAAATGCGAACTGGAGGTAGAAAGGCGGATCGAGAATTGAGAATTACGAATTACGAATGAGGAATTACGAATTGTATTCCTGCCTAATGCATGATTAAATAAGACGTCTGGATCCCTGCCTAATGCATGCAGGGACAAGACGTTAAGTGTCTGGTTGTTCGAGCCAGTGTAGAGAGAAGTAGCCGAAGTCGCCGAAATCGCAGTCGCCGTCGCCGTCGAAATCGGGGATGTATTCGGGTGGCGGCGGGTCCGGCAGCGGGGCGGGGAAATCGGCCGTAGTCTGGGCGTATTTTTTGCCGAAGTCTGAACTCACTGTCACGAGGCATGGTCCCTGGCCGGCAAAGGTATCTACGGTTCGAATGGGAAGGGTCAGGGTGGCTGAATTACCCGGCTGACCATACGATGGCAAAGTAACATATCCAGGGATGACCGGTTCAATGGAGGGGCCAAAGCCCGTTGCGGTTACTATATAGTTCGCTGTATAATCGCCATTATTAGTTACGGTCACTTTGAGTTCGGTCTCTGTGGCCGATTCGGTATATGGTTCGATATGAGTATCGTCGATGACGCTCAAGCCTTCGGCACGGATTTGGCTCACAGATTCGGCTTTCATTATGATTTTGATTCGCCAGTCGGTTACAAGCTCGCATTTGATAGGCAACATAGTACCGGGATAGCTGGAATCATAATTGCTGGAATAGAAGGGGTGGTCCGGTGAGACATCGAAGGAAAACGTGTCCACATGATAAGTGGCCTTGACGTTTACCTTATAGTCTCGGTTGGAGAGCGGATTTTCGGAGGGTACCTTTGTGATATTTAATTCAGTTGGCTGGGGTTGACTTGTGTTGAGTTCAAGATCTATCGGCTGACCTTCGAGCACATCTACCAAGATTAATGCTATTTGTTGACATTCCAGGTTTTGATCAACCTTTAGGCAATCCTCGAACTGAGAGAAAGACGCGAGACCTGCGAAATAGGTTTTGTTGTTTGGGTCTTCAATGAGTGGGCGGATGCGGTTTACCTGGGCGGTGAGCCGGTCAATCTGCTGCTGGAGCTGGCCGGTAGTGGGGCCGGCCTTTGCGGGGACGTCCGGGAGCAGCAGGCAAACAGAGCACAGTGCCATGACGAGCGGTAGAAAAATTTTGTTGATTTGCTGTTTTTTTTGTTTTTTGTTCATTTTTTTCTCCTTTCTTTACCTTGAATTATCATCAGGCATCCAGCCGCATTTTGTACATCGGGTGTTTCCGTTCAAAACAGGCGATATTTGCTTATGTAGTCTCCGAGAAAAATACTATACGCAAAAACAGGGGATTTGTCACTTATAAAATTGAGAATTACGAATTACGAATTGAGGAGATTCTTCAGAAATAATGGTGGTGCAGGCGGGGCAGGGAATTTTGAATGAAGAATGTGTTGTTAAAAAGTGGCCGGGCCGAATCGGCCCGGCGCGTTTGCGACCTCCGTTAAAGGAGGACTACCATGTGTCTTATTCAAATCCGGTCAGGATGAAAACCGGGCGGCCGCTAAACAGGGCGAGACCTTTGAGTTTTTCGGGTAGTATTATTCAATTTCCTAACTCGGAGCGTCAGAGATTTTTCATCTCTGTTTTGATCTTACATTGTTCAACATGAGTTCGCAGATTTCACAACGGCCTTGAACTGTTTCATCTCATCGACAAAATCTACACTCTTTCATGTTCCTATGACTCGTGAATCATTAACAAAGGGATAATCTATCCTATCAACGATATGACCCTGTTCGTTTATAGTACTTGACGGAGGGATATATTATTCTTTGCGCAGGATCGGCTTTTTCTTAAAAATGCTCAGTTCTATGACCGTTCTATCTTTCTTGTTGATTTCAAACTGGAGGCCATGATCTTCATAGGTGAGGAAATCCTTCCATTTGGTTTCCTTGAAATGAAAATCTTCACCAAATGCTTCTTTGATTTTCTGCTCCGAGTCACCAACTCCCAATCCGTTGGTGAATTTGTAAAGAGGGCTGTGTACGCCGATCCCTTTGATTGAATCATCAACGATTCCAAAGGAGATATCATCAAAAAGCATGAAATATTTTTCCGGGAGATCGTCGAGAGTGTACCTATTATCTCCATAGAAAATCGCCCTTGGTTTTCCCAAACTTTCCAATATATCTTGTTTAGTCATATTAAACGTATACTCACCAACTCTCATGCCGGGTATAATGATGTTGTCGGCGCCAGGAGCTTTTTTATGAGATTTTGAGCCGGGGATGGGCGAAACATTTATCTCCAAAATCGTTCTGTCCTTTTTTTGGATTTCGAACATGAGGCCTTTATCCCTGTAGGAGAGAAAATCTCTCGGCTCAAATTCCCTGATATGGAAGTCATTGCCGAAGACTTCTTTGATTTTCTGCTCGGAATCACCTACACGCAGTCCATTGGGTAATCTGTAAGAAGGGCTTATAACCGTTATTTCTTTGACTGAATCGTTGTGTATCCGGAAGGAAATATCACCAAAGCACATGTAATAGTGTCCGGGAAGATTGTCTATAGTGTACTGATTATCTCCGTAGAAAATCACCTCCGGTTTTCCGAGCCTTTCCAATACATCGTCTTTGGTCATGTTAAACGTATACTCGCCAACTCTCAGGCCGGGTATGATTATGTTTTCGGCACCAGGTACTTTTTTGTAAGATTCTGAGCCGGGGATTGGCGAGACATTAATCTCCATGACCGTTCTGTCCTTTTTGTTGATTTCAAACATTAGGCCTTTATCTTTGTAGGAGAGAAAATCTTTCCACTTGGTTTCTTCAATTTCAAAGTCGTCACCGAAGGCTTCTTTGACTTTCTGCTCCGAATCACCGACTCGCACGCCATTGGGGAATTTGTAAGAAGGGCTTAGCGCGGTAATCCCTTTGACCAAACCATCTTTCATCCCAAAGGAGATATCACCATAGGACATAAAATATTTTCTCGGAAGATCGTCGAGAGTGTACCTTTTATCTCCATAGAAAATCGCCTTTGGTTTTCCAAGCTTTTCCAATACATCATCCTTGGTCATGTC
>JAABXR010000007.1:0-1695 GCA_011776225.1 Phycisphaerae bacterium
GTTCTTAGGTTGCGTTAAAGTTGCGTTAAAACGTGTCAAAAAATGTCCAAAAATGAGAAAACCAAACAAAAAAAGCCTGACAAAGAGCCAGGCTTTTCTTTTTAATTTTATTAAACTTAGCCTTGTGGGCGATACTGGATTCGAACCAGTGACCTCTGGTATGTGAGACCAGCGCTCTAACCAACTGAGCTAATCGCCCCGACAGTGCTCTAAAGTTACTCACTTTTCTTATCAAGATCAAGAAAAAGTTTTCACAGCGTTTTGTTCCCGCGGATTCAAATTGGATCTAAATCGGTCGGGAGTTCAGCGGACAAGGTGGGGCTGCTGAACGTTTAAAAAGTGGGCTACTTGCGCGGTGTCATTCATCGCCTGCTTGAGTATGTGCGAACGCGTTTTTCTTTTAGGGGGAGAAAGACGACTTTGGGTGCGGGGTGTCGGCTTTGGGTAAAGTGGTCTTTTCTTGTGGTAGGGTAGAAGGCTTTTGAGCGAGACGGGGTGGCTTGTACATAGAAGGAGAGGAAGTTCGTAAAGCTTATAAAGCGTGGGAAAGGCACAAAGAAAACGCAAAACCTGGAACGGTTGGGTGGATGATTTTCTTTTATTTTCTTTAATGATATTGCAAGACTACCTAACCATTTTTTTATAGCCAGTACCGAGGTGGGCCCGGCTTTATACCTATTTAATCAGAAAGGGGAAGTGGTAAACAAATATATCCCAAAAGCAGTCAGAGGATACCGTGATCTTAGGGATGCTGGCGTGCCTAAATAAAAGCATTATTTTGTCCTCAGATCCATATAATCATTTAATTACGGCTTTTGATATGAATCTTTTTTAAAAAGGAGGTGAGTGTTTATGCGATTGACCTTATTAATCGCGTTATTAATATTCAGCTTTATCGATCTTTATATTTTAAGTGTGTATACTGCATTTTCAAGTGGGATAGTACAAAAGTGCCCAAAAGACTGTCCTAGTTCGTGTTCTTGTGACGGGAACAACTGTTCAGGCACAGCAGCAAGCTGTGGCGGAACTGTTTACTGCGATTGTACCGATACAAACTGCCATAATTCAGCGCAGTGTCCATCTGGTGGTGGCGGTGGGGGAAGCGGTGGTCCTCCCGGTCCCGTTGAATAATGATACAATTCACACGATTGCAATAAAAAAAACCGCTGCCCAGAACTTTTCCCTTAAGGCCGTTCCAGACAGCGGCTTGGATGTGGATCGCTGAATTGGACTTAATCCAGGTAGACGAGCCGAAATCCTAAAATCTTGACGCTCTCAGCTCCATCAATCTCGCCGTTCACAAATCGCGGATATCGGTCGGCGATTTTAGCGTAATGATACACATCGATGGCGTGGGTGCCAGCCGAAAGTTCGAAGACACCTGCTCGACGGAGTCGGGTGTGAGGCTCGCCCGGATCATCAGCGACGATTTTGTGGTTCCCGGCGTTCGGGTTTTCAGGTAAGAACACGCTGCCTGAACCACTGATCTCCAGATAGAAGCTTTCGTTCACTTGCGAATCACCACTGTTGTACCAGACTTTGGCCAACACACGATATCGGCCTGGCGTCTCAATACGGAATGTCGCTGCACTATGGTCAACATATCCGGATTCGCCTTTATCGGCTCGGACGCTGCTTTCGGCCGAGAGTACGATGTCATCGACGGTCGTGACTTCTGCTTCGAGAACTTCAATG
>JAABXR010000007.1:1762-3961 GCA_011776225.1 Phycisphaerae bacterium
ACGTAATCGACGACGACGTAATCGGCGTTTTGTGCAACCCAACTAATTGTGGCTGGCTCATTAACCTGCACCTGCGGTGTCGTGGAAAGCATGACAATGGGAAGCTCGGGCATAGGGGCTTCTTTGATGAAAACCGAATCCTGTTTGATGGTCATCGTATTCTCTTCACCATAAGCTGTGGCAGTGAAGACCTTTTTGCCCGGGTTGTGAAAATGAATTTCTTCCGAACCGATGGGGCCTCGCGAGCCAACTCCCTGGTCGATTACCACCTGATAGCCATCGGACTGCCAAGCAATCATGACCGGATCGCCAAACACCAGCGAATCCGGATCGGCCGAGAAATTTAGCGTCGGCGGTGTCATCGATCGCGGTGCGATGAACACGGAGTCGCGTTTTTCGGTGGTAAGATTGTTTTCACCATAGGCGGTGGCCGTGAAGATCTTCAGTCCGGGGCTCGGACATACCAGCTTTTCAGATCCGTTTGGCCCACGAACGCCGATCCCTTGGTCCAGGATGACCTGATAGCCATTGGACTGCCACCTCAGGGTGATCGCATCGCCCAACTGAACGGTATCTTCTAAGACTGCAAAGTCAAGAGAGGGAGGAGGACCCGCCGGGACATCAAATTCCAAATGAACCGTGGTCGCCTGCCCGCCGATCACATCCACCGCTTTTGTAATCTCTTGCAGACCTGGCTTTTCTGCAGTCACGATATAGCCTCCGGGCCTCAGTGTATGAGTGGAGGCACGTTGTCGAGTTTGAACCACAATGTTATCAAACGAGTCTTGAACGGTCACCAGTGCTGAGTCCACGTTCACCGTAATGACCAATTGGCCCTCGTCGGGTGGCAGCGGAATCAGCACCGCTTCCACATTGTAAAACTGATCTTCGACAATGGTCAATTGTTTTGTGAAAGTTTGGTAGCCGCTCTTCATCAGCCGCAAAGAGTGGAGCCCGGGCTGAACGGTCTCGTTTTTGTATGGTGTTATTCCGACAAGATTGCCGTCCAGGAATACGTTTACTGAATCTATGTTTTCCCCCTGTTGGCTGATCGCCTTAACCTCAAGGGTTGTGTTTGTTTCCGGAACCACCGGTAGCTGCGCTTTGCTGCATCCAAGCGCAGCTACGATGAGTATCATCCACATCCTTTTCAAAATCAAACCTCCTGGTGTGAAAATATCATTGGTGCACATGGTTTGAATTAATTGAAATTGAAATTCACGCCAATCGTGCTGCCAATTTGCCACCGATTCTCTTTATCCAACGTATTGGTGTTTGAAAAGGTAACCGATGGATTAACTTCCAGTCGTCCGTAAGCGAATACTGCCCCCGCTGCAAGGCCGGTTGTTTTGAAGGACCAATTATCGGTGTCCGTGAAGAACTCCCAGCCACGAAATCCACCGACTGTGATTCCGAAGAAATCGGTCTTCATGTGTTTCACACCGGCATAGACGAATGAGTTGGACTGATTTCCCATTCGTGTGGATTTATGCCAGGGCGTCACACCACCCTGGATGATAAACGAGGTCTTGTTAATGATGATGCTGAGCGCCAGCGAAGGCGACAGCAAACTGCCATTCGAACCGGACTGCCAGGTCCAAAATCCGCCTTGGAGCCGCCAGTTGAAAGTTGATTCCTGTTTAACCTTGCTGTGTCCGTTGGTGCCGTTCTTACCATTCTTGCCATGGCCGTTGGTCCCATGTGCGTTTTTCAGGCTAGCCATTTCTCGACTCAAGCGTTCACTCTTCTGTTTGAGCTTCTCCAGCTCTTGCGTGTAGTCGGCTTCATAATTTTCTTTGGTCCACAGTACTTTTACACCTGCAATATTCTGGTAAGTAATGCCCACATTTCCGCGGCCGTAACGTTCTTGCAATGCGCGTGCTCGACTCAATCGTTTGGCATCGTTCCAGGCTTCGGATATATGAGGGTGAACCTGTTGATCATTCATTTTCCAACTAAGACTGTCGGCTGCACCGAGAAAAGTCACACGTATGTCTTCATCTTTCATCAAGCTGTCTAACTGAGCAAGCGCAGCTTCATCTAGCGAGGGATCATTTAAGTCGGCACTTCCGGGGCTAAACGATTTGATCCAGATTACCCCGGATGACTGAGCAAACAAAGAGTTGGTCGCCATTAGGGCAACTGCAACAATTAAAGACTTCATTAGCCTTTTCATAAAACATCACCTTCCTTCTAATT
>JAABXR010000359.1:0-248 GCA_011776225.1 Phycisphaerae bacterium
GATTTCGCTTTTAGTATCCATGAACAGTTAGGCCTGCATGCCGTACGGGCACGCATCAATGGCAAGATCCGCCAACTCAAAGCCCGGCTGATGGATGGAGACCAAATTGATGTCGAAACTGCAGAAAGCCCAACGGTTCTTCCAAAATGGCTGGAATGGGCTGTTACTCCACGAGCGCGCAACAGTATCCGGCGCTATCTGCGTTCCAAGGTTAAGCAACGCAGCGGCAAAGGCAAAAGTGATTAGAC
>JAABXR010000359.1:347-1198 GCA_011776225.1 Phycisphaerae bacterium
ATCCTTCAACAAATATCTCACTTCAGGACTTTCGAAATCACCTTGAGTTGTTGCGTGAGCATGACTTTTCTGTTCTGACTCTTGGAGAGATTGTCGAAAGGCTGCAAACAGGGGAGAACCTTCCCGAGCGCTGTGCAGCTATAACTGTTGATGACGCCTTTCGTACCTTTTTAACTGATGGCTGGCCCTTGTTGAAAGAGTTCGGCTATCCGGCAACCTTGTTCGTCAGTACGGATTCTGTCGGCGGTGGCGATTACCTCAGCTGGCAGGAGTTGAAAAGATTGGCTGATGAAGGGGTCGAGATAGGCAATCACTCGGCTGCCCATGCATACATGCTAGATAATTTTAAGCGGATCGATTGGCGCCAGGAGGTTAAGGGCGACCTGGAGCGTTCACAAGCAGCTTTTATCAGGAACATTGGCTATTCGCCATCACTGTTTGCTTATCCTTATGGTGAATACTCTCCAGAACTGATTGATCTTGTTAAACAGGCTGGCTTCATCGCTGCTTTTGGGCAGCAGTCTGGTGTCATCGCCTCAGGATCAGATCTTTATTCCTTACCGCGTTTTCCTATGGGAGCCGGTTATACAAATCTTGATGGTTTTCGTAGCAAGCTTTTTATGAAACACCTTCCGGTTGTAGTCGTTACTCCCAAAAGCCCTTTAATTACAGAAGAAAATCCGCCAAAGTTGAAGTTCTACCTAAAAGAAAGTAATGCTTCGGAAGGAACCCTGCAATGTTTTGTCGCCGGCCAGGCAGAGTGTCAGCTAAATGTTCTGGATAAAAATATTCCGGTCTACGAGGTCAGGGCAGAATCTCCTCTCAGAGGGCGCCGCGGCAAATACACACTG
>JAABXR010000134.1 GCA_011776225.1 Phycisphaerae bacterium
TCGGTGTGCCGTATAAGTGGCCGAACACCTCTGCGTGTTCCAGCAGCAGGCCCTTATAGATTCGCTGTTTAAACTCATCCTCGGAAATAAACCAATAGTCCCTTCCATCAGCTTCAGCTTTGCTTCTCGGCCGGGTAGTGACCGAAACACTCAGATAGACATTATTTAGTCGTTTAGCCACCTCTTTGCAGATTGTACTTTTGCCAACGCCGGATGGGCCGCTCACTATCACAATTTTGCCATGTCTGTCCTTTGTCTCGTTCATATTTTAGGTGTCTGTCACTCTATATTCTGAACCTGCTCTTTAATCCGGTCTATCCGGCATTTTATGTCGACCACGCAGCGGGTAATCTCAGTATCCGATGCCTTGCTGGCGATGGTGTTAGCTTCTCTGAGCATCTCCTGGCTGATGAAATCCAGTCTTCGTCCGGCCTGAGAGTTTGTCTGACAGCCCTGCATCAGTTGCTGCAGGTGCGAATCCAGCCGGGCGATCTCCTCAGATATATCCGACCTCTCGGCGAAAATCGCCACTTCTCTGGCAAGTGTTTCTTCATCCAACTTCAGTTTTGCATCCGCGAGCAGTTCATTAACTCTTTTCTTTAGTTTATCAGCATATCTGGTCAGGACAACTTCGCTGCGAGCACTTATTTGCTCAATGTCCTGCTTTATAGCATCACAGTGTTTTTTCAAATCAGCTTCAAGGGCGGTTCCTTCGGCGGCACGCATTTGTTTGAGTTTCTCGATTGCTTCCTGACTGATTTCCAGGACTGTCTTCTTGATTTTTTCAGCTGTATCTTCATCCGGTGTTGCCGGCTCTAATATCCCCGGCAGGTTAAGCAGGTTGCCAATATCAATCGGGCACTTGATTTTGGCCGAAGAGGCGATCCGGCCCAATCTTTCCATAACGGTCTGCAAAGCCTTCTCGTCTATATCAAAGAGCACATTTGCGGATGCATTCCTGAGCCGAAGGACGTAGTTTATCGATCCGCGTGACAAATTTCTTCGAAGAAGCTTTTCAACAGCATCTGTCAGAAATGCTATCGTCTCGGGCAATTTTATATTAGCCTTGAAATAACGGTTGTTGACCGTTCTGATTTCCACCATGTAGGTCACGCCATTGAGTTGGCCTTCCGCATCTCCATATCCGGTCATGCTACTTATCATAGCAACAACACTTTCAAAGTAAATCAATTACGCATTAGACAAGGTTCCCGCTTTGACTCCACTGGTGGGCAAAACGTGGTTCCCGTTATTATGGCACACTTATAAAAACTTCTACCTTATAACCGGCGAATTTGTATCAGTACTCTCGCCGCCCGGCGGGGTTCCTGTCTCGTCAATCGGCGATGGAAACTCCGGACCTGGCGGCAGTTCCGGCGAAGAAGTTGTCTCTGTCTTGATATCTGGGCCTAAATCATCAGGCGGCTTATAGAATTTGGCCATCACTACGGCAAGAGTGAGAAATACGCCTACCAGCACTATTGTAACCCAGGTCAGGAAGTCGCCGGTTTTTGACCCCAAAATCCCACTTGCCATACCTCCGCCGAATGCCCCGCTTAAACCACCGCCTTTGCCTTTTTGGACTAAAATGATTAGAATCAATGCCAGGGCGCAAAAAACAAAAAGGACAGCAACGACCTTCATAATAAAACCCACCGCCAACATTGGAAAAACAGTCATATTCTTACCCCTTTCGATTGGCTGTTACTATTTTCTTTTAAGATAGTAAATAACCAATTGTCAATTACAATGCCGCCTGAATTATTGCTAAAAAATCATCTGTTTTTAAACTTGCCCCGCCGACCAGTGAACCGTCTACGTCCTGCTGCCGCATCAACTCTGCTGCATTTTCGGGCTTAACCGAGCCGCCATAAAGGATGCGTATTTCCTCGGCTAACTGGTCGTCATACATTTCAGCAAGCAGCTTTCGCACAAGTTCATGTGCTTGCTGTGCCTGTTCAGGGGTCGCCGTCAGGCCTGTCCCAATGGCCCAGACCGGTTCATAAGCAATGGTTACAGCGGAGACTTTCTCGACACTTAGACCGGCCAGGCCATTTTGCACCTGTCGGGTCACCACCTCGTTTGTTTGTGATGCTTTACGTTCTTCAAGCAGCTCACCCACGCATAATACAGGCAAAAGGCCGCCGGAGATGGCAGCAGCAACTTTTTTGTTTATTAATTCGTCGGTCTCACCGATAACGTGCCGGCGCTCCGAATGACCGCATAAGGCATAGGTACAGCCAACATCCTTTAACATCGATACACTTATCTCGCCGGTAAAAGCTCCGTTTTGCTCAAAGTACACATCCTGTGCTCCGACTGCGATGTTGGCCATATTAAGGGCCTTGATCACGGATGGCAGGTAAACAAAAGGTGGAAAAACCGCAATATCAACGCCCCGGCCCGCTACCTCGGAGGACCCGGAAGCAATGCCTCCGGCCAGATTTACACTGCTTTGACTGTCGGTATTCATTTTCCAGTTGCCGGCCACGAATGGCTTTCTCATAAAAATTCTCCTAAATTCATAAGAGGGTGCTCATGTCTTGTCACTTGGATTACGGGCTGCGAGCCGCTATTAAAGTAATTCCGTCGCCCTTGGAAAACTCCCTAATGTCGAAAGCTGCAGGCAATGCTTACGGGTTTCTTCCAGAGCCTTTTTAACTTGTTCGTCCGTCCTGTGCCCCACAAAATCCATAAAGAAATAGTATTCCCACTGCCTTTTCTTGCTGGGCCTGGATTCTATATTTGTCAGATTGATATTGAATCTTTTGAAAACCTCCAGAACATCAGCCAGGGCGCCGGCCTTATGAGCGGTGCTAAACAGTATGGCGGTTTTATCTTCGCCGGTCGGTCTTGCATCTTCTCTGCCGATTACAAGAAATCTGGTTACATTATTAGCAATATCCTCGATGTTTTCACATACAATTCTAAGTCCATACAGTTCGGCTGCGACTTTGGAACCGATCGCTGCGGCGCCTGATTCTTCTGCGGCCATTTGTGCCGCCTTTGCCGTAGAAGCGACCGGTACCGTTTGTGCATTCTTAAAGGTGGCGCTTAACCAGTTGCGGCACTGGGCGAATACTTCCGGCTTTGAGTAAATCTTCTCAATCTTATCCAGAGAGCAATTGCCTAAAAGATTGTGATGAACCGCCATTAGAACCTCGGCACAGACTTTCACATTTGAATCTATCAGGGCATCGAGTGTTTCTATTACGCCGCCGCCCGTGGTATTTTCTATCGGCGCAAGGCCCAAATCACAATGACCCTTGCTGACTTCATCAAAGATACTCGTGATATCAGCCAGCGGTTCATATTCGACGCTCTGTCCGAACTTGAGCATGGCCGCAGTATGGCTGAAGCTGCCTCCGGGGCCAAGATAGCCGATTCGCAATGGCCTTTCCAGCACAAAAGAGCCGCTCATCAATTCACGCCAAATGGCCACCAGGCACTTGTCCGGCAGTGGGCCCATATTAGCGTCGGCAATCCTGGCGAAGACCTCTTTTTCCCGGTCGGGTGAATAAACCGCCTTACCGACTTTGTTCTTCAACTTACCTATTTCTACTACGACGCGCGCACGCTCATTGAGTAGCTGCACGAGCTGATGGTCGAGTTCGTCTATTCGTTTTCTCAGTTCTTCAAGAGACATATACCAAAATAGCTAAAAACTTAAAGCTGAAAGTGCAAAACCAGAGGATAGAACTCAAAAAGTAAATTAGTTTGAATTTTAATTTATGGTTTCTACTTTTTCGTTTTACGTTTTTAGCTTCCTTTGATGCAAACCGTCATTGGCTTTTTTTATAAAAACTATTATATTTAACAGATTATTGTTCATATGTCAATGAATTTGGCACATAAGATAATATTTCACCGGTGAATTGTAAGTAAAAAATGCAAAAAGCTATAAAATATACGATTTTTAAGACTAAATGGGGGTATTTTGGCCTTTTTGGCACCGAATATGCCCTTTGCCGAACTCAATTACCCGGCTGCGAACCTGAAAAAATTAAATCTTTGCTTTTAAGAAGTATGCCGGATGCCCGATTCGATAAAGGCTTTTTGAAGCCTCTTCAGAAGCAGATAAACACCTATTTTGAGGGTGCTTATGTGGATTTCAGGAATATTCCCATCGAGCTGGAGGGAATCGGTTCTTTTTTTGGGTCGGTTTTGAAAGCCTGCAGAAATGTTGAATTTGGCCGAACGATAACCTATGCCGGTTTAGCGGAAAAAATAAACCGGCCCGCCGCTGTTAGGGCCGTCGGCAATGCGCTTGCCAAAAATCCGCTGCCCCTGATTATCCCCTGCCACCGCGTAGTTCGAAGCGATGGCAAAATCGGCGGTTTCAGTGCTGTCGGAGGACCAGAATTAAAAGCAAAATTGCTAAAACACGAGCAACAATCGCAGTTCGATTCTCAAAGCAGCTAATCTGAAGCTACCGTCAACTCGTTACTCCATGTGTATGACTCGATTTTGTTTATCCGCCTCCAGGCTGGCCTTTTTAATAACATCGTATAGTAAGCGGCAATGCCGCACTTTTTCAAATGCGAATTCCGGGTCGGTTTTGTCGGTTGTTACCAACTTCACGGAGCCTATCCCGAAGATAACGTCGAATATCGATCTGCGCATATTCAGGTCAATTACTCTGAACATATCCAGATTGTCTACTCTCCTGTCGAAAATACCCCGCCCCCACTCGATCCTATCGGGGGTAACTTCATAATAGATCATCTTGAGTTTAATCATTTTGACAGCAAGTCTGAGCACGACAATTATGGCAAGCCCGAGGCCGGTAATAATCCTGTATCGACCAAACACCAACATCTGGTTTTCAGTCCATTCAAGGCTCAGCAGGTCATTAGCCATGATTTCGAGGGGCAGTTTTACCAAAAGAGCAGCTACTACAAGGAAGAACATACCCTTGATCACTGTCGGAACCATCCCGAACAGAGACGGACTGCCGGCAAACAGGATATTATCATCTGTTTGCTCTTCCTCTGATTCTTGCGAATCCGGCCTGGATTCGGCTTCCAGGGCCCTGGCCTTGTCGCTGTTAAGAAACTCACCACAGAACCGGCACTTAATAGCCTGAGCCTGAATTGTCTCGGCACAAAAAATGCATTGTTTTGTCGTTAAATCGATAACTGTCATTAACTATATATTCGGAAATATTCGCGGAATTTGACCAAAGGATTGTTGCAGGTCGAAATTTTTTAAAAAATTTTCAAAAAAAATGTAATTTATACTTGACAAAATGTAAAGTAAACTATACATTATGTTCGGTATGCTTTACACGAAAATAAAGTAAATGAAAGTTTGGAAAGAGAAAATATCATGAATAGAGCACAGAAAATAGCACGTTTTAATTTGATTGTGATAATGACAGCTTTGGTTATTAGCGCAATAGCGGTTAGTGTACTTCATTTTGTCGTTGGTTTGCAGATGCGACGTGCCCTTGGTGGTTTTGGATTTATAGGTATCTGCGGCCTTACGGGATTGTCACAGTTGTTGTATAAGAAAGAACGTGACAAGGTGAGTTTCGATGAGCGCGACCTGATGATTCTGAGAAGAGCGTCACTGGGTGCATACTCGATTTTTTGGTTTCTTTTTGTGCTTGCTGCTATGATTCCTTTTGTTGTGATGGGACCAAAGGGAGCAGTATCGGTTAAGTACCTTGCGGCAATGGTGTTTGGAGGCATGATTGTTGTTGTTCTTGTACAGTCTATCATAACGCTTGAGTTATACGGTTGTAGAGAGAAAGGAGAAAAACCATGAATAGATACCAAAAATTAGCGTGGTTTAATTTAATCGTCATAACGGCAACAATTATTATTACCTCAATTGCAGTTGCAATAGAATTCCACATGCGTGGTTATTCAACAATCGGGATTTGGTTTGTGGCAATTTTAGTACTTTTAAAGTTCAAGCCTTTTTTGTTTAAGAAACCGGAAAGCCGGAGCGGGGTGGTCTGCGATGAGCGTGACAGTTTAATTCTAAAAAGAGCATTGTCTTTTGCCTTTAAAGCATTCTGGTGGGTTTTTGTTCTATCAAGTTTTTTGTTATGGTGGTTCATTGGTCCAAGAAACTCTGTGCCGACACTAACTTTACCGCTGATGGCTCTTGGAGGGGCTCTATTTATTACAATTGTATGTTCAGTTTCAATTCTGGTTCAGTACGGCAGGACGGGCAAAGGAGAAGTATCATGATAAGACAGCAGAAAATAGCCGTAACCGTACTTGTCGTATCGTTGCTTGGTATGTTCCTTGGAATTACGGTAATTTTAATGCGACGTTTAATTCCGGATTACCCCAAAACAGCTGTTGCTTTTGGCGGTTTTATTTTGGCCGTTGGTGTCATTGTATTTGTAGGTCGTATAAAGAAGGATAAAGGTGCCGTTACATTCGATGAACGAGACAGACTTATTGAGAAAAATGCTCACTTGGCCGGCTTTGGTGCGGTTTATCTGCTTGTAATTCTCGTTTCCTACTTACCGATTGGCATAGCACCGGAGGCAAAAATACCGACGAAATGGTTTCCATTTTTGCTGCCGATTGCTGTGCTCTGTCAATGTTTTGCACAATCAATGGCGACCCTCATTCAGTACAGCCGGGGAGGAAAAGATGGCGAAAAATGAGTTGACAAACCGGATTCGCCGGCTGCGTTTTGACAACGGCGAGATGACCCAGCAGCAGTTGGCCGACCGCGTAGGTGTGACCCGCCAGACAATCATCGCCATCGAGGCCGGTAAATACGCGCCATCGCTTCCTCTTGCTTTCAAAATAGCCCGCGCTTTTGGAAAACCGATAGAAAATATATTCAAATATGAAGACGAAAGTGCTTAGCTCATACTATTAGAACAGGCGGTATTGCTGCATTTTTTTTTGTAACACAACAACGGTCTATGCGTCTATAGTATTTGAAGGTATCCGTCCGGACATTTGTATAGCTTCTTCGGAACTCTTTAATGCGGAAAAGGACTATTGCAATAGTAACTCTGGTCGTGATTGCCGGCATGGGCTGGGTATTGATAGTCTTTTCGTCCGCGGTTTTCATCGGATATAAAAAGCTCACATGGGCCGACAAGTCCACGAGGCTGGAACTTATTCAATCGGACAACTTAGAATCTGTGCCGGGTGTTCGTGTCTTAGATGCTAATAACCCGTTTTTCAAGGTTACACAAAGGGAGCCTAACCGCATCGGCATTAAATGGGCAGAAACGAAGCTGGTTCTGAAGAATCAAACGTGCCGGATAGCGCAGCTTGGCACCGGTATGGTGATGGTGATGGGACAACTGAACGACGACAAAGAATATCCGACCATTATTGATACCGGCAACCCCATGTGGCTAATCGTTAGCGATACTGTGGTGGCGGATGGCAAGCTCGAAATTTATCCGATCCAAGAGGTGGATAAGGATATTGGCGGATTTTGTCATGTCAGTGGTGTGCAAATCGGAGATATGGCTATAATTAATCCCATGTGTCATTATGCTCTGGGCCATTATGAAAGGCGAGTGCTTGGCCGAACTATATGGAAACAGAGGGACATGAATTTGGGATTGGGATTAATACGAAAGTTCTTATATGTCCTCATTGATAACATCACCTGCGAAGTCGAATTCTGCACGAAAGGCGGTTTTGAGGCAGAACCTAACGAATCGTGGTCGCAGTATTCCATGTCCATCGAAAAGGATGAATTGGATCAGGAACGATTGATGGTTTATATACCAATCGCGGGGCAAACACGAAAAGTTGTATTCGATACAGGATTTAATTGTGGTCTCACGACCACAGAAAAAATATGGGAGAAGCTCTCTGACGACTTGACTATGCTAAGAATCCGTAACTCACGTTTGGCAACTCCGGAGGGAATAGTAGCCTGCCGTAAAATTACTGTAGAAAAACTCCAGGTGGCAAATGCTTCTATTAATAACGCCATAATATTTGTTGAAAGCATTGATACCCCTTTTGGGGAGAAATTTCTCACACTTGGGATGGGGTATTTTCAAGATACTGTTATTGTTTTAGATTTTGAGCGCGGGCTGATGTGGATTAAGGATCCCCTGAGTCGGTAGCTTTCTGATTATCCGAATGTGCGCTTATTTAAACTCCTGGAGCAGGTTTAGCAGCTTTCGGTCAAGCTTATGGCCGTGGAAGTCCTCGTATTGGACATCTTTTCGGCCGGAATCGAGAATACCAAATGAGCCGCGGAAGTTCCAAAGCGCCAGGCCGATTCCGTTGCTTGTAAGGATTTCCAGAACATCACGCAGCCAGGCCAGAACCACTTTGTGAGGCGTCCTGTTGTAAGTTCCGCCTTCACCGCAGTGCACTCCCACACCTTTTCTGGCAAGGTCGACCCATNNAGTGACTTATGAACATAGGCTGATACGCCCGGGTACTCTGGCCGATGCCGAGGTCGGCCAACTCCGGCGCCGGCTCATTGCCCCAGCTCATACCATCGGCTATGACTATACGGTCGGGATTTATCTTGCGAATGGCCGCCACCGTCGTTCGGACTACGCGCTCGTGGTCGGCCCGGCTCATTCGATTGCCGATTGAGGGCGGCTCATTGATTAAATCGAAGCTGAGTTTTTCCTTTGAAATACTGCGATAACGCTTTGCCAGCATTTGCCAGTGAAAACAAAACGCTTTTAGCGGCTCTGCGTCTTTCCAGAGGTTATGCGGCTCGGTGAATTCGCGGTTGACCGAATAGCCGGGGCCCCGGTGGAAGTTCAGGCTAACATGAAGACCGTATTTATTGGCAAGATTCACAGCCCTGTCGAGTTTTTCGAGCATTGGTTCGTGGATTTTGTAATCATCGCCGTCTTTTATCCACAGCCGATAGCACATCGGAAAACGAACGAAATCAAAACCCAGATCGCGTATCCATCGGAAATCATCCTCTCGGAAATCGCCTTTGCTTCGCATTGTGAACATTTCCAGCAGGTTAAAACCGCGCCAGCGTGGCAGCACTGTCTGGGCTACAGATTTGCTCTTTTTTCCTTGTTTTTTTAGTTTCTTTGCATATCCGGGCAATGCCGTCGCAGCCACACCGGAAGCCGCAATCTTTAGAAAATTCCGTCGATTATTGTCCATATATGTTTCCTCCTGTTTATCTGGATTTCGTGGTAAGTACCATTTTGGCTGTTATCAGTCAAGTAAATTTGGATTTTAGCCGGTATTTTTGGGCTGATAAGCCATCTTTTTGAGTTGACAGCATGGTCGATAGCTGCTATAATAAGCCAATAAATAGCGGTAGGTTTTTTACTGCTCAGGCAGGAAATTTGCCGACAAACCAGTATAAAGATGATTATCTGAGGACTATAATCGGCTTTTTAGATTTCAAAAAGGAAAAAGTGATGAAAAAAGCTTATTTTTTTGTCTGTAAAGTGATTTTGCTTGTCTACTTTTGTGCTTTGGTGTTTTTGCCCTGTGGATGCTCTCTCCAGCAACCCGGCGAGACTGTTGCTGAGGGCCAGAGGCGGCACCAGCGCAATCTGCGCATTAATCAGCAGGAGATGATGGCGGACATAGACAGGTTTTTACTTTTGGATCAGCCGAGCAGGCTCACAGATAAAAGAATACCCTGACGTGTAGAGCACAAGGACACAAGTTATAAGTGCATAAATCATAGGTTGCCTTGTGCTCCTATGTTAGTGTGCACTTGTAAAAAAGGGATTTGATTTGTGGATACGCTCTTGGACTATTTCTACAGGGTGGCAGGGTATGAATGGTGGCGCGTCGTTATCGAGTTTTTTCTTATAGGCCTTGTTGTTTACTGGGTTGTGGACTTCCTCGAAGGTACTCGCGGAGAGAGGTTATTCCGAAGCGTAATATTCATTCTCATTGCCGGTGTGCTCATTTTAAACCTGGTGGCAGAGCAGCTAAGGTTTGAGCGACTGGAGTATCTTTATCGGGGCTTTTTAATCGGCGTCCTGGTCATTGCCGTGGCGGCATTTCAGCCTGAAATTCGGAGGGCACTCATACGAATAGGCCAGCCCAGGTTTTGGGCAAGTTCATCACAGCAGTTAGTGAAAACCGTCGAAGAAATGGTCACAGCCGTTACCGAGCTTTCCGCCGCCCGAACCGGAGCTATCATTGTTATTGAGAAGCGGGTAGCGTTGGGCGAGTTTATAGAAACCGGCGTTCGGATCGATGCAAGGGTTACCTCTGAGTTGCTCAAGACCATTTTTCACCCGGGTACCGCCCTTCATGATATGGCCGTTATAATACGAGGCGATAGAGTAGTTGCCGCCAGAGTGCAGTTGCCCTTGGCTGAAGCCGGCAGTATTGACGGTGTTGAACTCGGTTCACGGCACCGGGCCGCTATAGGCATAACGGCAGGTTCAGACGCTGCCTGTTTGGTTGTAAGTGAGGAAACCGGTGTTATTACGCTTGCAAGAAAGGGAAAGTTGACCCGAGACATAAGCGAGTCTCAGCTAAGAAAGAGTCTGACCAGCACGATGGCCGAGTATGTACCTTTTGTCGAGAGGCTGTGGGGGCATCCTGGTAAAGAGCCTGAACAGGAACATAAAGATTTGGCATAGTATGAGCAAATCAAGATGATGGGAAAGCCAAAATACGGCAAAATAGTGATTGTGGTGTTCATCACAATCTTAATCTGGATCTGGTCTGACCTGGCTTTGGATGAAGATTTTACCGTTTCAAATGTGGAGATTAACATTGTCAAGTCCAATCCCCAACTGTGGGTAAGTTTCGACGATGCGCCCTCCGTTACTATTGAGCAGATTGTCCTTAAAGGTCCCCTGCGAAAGATTGCTAATATAAGGAGGAAATTAGAAGAGGAGAGGCTCGAAATTGACTTTGATGCCACAAAGGAAAAAATGAATGAACCTGCCAGCTATCCTCTACCCCTGCTGCCGTTCCTGAAGAAAGATGAGGAGATAAGAAGGCTTGGTCTCAAAGTCGAATCATGCAAGCCGGAAACGCTCTCTGTTAAAGTTGTCAGGCTTGTTAGCAGACCGTTGGATGTGAAGTGTGTAGATGAGGACGGAAATCCGATAGGTGGGGCAACCGTTGATCCTGCGCAAGTGGATATGCTCGTGCCGGAGGATTGGGGCCAGGAAAAACGCATTGCAGAAGTTATGTTGACACGCAGGGAGATTGAGCAGGCAAGAGGCTCGCCCATCGAAGAAACACCTTACATCAGGCTGGCAGCCGGCCAAACAAGACAAGCCACCCAGTCCGTGGAAGTCACATTGCCGCCGGAACCGGATCGGCTTTCTAATTACACCATAAAGGCACCAACCCTCGGTATCTCTTTAAGTCCGACACTGCAGGGTAAATACTATGTTGAGGTAACCAATCCGGAAGAAGTGCTCAGCTTCTTTGCTATCAGGGCCACTCCTGAGGCGGAGCGGGCCTATAGACAGCAAACAATCCCTCGGATGACCCTCTATATTCTTGATAAAGACACAGAAAAGGGATTAGAGGAGCAATCAAAAAAAGTTGTTTACAATTTCCCTCCGGAATTCGTTCGCAAAGGGGAAATTGAGTTAAAAAATCCTCAGCAACCGGCAGAAGCCAAATTTATGTTGATACCTATATCTTCTACAGAGGCTTCGAAGGTACCGCCCGGATAAATGGTGGTTTTCCAATCCCGTTTTTGTTAAGCAATGATAATCTTTTTGAATGTTCTGAAGGCTTCGACAATCAGGACCAAAGCCAGCAGCAGCAGAACGGCGGCGATAATACCGACGGCAGAAAAACGATAGTTTCGAAGCAGAAGCACCAACGCCCAAACGGTCACAGTGTTCATAAATAAAACCGGGCCAAGAATGAATCCAAACCTTCGGCCGGTCTTTTTCAACCATACCGCGATTACTAATGCCACCAGACCGGCCAGAAGTTGATTGCAAGCGCCGAAAACAGGCCAGATTGCCTTCCACGCCGGGATTAGATTCCCCCGTGCGTCTTTGAGGTTGATCAAAACGAATATGGCCGGCAGTGTAAGTGTGGCAAAAGTGGAAACGTAACGCGAGGACTTGCCTTTAAGGTTGAAAAGTTCCTCAAAAATGTATCGCCCTAATCTCGTAGCCGTGTCTAAAGTCGTAAGGATAAAGGCTGAAAGTGCCAACAATCCAAAAGAAAAGCCCAGATTTTCCGGTATCCCTATAGCCGACAGAAAATTGGCAATCCCCCTGCCGTAAATTACAAGAGGGGCTTTCAGGGTAAGCTGGTCGTCTTTTGGAAGCATAATCACGGTGGCCAGGGCTATTACCGCGACGAGACCTTCGAGCAGCATCCCACCGTAGCCGATGGCCTTTCCGTCACTTTCCTTATTAAGCTGTTTCGACGAAGTACCCGACGCTACAATCGAATGAAAGCCTGAACATGCGCCACAGGCGACGGTAATAAACAGAATGGGAAATAGCGTGCCTGTTGGTGGAACACTCCAGGCGGTAAAAGCCGGATATTGGATGGTAAAACCTCCTATTAGTATACCTACAAAACCGCTTAAAACAGAGGCGTAAAGTAAATAGGATGAGAGATAATCGCGCGGTTGTAAGAGTATCCAGACGGGTGTGGTTGATGCAAGAAAACAGTATAGAATTAATATCAGTGCCCACGTCTTCTTCGGTTCTCCAGTTATGATTTCGGGAATCAGGTTTGCGGATAACGGCATTTTTTGGCCGGCCCATACCACCAAAAACACCAGGGGCACAAATACTAAAGATGCCCACAACAGAGGGATTTTCATTTTGTTGACAGCCAGACCGAAGACAACTGCCAGGGCAATAAACATTAGAGAGGAGGTAGCTACGCCGCCGTCATCGGTGAATGTTGTGGCCGTCAGGTCGGCAAAGACCGTCAGGACATAAACAAGAGTCAACCAGATAAAGGCCAGAAGAAGTCTGTATGCCACCGGGGACATATGTTGTCTGGCGATTTCCGCAATAGAGCGGGCATTGTGCCGGATGGAAGCAACCAGCGCGGAAAAATCAATCACAGCCCCGATAAAAATTGTGCCTAATATAATCCACAGCACAACGGGCAGCCACCCGAAAGCCAATGATGCTATGATCGGGCCGACAATCGGGGCGGCACCGGCTATGGAAGAAAAATGGTGCCCCAGCAGGACCGCCTTGTGTGCCGGTACGCGGTCAATGCCGTCGTAGTCGGTATGGCTGGGAGTCGGACGAGTGTCATCCAGTTCATAACGATGGGCCAGGAACCGTCCATAGACGGCATACGCTAATGCAAATGCAAGAACAGCAATTAAGAGAATCGCAACTAACATATATCACTCCTGATAATTTTTGAAATTTGCGAATAAGTCCTTTCAATAGCCGAGGTCATTTTCACTTGCGTTTATTTTCCTTAATCTTTTGGGTTCTGTGTCTTCGGGCCAGCAGCCTGATTGGCACCTCACCTATAGGGAGCATCGATTGTAATCTGCCTTTCATGAACCGCATATAATTCTCTTCAAAAAGCTCCGGCTTGTTTACGAACATTAGGATGGTAATCGGATTAACGGCAATCTGTGTCGCGTAATAAACCTTTGGCCGGCCGGATTTACTTTTGATTCCGCTGAAATGTTCGGACTTGATAATTTCAAGTGCCTTGTTCAATTTCGTAGTGGGTATCCACGTAGTTGTCTGCCTGAAGATATCGGCGGCCAAATCCAAAACACTCTGAACATTCTTTGCTCTGGTCGCGGTAGTAAAGGCTATCGGTGTGTACTTTAGAACCGGCAGCCGCTTCGTCAAATACTCCTCATAGTCACCGGTGACGGCCGATTCTTTTGCCAGGTCCCACTTGTTGATAACGATTATACAGCTTTTGTATTCCTCGGAGATGAATCTGGCAAGTTTTTTATCAACCTGTGAAATCGGCAGTGTGGCATCTATCAGAAGCAGTACAACATCGGCCCGCCGGACAGACTGTGTCGCCCGGACGTAACTGTAAAACTCAATACTGTTGGCTATTTTGCTCTTCTTTCTTACACCTGCAGTGTCAATAACAATGATGGTTTTGCCGTCTTTCTCAAACCTTACGTCCACCGCATCTCTGGTCGTACCCGGCGTTTCGCTGACTATGACCCTGTCCGAACCAACCATAGCGTTCACAAGCGTGCTTTTGCCGGCGTTTCTTTTGCCGACTATCGCAATCTTCATGGCCGGCTCTTTTGGCCTGGCCGATTCGAGATGCTCAATTCTCTCGAAAATCCTGTCCAGCAGAACCGCTTTATTAAGATTGTTCTTTACCGAGATGCAAAGAAATTCGCCGAATCCGAGTTTGCCGAATTCCCCTGCTGACGGAAAAAGCCTGGCATTGTCGGCCTTGTTGGCGACACCGATAACGTCAAGATCGTGTTTGCGAAGGAGCCTGGCTATTATTTGGTCCAATGCCACAACACCGTCTCGAATATCGACCATAAACAGGATAAGCTGCGCCGACTCAATCGCCGTCCGTATCTGTTGTTCAATATGTTCGCTCAATTGGTCGCTGTCTACTACTCCGTATCCGCCGGTATCGATAAGCTCGAAGTACTTCTCGTCTCTTCCGATGAAGGTGCTGACGCGGTCTCTTGTAACGCCTGCCGTCGGCTCGACTATACTTATCATCGCCCCGGCCAGAGCGTTAAAAAGACTGCTTTTGCCGACATTAGGACGACCAATTATTGCTACTACGGGCAGCGCCATAGGCTCTATCCATTTCTAATTTATAAGGCTGTAATTATAAGAAAAGTTAATTATACCAAAATAATCGGCCATTTGAAGCCTCAATACCAACTGGGGTACATTAATACACGAGAATCGCCATACAAGAAATAGTCATTGTCTCAGATTGTGACCGTTTTTTATCTCCTGAATGCAGAGCTAAAGTATTGACACAACCATCATATTGGCTGTATAATGATATTACCGTTTGACAGTTTAACGGAAACAGAGCAGTTAGACTTAATTCAAGGGGGTAGAGCTATGAAATCCGGAAGGATTAGTAGGATAGTTCAGATTTTGACAACGCTGCAGGCGGGAAAGAGCTATGCCGTCAGCGATTTGTCCAGAATATTCGGTACGAGCCGGAGAACAGTTTTCCGTGATTTGAAAGAACTTCGGGCTATCGGTGTTCCGTATCATTACGACGCGGAAACCCGCGGTTATACCATTGAGCCCGAGTTTTTCCTGCCGCCCATAGATTTGAACCTGCAGGAGGCCCTCAGCTTACTATTGCTGGTACACAAGGCCGGTAGTCAGATGCAGTTGCCATTTAAGAATTCAACTTTGCTTGCGGCCCTTAAAATAGAAAACAATCTGCCTGCCAAGATCAAACAATATTGCAATACGGCCCTGCAGAATGTCTCTGTCAGGCTTGGTGCACAGACATCTGCGGAATCTCTGGATACGACGTTCGCACAATTGCAAACGGCTATAACCGGAAAACATAAGGTGCATATTAGTTACAGTACTTTTTTCGAGGGCCAGGTTATTAAGTTAGACTTAAATCCCTATCATCTGTTGTACAACGACCGGACCTGGTATGTGCTGGGCTACTCAAGCCTGCATAAAGGCGTCCGAGCCTTTAAGCTTAACCACATCATCGAATTAAAAACTACTGAGCAATGTTTCCTCGGTGGTGAGAATTTCGATTTGTATGACTACTTCGGCAGGGCCTGGTCAATGATACCGGAAGGCAGAATCTACAATGTCAAATTGCTGTTCCTGCCCGAGGTAGCTGATAGTGTTGTCGAAGTAAAATGGCACGCCACACAGCAAGTCACTCGCCGCAGCGATGGTTCCGCCATCGTTGAGTTTCGTGTTGATGGCCTGGGAGAGATAACCTGGTGGATTCTCGGCTATGGCGACAAGGTCCAGGTTCTGGCGCCAAATGCACTTAGGAAAAAAGTTCTTGACGCAGCTAAAAATATGGTCAAAATAAATGAGTAGATTTGAATTGCCCATGATGCCCTTTTTTATAGTGGCATTAGTGCTTCAGTAGCTCGAGATAAGAAATCGAAGTACATCGGGAAAGTTCTATTATCCCCTTCACGTCGCAAATCTTCATATTTTTTGTGCATTTCTGCTCAGCAACCTTAAATCAGATGTTCCGACCGAACCTGTGCTTTTCCGACTTTTTCCTTTGACGCTGATTGTGGATTTGATTACAATTGGCAGTCCATTTTGATTCTTTTGTCGGGCAGATACTTATGCAGATAAAGCATTCTATGGAAAGGGGATGAGCCATACAGCGGTATGAAGATATTACGCGTCGGGATTTATTGAAAAAAGCCACAGGTGTTGCTGTGGGGGTGGTAGGTTTTCCATATATAGTTTCGTCCTCGGCCCTGGGTAACGAAAGCAGCGTCGCGGCCGGCGACAGGATTGTTATGGGTGTTATCGGGGTAGGAGGACGCGGCAGGGCAGTCATGCAAAGCTTCCTGGATTTATCAGATGCCCAGGTCGTAGCGGTCTGCGACGTTAA
>JAABXR010000237.1:0-670 GCA_011776225.1 Phycisphaerae bacterium
CGGAGCGGTTCATACTGAAGAAATTAGCCAAACAGTTGCAAAAGCAAATCAAACAGGTAACAATCAAGATAAGTAAAAAGGATGCAGACCCGTTCAAATGGAAAGAACTATGACAAAAGAGCACGAAGAGAACACACCAATCCAAGAGGATACACAGGAAGAAATCCAATTATCATCCGAAGCCGAACCGGCGCTGGAGTCGGTTGTTGAGGCCGTTCTGTTTGTCAGCGATGAGCCTCTCTCGCCGAATCGGTTGTCTGATATCGTTGGAACACCTGTAAAAAACATACGGCAGCACATCAAAGACCTCAACGATAAATACCAGGCCAACAATAACGCCTTTAGAATAGAGGAAATTGCCGGCGGATACCAAATACTAACCTTAAGCAGCTTCAATCCCTGGCTGAAAAAGCTGCTTCGCGTCCGCAGCGACAGCAAACTGAGCCCCGCCTCCCTGGAGACGCTCGCGATAATTGCGTACAAACAGCCGGTCATCCGGGCCGATATAGAATCTATAAGGGGCGTCGCGGTCGGTGAGATAGTGCGCTCGCTTATGTACAAGGGGCTTGTGAAGATTGTCGGCCGGGCCGAAGTATTAGGAAGACCGATGCTCTATGGAACAACAAAGAAGTTTCTCGAAGTATTCGGATTGAATACACTAAAAGATCTG
>JAABXR010000237.1:739-6255 GCA_011776225.1 Phycisphaerae bacterium
TGGGCACGAAGTGCCACAACCATGACTTTTACTCTACCGGACAAGGCAACCATAATTGGGTAGTTACCCGCCGGGCTTTTCTAAAGACATCAGTGGCGACACTTGCCGGTCTGGCCGTCGCACCGCTGTCCTGTACCCAGTGGACCACATCCGGCCGAAGGCAAGGCACCGCGCGATTCGGTATAGTTACCGACAGTCACTACGCCGACTCAGATACCGTCGGCTCAAGATATTACAGACACTCTTTGGACAAAATGAATGAATGTGTCGAACTGATGAACGAAAAAAAAGTCAATTTCCTCATCGAACTCGGCGATTTCAAGGACCAGGACAATCCTCCCATCGAGCAAAAGACTATCACTTACCTGCGGACCGTCGAGAAAGTATTCCAAAAGTTTAACGGTTCAACCTACCATGTCCTCGGCAATCACGACATCGACAGTATCTCAAAAGATCAGTTTCTGATAAATGTAGAAAATACCAAGATAGATCGAGAAAAAAGCTACTATTCGTTCGATTCCAACGGTGTGCACTTCGTGATCCTCGATGCAAACTACAAATCCGACGGCACAGAATACAACCACGGCAACTTTGACTGGACCGACGCAAACATACCACCCGCGGAAATAAACTGGCTCAGACGAGACCTTGCCGCCGCACGCGGACCCGTTATTGTATTCATTCACCAGCTACTTGACGGCACCGGCTCTGTGTATGTCAACAATGCCGCGGCTATCAGGCAAATTCTCGAGAAATCGAGCAAGGTCAGGGCAGTGTTTCAGGGCCATCATCACGAGGGAAATTACAGTTACATCGAGGGTATTCACTACTACACATTGAAGGCAATGGTGGAAGGTCCCGGTGATGAAAACAACTCGTATGCCATTGTCGAAATTCTACCGGACCAAAGTATCACCGTAACCGGTTACCGCAAGGCCGTCAGTAAACAGCTTGATCCCGCAATCGTCAAGGTTTGACGCCTTGCTTCACAGCTCCTCATATTGCCAATATAATACTGTTTATAGCAGCTATTTTTTGAGTGATTTATCAAGTGCTTTGAGAATGCTATCGGCTACATGTTCAGCCAGGTAACCGGAACCCTCGGCGGTAAAGTGGACGTTGCCATTCGGCAATTGGATTTGGCTTAACTTAGGTAAGGCGTGAGAATAAAGGTCGTTAATCGTTACGCCGTTTTCTTTCATAATTTTCTCGGCGGTTTTATTATACCTTATTTCGTCGCCCCTGATACGGCCGGGCTCGCCATCGGGAACAGGCGTCGTGCTGGCCCAGATAAGCTTTGCACCGGTAGCCTTGAGTATCTTAACAAGCTTATGCAGATTCTGTTGATACTCTTCGAACGTCAAATCCAACTTGCCGTTTACCTTGTCCTTACGGCCGGGGATTTTTGAATTTCGACTTCTGTAACAAAGGTCGTGGAGTCCCCAGTTGAAGTGTATTACATCCCATTTGCCGTCACCGAGCCATTTGTGGATGTTTTCAAGGCCTATGCCGGTATGTCTGGCATTGGTGGGTACCCTGTGGACATTGGCCTTGCCTGCAAGCAGCTTGCGAACGGGAAGTGTATAACCAATCGAGATAGAATCGCCAATCAACAGCACTCGCGGCAGGCCCGGGGTGTCCTTTATGGGCGCGAAAACGGGATTTACGCGCCTTTTTTTCCTTGTGGGCTGCTTTGGTTTCGAGATGTCTTTTAAATAACCTAATGAAGTAAGAAACTTGTCAGCCTCCCGGATGGTCTTTTTAAAGGAGCTGTTATCCTTGTCCCTGCCGTAGTTAAAAAAGCCGTGTCCCTTACCTTCGAACGGCACAAGCCGGCAGATATTGCCGGACTTTTTCATCGCTGCGCAAAAACGCTCAACGCTCTTGAAAGGGACCGTCCGGTCGGCAGTTCCGTGGAAAATAATACACGGTGGAGCCCCTTTTTTTACGTGCTGCAGGGGGGAGAGGTCTTTTACACGATTCCCAAATCCTCTATCCGACCGCCCTCTTTTCACCAGGCCTACCAAGTCCACAGCCGGATTGAACAGCACTAAGGCGTTCGGCTTAGAACTGATGTTCGGGTCTTCATTTTTTTCATCGAATCCCTCAATCACGCCTGTACAAGCCGCCACATGGCCTCCAGCCGAACCGCCACCCGCAACGATTTTGTTGGGATTGACGCCAAGCCGGGCCGCGTTGGCCCGAACCCAGCGAATAGCAGACTTACCATCAGCAACACATTCGAAGGGAGTTGTACCGTGCCTGTTTTTGACACGATATTCAGCAGAAATCGCCAGCATACCACGCGAGGCTAAGTATTCGCACTGGCGGTAAAATTGTCTCGGATTACCGCTGACCCAGCCGCCGCCGAAAAAGAAGACAATCGCAGGTGATGATTCTTCCGCGTCCCGCTGAAGGGGCTTAAAAACGTGCAGTTTCAATTCGACTTCGCCGATGGTTTTGTAAACCATAAGTTCCGGCTTTACGGCACCTTCTTTGGGTTTGCTCTGACGTTCTGCCGCCGCCACTGAAAACACATTGGCCACTATGCAAGCGAAAAATATCACAATAGTCTTTTTCATTTTTTAAATCTTTCAAAATAAACTATGAATTAATCCCACGGCAACTCCTTTGTATCACCACTGACAGCATGCTCAGGGCGGGGGTGCTCGGAATTAAATACATAAAGGTGTTCTTTATTCTCGACTACAACAAAACTTTCATCAATAGTTCCATCCGATTTGGTGACCTTATCAAGCGAAAGCCCTAAATGTTTGGCAAGGAATTTATAGGCACCGAGCCTCTTCGAAAGTCCATAATCGTGCCCTTCTTCGGGAAGATGAACGTTTTCTATCTTGTCCCCGGCGCCGAAAAGTTTATAAACATTGCGAATATAAGGAAATTCAACGTGCGGCGTATTTTTCGTCCAGTCTTTACCGTTTGAGATTAATAACTGTGGACGAGGGGCGGCAAGAGCAGCAATGTCGGTATTGTTTGTTTCGTGAGTTTGGCTTTTGTGGATAGGCATGCCGCTTTCGCAGTTACATCCTCCGAAGAAGTGGGCCGAGACCATTACAGTGGGAACCGAAACAGCGATGCGGTCATCCAGAGCCGTCAAAAGAAACGATTGTGTCCCTCCACCGGAGGCACCGGTCACGGCTATCCTTTTGTGGTCCACTTCTTTTAGTGAGACAAGAAAATCCACTGCCCGGATGCTGTTCCAAGTCTGTAATTTAAGCACTTTCGGCCTGCCGTGTTTCCATCCGGCCTCTTTCCAATCTCCCCACCCAACCATATCGTAGGCAAAAACGACTGCACCCATACGCGCCAACGTGGCACACCGTTTCTGCATATCGGGCCTAAAGCGTCCATAGTCATTGCTGCTTCCCCAATGGCCGTGGGGACACAGGATAGCTGCAAAAGGCCTTTTTCCTTTTAACGGACGATACAAACTTCCCGTTACAAATACGCCGGGCAAACTTTCAAACGCGACGTTTTCAACCGTGTATCCATCGTATTTGCGTTTGCTGTGAATGATTGGATTCAGCGGGCACTTTTTAGGAAATGGCAGAAGTTCCATTCCTCTAAGGATGCTTTCGCGAACATTTTTCGCCCGCTCTTTCCACTCGGCAAGATTGGAATAGGTCTTAGCAAATTTGGCAAGCTGAGCTTTGGCGGCCTCTTCACTATGGTAATTGCCCTGGCAAAGCTGAGGTTTTTTGCCCCACTCAGCCAGCGGTTTTACCTCAGCTATTTTAACAACATTGCCATCACTCCAGACCGGGGACAGTAAAATCACAAGCTGTATATTGCCTTTAGCTTCAGGCAGCCGAACCATAAGCCGGGTGACACCTTTATTAGTTTTCTGGGGCGGTTTTTGCTCGGCCGACTCAACTACGAATTCGGCACCGACGGGAGACAATACCCGAGCAATCAATTCTTTACCCTTGAGACTTAGCGCTGCACTGCCGCCTTTTCTGACAGCAATTTTAGCATCAGTGGTCATACCCCATGCCACTTCGCACGGCTTTTCAATCTCGAACTCATCCTGTACAAGTACTGCTCGCCGATTTTCCAATATCGCAACGCCGCGTGTCGCCTTCTTCGCAAAATCTTTGTAAGCCTGTGTCAAATCGACAAGGACAAAAGCCGACGATTTTTCAGACTCGAACTTGATAAATTTCGACTTCGCCAGAGCATCCTGATCCTGACCACTCAAAAGAGGGATGTTATGACTAAACGAATTCAAGCGATAATATGACCACCGCCTGCCGCCTTTTTTTCTGTCCCAGTAACCGGGCATATTGTAATTGTCCGAACCAAGATCTCGTGCCCATCGAACACCAAGGGCATCAAGCTCGAAATTGCCGAGGTCCAGATGGCCGTGGTTGACCTGGTTGTAGCCGGCTTTGACACCTACGAACAAGGCATCGGGATCATCCCACGCGCTTCGAAATACGGCCACCTCAACGGGTCCGCGGAAATAACGGTCGAGGTCTTTCGGTGCCGGCTTTTCAGTTGAGGGAGGCACGTACCAAACCACATGCTGTGGACTTGCGCTGCGTTTGGCAAGCTCGGCATGCTCGGCCTCGGAAAACAGGGGATTATCGTAAGTGCGGGCAAACCAGAACAAACATGGTATGGTCCTTCTCGAATTCCTTTCTCCACTGTCTGCAAGATTAAGATACAGCCCCGTGGGGCCGGTCATATAAATCGGGAAATTTGCCGCCTCTGCCATTCCTTTGATGCTCAAGAGACCAAAATCCTCGCCGAGCGCCGTTTCCAGTGCCGTCAGGCCATAGGCGGTGTATCTACTGGCATAGTGCCAGTAACCCGGCCCTTCACCCCAGGCACCGTCGGGGGCGTAAGTCTTCATGGCAAGTGGCAGCGAGCGAACGGCCGCGGGGATAATCCGCTCGGCATACTTTGGATCGGATTCGGCAACAGCCAAAGCACCGACTATCAGGCCTCCATTGCAAACCTGGTTCCAGTTATGTTCGCTTTGAGCCCACCATCTTTTCTTGTAGGCGATCATCCCTTCTTCGAGGCCGTTGTTGATTAAGCCGGCCTTAATCTTTTTGCGTGTAGGGGCATCGAGATACGAATACAGCCAGTCATATCCGACGCCGACTGCGTGTGACATCTCAGCCGTATCGAGGAAGTGGGAAGGATTCCAATCCTTGAACGCACAAACCGCCAGCAGATTTTCCTTGGCCTTTTTGGCATATTTCTCATCGCCGGTCCACCTATAAGCCAGGCCAAGGTTGTACATCCTGTGAACACACGCTCTGCTGACGGAAAGAAGCCTCGGCCCTATTTTTCTGTACTTAAGGACAGGTCTATCGACATACTCATCGGCCTGTCTGAGAACGTCTTTTATACACTTCTGCAGAACCTCATCGTTTGCATGCTGTTTCTTAAGGGCGGCCAGATCCTTGTCCTTAAGCATCAATCGAGGATGGCCCTTATCGAGTGTCTTGAGAACCGTGGAAGGTTCAACGATGAATTTATCATCG
>JAABXR010000316.1 GCA_011776225.1 Phycisphaerae bacterium
TAAGGTGCGCCATTGTCGACATGAACAGGGCTCCTTTCGGGAGTTATGTAGTCAATAACATGATAACCACCGTCATTGAAATTGATATAATCCCATCCTTTAACGGGATTTGTTAAAACAGCTAAAAACAAAATTAGATAAACGATGCTTTTTTTCATTTCTCTGCTCCTGAAAAATTTTTATCAAGACCGAACCGCCAAAACAATCTCTCAACCTTTGTCCTATAATAACAGATAAAGACCGTGGAAACAAGCAAAATTCGCTTCATCTGTGTCAAATCACCCTTAATCCGCGACATATTAAGTCTTATTTATTACGTATAACGCTTTATCCACGGGCAGGATGCCCGTGCCACAGGATTAGACTTCATATATGACAATCACACTTACTTTTTCATTGTTAAAGCCTGCTTTTGCATAAAGTAGCTTGATATAACGAAAACTTAATCAGGGATTTTCTGTCTTGTAAATGTAGCTGTGTCCCTATAATATAAGGACCATTTGATAAGGAGTTTTAACGAATGGCGGAAGAATTGATTGGTATCATAGGCGGCACGGGCCTTGGTGATGCGCTGGCCGAGCACCTGGAAGATGGTGAATTTCGTGATATTGAGACGCCGTTCGGGGAGCCTAGCACGGCCATTTTTGTCGGTAAACTGGGCGAAAGGCAAATAGCTTTCCTGAATCGTCATGGCAAAGGGCATAAACTATCTCCTGACGAGGTTCCGTATGCAGCTAATATTTTTGCCCTTAAGAAACTCGGGGTCCATGCGGTGATAGGCAGTTGTGCCGTGGGTTCTCTTCGGGAGGAAATCGCGCCCGGCAATCTGGTCATAGTCGATCAGTTTATAGATAAGACATTCAGACGGACAGGCAGCTTTTTTGAAGGCTTCGCTGCGGTGCACTGTGAAGGGGCTGAGCCGACTTGCGGGCGACTTCGGGGGATACTTTCCGATACTGCTAAAAATGTCGAGACTAAGACATATCCGAAGGGGACATACGTATGTATGGAAGGGCCGCAATTTTCCACGCGGGCCGAGTCGCTTATGCACCGGGCCTGGGGCGGCGATTTGATTGGCATGACGGCCATGCCGGAGGCCAAATTAGCCCGAGAGGCACAAATGTGCTACGCTCTGATTGCATTGGCCAGTGACTATGACTGCTGGCGACCGCAGAAGGAGGGCGGAGACAAACAAACGCTTCTTAAGGAAATTATCGCAAATCTGCAGACGGCAACAGAAAATTGCCTGGAGCTAATAAAGGCTGTTTTAGGCAGTGACCTTGACCTTGTTTGTGAGGATTGTGAGTGTCGAAAAAGCCTGGATTTGGCCGTGTGGACGGCCCCGGACCAAATCGACCCAGCTGACAAGGAGAAATTGAAAGTTCTCTTTGAATAGGGCGGGACATTGACAGTATGGAAAGTGTTGGTATATTAGGAAGTAATTCAGGGAATAGAGTTAGATTCGAAAGGACAATAAAATGAGAGAATCGGCCTATAAAACGCTTGTTTTAGCAGTTGGTATTATCTTCTGTATTATGTTGATTGCAGGCTGTGAGGAAGAGGAAAAAATATCTGATACAATGACGGATACACCGGATGCGAAACGTAGCAGACTCATAGCCGTGGAGAATGTGCAGCTTAAAAAGCAAATTGAAAAGCTGACAGCCCTCCATGCCAGTGAAATGAAAAGGCAAAAAGACCTGAATACCAGGGAAAAGGACGACCTGCAACGACGTCTTGACAACTGTCTGCGTGAAAAAAAGGGCATGGAAGAGATGTCAAAAAAAGGTGTTGAAGAATATATGCAGAACGTCTTGGGGCCTATTTCTGAGGAAAATACAAAACTGCGTGAGGAGATTGAAACTCTCAAGGCACAAATTGAGAAGCTTACAAAAGAGCTCGAAGAACTTAAGAGGCCAAAAGTTGTACCTTTATAATAGTCAGTTAGTTAGGTTACACACTTTTCGGGCGGCTTTTATACAATCGGGCAATTTTTCATTTGGGTAATGCTTTTGTGTTGCCGCTGCGACAAGACCTACGAACATGGGTTGAGGTTTCAAAGGTCGGGAAGTGAGGCAGGGATGTGCCTGAGTGCCCATAAAAAATGGGTGGGATGGAATCTCCAGGATTTGCATAATAGGCTGATTGGGGGCCTTTCCTGAGAATACCATTCCGTGCTTTTCCAGCACTTCAATATAGCGGGGGTCAACCTCGTAGCGATGTCTAAATCGCATTCTAACCGAATCGGCCTTGCCAAAAAGCTTCCACGCCAGCGTCTGTGGCTTTAGTTCTATGTCCCTTCCGCCGAGGCGCATATTTCCTCCCAGTCCTTCTATTTTCTTCTGTTCAGGCAATACGTCGATGACCGGTTCGGAACAGTCCGGCTTAATCTCGGTGCTGTTGGCTTTTGGCATGTTGCAAACATTACGGGCAAATTCTATAACCGCCATTTGAAAGCCGAAACACAATCCCAGATAAGGCAAATTATTTTCTCGGGCATATTTTATGCAGGCTATTTTTCCTTCCGCACCGCGCGTACCGAATCCGCCGGGTACAATGATACCGTCGACATCGTTGAGATTTTCAGCTACGTTTTCGTCATTAATGGAGGTTGTTTCGATCCATTTGATTTTAACATCCGAAGCCAATGCGATGCCTGCATGTTCAATCGCATTGATTATCGAGGCGTAGCTGTCCCGGACCGTAGTGTATTTGCCCGTGATGCCTACGGTTATTTGGCGATTAGCGGAGCCGATTTTATCGGTGAAGTCGCACCACTGTGCCCAGGCCCTGCGTTCATGCCGCAGATTGATTCTATCCTCGATTTTGAGCAGTCTCAAAACTTCAAAATCCAGGCTGCTGTCTCTTAGCATTGCCGGTATCATATAAATACTGGCCGAATCCGGCAGACTTATGACCCTTTCAACCGGGACGTTGCTGTATATGCTTATTTTCTCACGCGCCTTTTCACTGACGGGATTGGAAGCCCTGCAGGCGATGATGTCCGGCTGAATACCGCATTGCATAAGCTGCTTTATTCCCAGTTGTGCCGCCTTTGATTTCTGCTCGCCGAGGGTTTTCGGTTCGAGTATGTATGTCAGGGCAACGAAGCAGCAGCTATTGGGGCCTTCTTCGTATGCCAGCTCGCGCATCGCCTCGATGAAGTAGGCGTTTTCCAGGTCGCCGACCGTACCACCAATCTCGACAAATACGATATCGGCTTTGGATTCTACCGCCAACTGACGCAGTTTCAATTTGACTTCACCGGTGACGTGAGGAATCATCTGGACGTCTCTGCCGAGATAGTCGCCGTGGCGTTCCTTGTGTAAAATAGAGCTGAATATCTGGCCGCTTGTGGCAAAGTTTGCCCGTGTTAAATCCAGATCGAGCATTCTCTCGTAGGTGCCCAGGTCCATGTCGCATTCCATGCCGTCATCGAGCACGAAGACCTCGCCGTGCCGGAAGGGATTCAGCGTGCCGGAATCTATATTCAAATAGCCTTCGAGCTTAATGGGGGCGACCTTTAGGCCTTTATCCTGCATAAGCTTGGCCAGGCAGGATGAAAATATGCCCTTGCCCAG
>JAABXR010000211.1 GCA_011776225.1 Phycisphaerae bacterium
CCCACGCATCATGGGGCGGCCAGGGCGTGCATTGCCCGGCTATGAACTGGCACAGTTTCGAAAATAAAAGAATACTCGGCATCGCTCCTGTTGAAGAAGACGGTTCTGCATATTTTGAAGTGCCCTCCGACAAGTTTATTTACTTTCAGCTACTCGACGAAAACAAGATGATGGTCCAGTCAATGCGCAGCGGTACAATTGTCCAGTCCGGCGAGCAAACCGGTTGTGTTGGATGCCACGAAAATCGCCGCATGGCCTTGCCACAATCACCTGTAAAAATGCCGATAGCACTGCGCCGCCCTCCGAGCAAACTTCAACTTCCCAATGGCCGGCCGACACTGTATAGCTATATGAACGAGGTCCAGCCGGTTTTCGACAAACACTGCGTTTCCTGCCACGACTATGGAAAAAAAGCGGCCGAAAAGCTGAATCTGGCGCGTGACCGAACGAATACGTTTAATACATCTTATAATGAGCTTTGGCGAAAAAAATATATCAAATCCATTGGTGCCGGGCCTTCAGAAATCCAGAAGGCTTACTCGTGGGGTTCGCACGCGAGCAAACTCGTTAAAGTACTTCGAGCCGGTCACAAAGATGTCAAACTAACCGAGGCCGAATTTGAAGCTATCGTAACCTGGATCGACCTCAACGCTCCGTACTATCCGCGGTACGACTGTGCGTATCCGAAAAATCTCACCGGCCGGTCACCGTTAAATAACAAACAGCTAAAACGACTTAGTGATTTGACTAAAGTTCCTTTTTCAAAGATAGCGGCTCATAATTCCAATCTGGGGCCGCAGGTTAGTTTTGATCGTCCTGAATTAAGTCCATGCCTGCAAAAGTTTAAGGACCACACCGAGCCTGAATATCTCGAAGCTCTGGCGATTATCGAGGCCGGGTCTCGGATGCTTAAGAATCGACCTCGGGCCGACATGTCGGGCTTTGAGGCCTGTCCAATTGACCAGCGGCGACAGCAGCAGTATATAGCACGTCAGCGGGTTGAATTGAATAACCGTCGTTCAATTCAGGACGGCCAAAAACTTTATGACACGCCTCCGCAATAGCTATCCTTTATAAAGTATGTTTGAGTTTTATGTTACCGGGCCGTAGCGCGGACCGAGATCCGGCGCAAGCTTTTTTCCGAGTTCCAACAAAGCTTCATTTTGTTGCTTTGACAGCGGTTTGTAATTTTTGGCAAATCCGACATTCTGTATGGAATGTTCGAGAGTGTAGGGGCCGACAACGGCAACATTGACACCTTTAAGGTCCAATGCGTAGCTGATGGCATGGGGCATATTGGCAGGCTCGGTAACACATCCCACGTAGCCTTTCCTGTGATTGCGGAAGCCGCCTTTTATACCCACATAAACCTTCATCGCGACGCAGCCGACGTTGCGTTTTCTTGCCTCCGGCAGGACCTTGCTTTCGAAATCATAGATGTTCCTGTCGGCGTAATTCATAACGCACATGATCACATCAATCTGGTCGGTCTTGATCATTCGCACGAAGTTGGCAGGACGGTTGNNGCTGTGGATATGCACAAGGTCGAGATAGTCGGTCTTTAGATTACGCATTGATTCGGCGAGCGAGCGTTCAGCCCTGTTGGCCGAATCCGTGGAAACCTTTGTTACGACGAAGAGCTTGTCTCGTTTTTTGGGTATCAGATGGCCTAAAATCTCTTCGGCGTTTCCGTAAATTCTTGCCGTGTCTATATAATTGACGCCGCGGTCAATGGCTGCACCGAATATATTGATGCCTTCCTGAACATCGATCGGGCCTTCACCCACCGGGGCAGTGCCGAGGCCGAGGATTGTAACTTTTTCCTTTGTTCGGCCGAGGATCCGTTTTGGCAGATTATCGCTTGATTTTTCGGCGGCTGGTGTTAAACCGGGCAAAACAAGTGCAGCGGTTGTGCTGCCGACAACCTTTCCAAGGAACCTTCGTCGTGTAATTTTATTCTGTGTTTCCATGCTTTTTGTACCTCAATAATATATTTTTCATCACCCATTCATTGTATCGAAAAAGAGAGCTTCTGGAAAGTAGAATATAAGAGACCATAAATTGGGTTCGTTTGGGTTTGAATTGGGTTTGTATTGGCTTTGTATTGGGTTTGAATTGGGTTTGTTTTGGCTTTGTTTGGCTTTGTTTGGCTTTGTTTTTTCCTAATTGACCAAGNNNNTAATACTTTATTTACGTTCAACTTGACTTTTCGGAATTTGGCTTTGTTTTGCATAAAAAGTTTAATTTTTCGTACGAACTCTTTCGTACTTGTCAGGGGCTGGAAAGAGAGAACACAGATAAACTATGAAACCGGAGCCCCCCGTGTCGGTTATGATACGGGCTCG
>JAABXR010000101.1 GCA_011776225.1 Phycisphaerae bacterium
GTTATAGCCTGCGTCATCCAGTGCCTTTAAAAAACCGTAAATATCGAAAGTCCCTCGGTCAAGCGTCTGAATGAGCTGCTTCCAGTTTTTTCCTCCGCTATCGGCGCCGTTAATACTCACCAAGGACAGGTATGGCATCGCCGACTTTATCCGTGATTCCATATTTTTCTCGTCATCGACCATCAGCCAGTGGCATAGATTAAAAGTAACACCGACATTTTTCCTCTCTACCTTCCTGGCCACTCGAATTGCATCTTCCACCCGCTCGACCCAGAATCTCTGGTGCGGATACAGCGATACTCGCAGTTCGGCCTCAGCCGCCATATCTGCAATCTCTCGTATGACTTCAACCGCTCGCTCATCACCTTCCGGCGAAGAAGGCTTATGCTTTTTGCTGAGAACGAACAGCCAGAGTATCGCATTTCGTCCCTTCAATATCTCGATTGCTTCTTTTAATTCCGGGCCATACTTAGGCTGGTCGGCATCTATATTTGCTCCAAGATAAACCGCAAAAAGTCTCAAGCCGTTTTTATCCAGCTCTTTTAGCATTTCCCCCAATCCCGGACCTGCTGTACAACCGATACCGTCATATCCCAGTTCTTTTATCATCTCTATTTGCTGTTTTGCTGTCTTATGTTTGGCGTCTTTCGTTCCCGTATCCATTGCAAAGAACGCTCCTCCCGGTTCGAGCCATATATTACGATATGCCACCGGACCATGGTCACCTTGCAGCATCAGTGGCCCGGTCGGTTTTTCATCGTTATACGTACCGGCCCGCGTCGGCCCCGTAAGTTCTACACCCTCATGAACCACGACTCCATTGTGCACAATCATTTCAAATCTGGCGTTGGATATCTTTCGCCCGTTCTTATCAAAACGCGGCGCACGGAATATCACATCAAACGTTTGCCACTGTCCCGGTGCTCGCGATGCGTTGACGCGTGGGGAATGGCCTTCGAAGCCCTTGGGATTTCTGTTATTATCCCATCTCTCATAGATACCACCGCACTCAATACCCGGGTATTGGCCTTTTTCCACACCGTAGCTATCGTAGACCTGAATTTCGTACCGGCCCATAAAGTAAACACCGGAGTTGGAACCTTTAGGAATCATAAACTCGATATGCGCTTTGACGTCACCGAATTCCGCTTTGCTTAGTATGTTTCTTGTCCTGCCGGTAGGCCCATTTAGAATAATCCCGCTCCCCGGTTTGCTGCTCAGCAGCTTTACATTCTTCGGATTTGTAAAAGTATCCCCGACAATTTTCCATTGCCCGGTATTACCCCGCCATGTGGAAAAATCTTTACCTATTAAGGAAACTCTTGCACCGGCGTTTCCTGCCGAGAGCAAGCAACAAATCCCGCTAAAAAGCAAAATCACCCAAATCTCTTTGTGTCGAGCTTTCATAATTTTTCCATTTCCAATAAATATTTATCACTTATCATGTCATAAGTGCCACGGACTCCGCATCGACCGTGACAGCATCCTGTTAGCTTGTTCATCATCGATGAATTGTTCTTTCTTCGGGTTCCATCTAAGTTTCCTGCCTAACAGCATAGAAATATTTCCGATATGTGCAATTGTAAAGCATCGCTGGCCGATTTCCGGTGGAAAATAGCATTCCTTTCGTGATTTCACACAATCGAGGAAATTACGTTGCTCGCCCGCCTTGCAGGTATACAGATGGGTCTCATCAGGGCCGATCCTGGAATTCAGTATCGACTTCGGTTCGGCCTGTAAGGGTGCTCTCCAGCCGACGTTACCGATCCACCCGTCACTTCCCTCGAATCGCAGACTCGGATTACCCGATTTGACAATCATTCTCACGCCGTCCGCATATTTGTATTCGATTCTGTATTGCTTCGCCGTGTTATACAGCCCTCCTTCGCAGAATACACCATTGCCCTCGGCCTCTACGGGACCGGTATATTCGCTGTCGTTGCCCCACTGGGCCCCGTCCAAAAGATGCGCTCCCCAGTCGGTTAACTGTCCGCCCGAATAATCCATTACCCACCGCCACTGATAAGGAAGCTGGTCCCGTCCCGTATAAGGCCTCAGTGGCGCCGGCCCAAGCCACATATCATAATCCAGACTCTCCGGTACCGGCATCGGTTTGGCGTTGCCGGGATTGCCCGGCCCGCTCGGCAGCTCCACCCGAATCGTATGAACCTTGCCTATCCGGCCGTTGCGAACCAGCTCGCACATCCGATGATACTCGTATACGGCCCTGTCTTCAGTCGACCATTGAAACACGCGCCCATAGCGCTCTACCGTCTCGACTAAGATCCTTCCCTCGCGTACCGTCAGCGTCGGCTTCTCACACTCTACGTCCTTGCCCGCCCGCAGGGCCGCAAGCGATATTGGAACGTGCCAGTGGTCCGGCGTCGATATCATGACCGCATCGATATCTTCCCGCGCGATAACATCACGAAAATCCTTATATGTAGCGCAGTCGTTGTTACCATACTTTTGATTTACAATGTCACGGGCTTTTTTAAGATTATTGATATCGACGTCGCAAACGGCGACAGCTTGAGCGTCATAATTACCAAGAAACGTCCTCAGGTTCATCCCAATTCCGTGGCTTCCCACACCGATAAAACCTAACGTTATCCTATTGCTCGCAGCAACGCCGCTGGCCTTACCTAAAGCAGACGAAGCAACGACATATGGAAATACCAGTGCTCCTGCTGCAACGCCGGCAGCTCTTTTAATAAATCTACGACGCGAGATAAGCCCTCTTCTATCCATTGCATAATCTCCAATCAACCACTCGCTTCTTAGAACGAGAGCAGACACTGCCAGATATAAACATACCCTAATCCGTCAACATCTTCCCACACCTTCTTCACAAGCTCTTTGTCTGCATTGATCTCTTTGAGTTCCTTGACTTTCTCTTCCCAGGGTATGCAAATACCGGGCTTTCTCTCTTGTTTCTTTGCTTCAGCCATTAGTATACTCCATATTCACGCGTAAAATCTGTCATCGCTTTGACATTTTCAACCTTTGCATCGTTTTGAACAATAGCGCTGGCGTCCATAATATAACCACCATCACCGGCCACGCCGTCGATTACTTTTTTGCAGCAGTCCCGAACTTCATCCGGCGTTCCCATCGACAGCAGATAATTCGGGATACCCCCGCTGATACAGAACTTATGCCCGATCTTCTTATGAACTTCGAATATATCACCCATATCGACATGATAAACAATCGCCTGATCGGGCAGTTCTGCGAATGAATCCAGATGAGCGTCCCAACTGCCCTCGGCGTAGAAAAGGACCTGGTTACCGTTTTTCCAGAGTTCTTCAACTATCGGTTTAAACGTCGGCCAGTAAATATTCTCGAAATGTTTCATTGAAACAAACGGCACGCATCCTCGATGCATCCAGAATCCGACAGGCACATTCTTGTCGGGATCCGCACCGGATAGCGCCACATGCAACAGGTGCGGCATCAATGCCTCACAGGCCTCCAGCACCTTGTCCGGCCGCTCATGAAGGTCTGTTACCAGTCCAAGATACCCGCGAAGCTTGTCTGCGAGGATATCCAGCGGAGCCTTTAGGATACCTGAGATAGCCGAGACCGTCCCCGACTCCGTCCTCATTCGCGCAATCTGTGTTCCGAAAGCATTGAAATAGCTGAGCATCGCCATCCCGCCCTTCACAAAAGACAGGTTGTTCCGAAAGGAGGTCGGCTCTCCCATAGCACTAACATCAGTTGACACACGCGGTAGCCAGACGTTAAAGAGAAATCCCGTCGGGTCCTCGATGAGCGCATCGTATTCGTCCGGCTTCATAAACGCCTCTTCCTCTGACGGCTCAATGTATTGAAATGCGAACTCCGGTAACAACTCAATTCCGGGAGCCGCATAATATTTCATTCCGATTGCATGTGTCAGCCCCGTCCAGACATATACCATATTCGGAACGATGGCATCCCAGTCGAAATCAGCCGCACACTTTCTCGCCGCGTCAAACGCCATCTCGTAATCTTCTGTCACCTGCTGGCATGTATACCCCGCATACTTGGCCGTAAATTCCGCCATAAAAGGACGAATCGGAATCATGTCCGGCTTTTCGTTCCGCATCGCTGTAACGTATCGCTTCATCCGCTCAGCATACAATTGCTCCATATCATTTGCCATCCTGCTCTACTCCTTACTTGCATTCGATTGGCTCTATAAGACGATTATCTATGATGGCTTTCCACCATAGCTGGTACAAGCATAACCAAATCACATAAAAACGTCAAGCCGGGCTTTTTTACCCTCCGATTACTTCTCGAGTCCAAGAATTTCAGCCGATTTGCCGTCTCGTTTCAACTGGCACTTGATAGCTCCTCTGGTTGTCAGTCCAAACGCTCTAAGAGTCGTAAAATCGCCGGTTGGAAGAAGAGCTTCAAGATTGCCGTCAGAAAGTCTAACCTTTAGCACATACCCTCCTTTTATCCGCTTCAGCCTGGCTTCACTCGGCACCTTTGCCCCGGCTCGATGTGGTCGGTAAACTGTCACAAATTCCATTCGCCTCTTTTTGTCAGCTGTTTCCGCGGTCAAATGCCATTCCTTCATCTTGAAACGAGGCCGTGGTTTGGGGTCATATTCGTTAGTTTGCTGAAAGGTAAGACCCGAAGGCGTAAGAAAATCGATATCGCAAACAACGTTGTCATTCCGGACCTGGACTTCGTGTTGATTCTTAACATTTATTTTATTGAAAGCGTGCAGCCAGTACTCAAATTTAGATGGCTCCTTCGCCTCCAGCCGATCATAGATAACCACCAGTTCGGGCTTCACAAAGATTATCGCCCGAGTAAACCGCCCAAGAGGGGGCTCATAAGCCATCCCTGCCTCGCCGACAACGATGTCCATTGATGGCGTGGTCTTAAAGGCCGTAATTTTGCCCTGCGCCTGTGCGGTACGCTTTTTTTGTCCCCGTCCGTTTACTGTGATATTGTTCACGGAGCGTGTGCTCCAAACCCAGTTGCTGTGATGAGCGCTTCCATAAGAATCATAATGACCGCTGCGTACCAGCAGTTGCTTGCCATACGCCCAGAGTACAAACGAATTATTCGCCTCATTACCATGCGACTGTGTGCCGAAAAAACTTGACTTGAAGACCACCTGCACGCTTTTGCTTGCATCGGTCAAATCACTGTTCAGATAGGCTTGGCCGGTCCCCATGAACAGTCGTGAGTTTGGCAGGCCGTCGGGAGGCTTTGCTTTTACTTTCGGCAGCGCTCCGCGAATGAAACCGATATAACCACCAACCTCTCTTGCTCCACCCATCTGCTCGACGTACCATTGCCAGTGTCCGTTGCCTGCCTGCGCAGCGAACTGGCTCATTAGGGATACATTACTCGAAGCTGACCTACGCCATGCACTGTCACCAAATCCTCCTCCCTTTTTTCCGGGCGGCATAAGGTACATCGTGTGATAGCCGGCTTTTGAGAAGAACGGTTTATCATAAGCGTCAACGCCCATTGCCTCACGCATCACGTCCGCCCACCACGTAAACCGACCAAGATAGCTGTGGCCGTAACTGATACCTTCATGCCACCCTCCGTCGTCGTCACACCAGACAGGATATACGTTGTAGAAAACATTCATAGCAAACCATACCCAATCCTCTGCGCCCTCTACCTCACCAAGAAACGCAATGCCAACTTCGCCCAGAAAGTGCCACGCACGGTTGGAGTGGCTTGCAAAGGGGCGCCAAAGGTGACGGGGGCAAAGATGGTTGTACATCTCATCGCCACGTACTTTCATCACGGCCCGGCACATTTTCTTTTCCTGCTCGCTTAGCAGGTCATTGACAAACGTATAAGTGCGCGAAAAATAATAAGCGTATGGCATCCCCGCCTCGTCGTTATAACGATAGCCCGTACTGCCCTTGGGCTCCCACTTGGCACATTCGAGCAGGATTCGTTTTGCTTCGGCCCCGTATTTTTCCTGCCCTCCGAGCAGCCGCGTAAATGCCAGTGTCGCCGCACCGTTCAGTGCCTTGATTGTATAAGTCCGGTTGCCCCACCACACCTTCCTCCACTCCTCGCTGCCTCGTACCATACCTTTTGGATACTTCGGTGGTTCCTTAGTTGGAGGAGGATTTTTTAACAACCTCTCGCATTCCCTGACAAGTCTATCGTATTGTGCCTTCATTTCTCCCTTCGCCAGTCTTCGTAGTTTTGGAAGATTTTCGGGACGCACAAAAAGCCGTGGATGTGTTCTTGGTATCCTTGAAAGCAATTCCTCTCGTTCCGGCATCGGCATAGAGGCAGCGTCTTTAGCGATGGTAAAAGTTCGCACCTTGCTGAAATTCGTATACCTGCCTTTTTCATCTTTTCCACGATAACTCCATATATAGGTTCCCGCCTTAAAAGGCTCCGGTGGACAGCATACGTTGAACTTAATATCTTTGGCGCTGTAAACATTTTGTTTAAGTGTTTTATCTTGACACTCAATCTCCCACGTCAGCCCTTTTTGTGGCCGCCAGCTAAAACTCGGCGGATTCACCGCAGACACCACTCCATCAGCAGGCCGATACCCCCATTCTCCTCCAACAGCCGGTCTTTCATCCAGTTTCAGATCTGCCGCGGTCAAATTTGAAACAAGCAACAGCAGCAAAAGCATATTAACAGTCGAAAATACTTTAAGCGTCATAACTTCTCTTTTGCATTCCTTGATAGCAATCATTGTACCTCCAGTAATAAGTTAATCAGTTTGTTGACAGATGATATCTACCTGTTACTCGTCCGATACTTTTCGATTGTGCTATTTGCTTGCCGTCTGCAAAAACACGCAGCCCTTTTCCCTTATTGTATTTATTACCGTTTTTATCCCATAGAATTGTGATAATCCGTCCGTGATACAGCACGTTATCCAGGCAGAACCAATCCCACGTATCAGCGCCGACAAGGGGATTTACTTCCACAATATCATCTGGACGCGGCCGAAGGCCAACAAGACCCGAAATTATCAAATCACAATAAGCAGAATGATTATAATCCTTACCTCGCTCTTTACCTCCTTTTCCCGCATCCCACGTGCCGTCCCTCCAATTCTTCAATCTCGTTCGTGATATCCAGTCACCAGTGTAAGGATTAAGGTTCTCGTCAATCCACGGCACAGTCCGCCCATCTTCTCGCTTTAGCTGGTGACTTTTTGTATAAATTTTCAGAGTTTCAAAATAGTCACTTTTAGTAATTGCATTCTGCTTGTAGTTATTCAGCACGTTAGCTAAACCCACCAGTGTTTGAGTAGTCGCAAACGGCCAGCTTGGACCGTTCCACTGGCACTCATGTCCCTTATAAGAAATGGCAAATCTTGTATTACGCTGCTCCGCGGTTGTCGGGCCAAACGCCGCATAAAATCCTTTCGGATCCATCAGCTGTTTCCACGCCTCTTCGTATCCCTTGCCTGCATCCGGCAGATTGAAGTACCAGGGCACATAACCATGTAGTTCGCGAACATCGGCAAGCTGCTCTTTGTTGCGAGGGAGCGTCTTGAAAAATTTCGTCTTTTCATCCCATAGCTTGGCCTGAACCAGTTTTTTAATCTTTTCTGCCTTGACTTGGTAGTTTGTGGCCATTTTCTTTTCATCAGCCAGCCCCGCGATCCTGGCGATAGCCACGGCATCCCCGTACATATAAGAATTGATAGTGGCACGCTTGCCGCTCCCGCCTATGGAGACCTCCATACCGTCCCGGTCATCGATTTGCCAGAACAAGCCATCCGGTTCAAGTCTCTTTTTCTCCCACTCTTTATAGTTATTGACCAGGTCCGCAAGCAGGTCAGTAACGTGTTGCTTGTCCGCGGTGACCAAATACCTCGCCCACATTGCATCCGCAGCCCAAAAGCTGTAACTTCGCACGCTGCCGCCTTTGCGGAACCAGAACACCGCATAATCGTCTAAGTATTTCCGTTTATGCAGCCAGCGGCCCTCGTAAAAATGATGACCGGCAGGGCAGTTTATGGTATTATGTTTGCCCGACCATTTAACCTTCGGCAAAAACTCGGTAATTACGAATCCATCCGGCGTCAGCTTTATATGTTTGCGATATGTCCACCACCTGAAATAATACGTCCGCTCGATATCTTTGTCGGGACATTCAAACAGTGGAACGTTCGCCTTCAAAAATTCCCACGCTTTTTCATTTGAGATATGCTGAATATATAATTCTTCGTCATTTTCGTTGAATGTATCGACATAGTGTTTGAATGACTCTGCTTTCAACACAGCCGCACTTTTTCCCTCACTTACAATAGCTGCGCTCAGTACTAAAGAAACGCATAGATAGGCCGGAAACAAAACTGAGATATATAGATGTTTCGTTCTCATCCTCACCTCCTTCATAATATCAACAACGAAGTTTAATTTGCAGCATCCTGTTCTGCTTCAAGAGAGCCGACCAATTCTTTAACGTTCGAAATATTCTTACCGGCGCAATATTTCTTTATTCCCTCAACGATTTTTGCCGTACATCCCGGGTCAACAAAATTAGCCGTGCCCACAGCCACCGCCGATGCTCCTGCTATAATAAATTCGATAGCATCCGAAACCGTTCTGATTCCCCCCATCCCCAGAATCGGAATTCCTAAACTCTTGGTCACCTCCTCGTAAACTTTGTTTACCAGGTAAACCGCTATCGGTTTAATTGCCGGCCCCGACAGTCCACCCGTCCTGTTGGCCAGAACCGGCTTGCGTGTTTCAATATCGATAACCATCGCGGTAAACGTATTTATCAGACTGAGCGCATCAGCGCCGGAGTCAACCGCTACCTGGGCAATCACACTGACATTCGTAACGGCAGGCGGCAGTTTAACCATCAAAACTTTATCGCCGGACACCTTTTTTACCGCAGAAGTAACCTCGGCAACCTGCTCAGGTTCGGTCCCGAAACTTATACCGCCCAGTTCAACATTTGGGCAGCTTATATTCAGTTCAAGCCCTGCTATCGCTCGTTCGCCTGCCAACCGCTCCGCCACGGCAACGTATTCGTCAATCGTCTCGCCGGCTATGTTAACAAAAACCGAACATGAAAGCTTTTCGAGGGCCCCAAGTTTTTCATCAATGAAGGCATCCAATCCGATATTCGCCCAACCGATGGCGTTAAGCATCCCGGAATCGGTCTCAACAATACGGGGTGTGGCATTGCCCTTCCTCGGCTTTACCGTGATGCTCTTGGTTATAAAACCGCCGAGTGAACTTACATCCATAAAGTCGCCCAACTCATCAGCATAACCACTTGTACCCGACGCCGTAAAAACCGGATTCGCCAACCGAATCCCCGCAAATTCCACCGATATATCAACTTCTTCTGACATAAGGTTTCCTCTTTTTCTTTGCCCGCTCTGTACTTGTTCAACTTATTATTTTTTCGATAGATTTTCCAAGCCGTTTTATGCCTGTTTCTATTGTTTCTTCATCTACACAGGAAAAATTAAGCCTTAATGTATTAGTCTTTTCTTTATTTATATAAAAAGGAATCCCCGGTACAAAAGCAACCTTATCTTTAATTGCAAAATCGAAGAGTTCCATTGACGAGGTTCCTTCCGGTAAAGTTGCCCACAGGAACATTCCGCCTTCGGGATGTGTATGTGAAACACCGGAAGGAAAATATTTCTCGATACTCCTGACCATTGCCAGGCGTTGGCTGTTATAAACTTTGATTATTTTATCAATATGTTTCTGCAAATCATTATCAGCGATGTATTGGCAAATCACTCTCTGGATGAAATAGTTCGTATGTAAATCTGAAGCCTGCTTGGCTATTATGAGTTTCTCCATAACATCATTGTTTGGTGCTGTAATCCAGCCCAGTCGAAATGATGGTACTATAGTCTTGGAAAACGAGCCTAACAAAATGGTTTTCTCAGGCAGGATTTTCCCAAAAGATTCTTTTTCATCCCCTGTAAACCTTAAGTCTCCATATGGGTCGTCTTCAATTAGCAAAGTGCTTGTACTTTTCAAAACATCGGCAATTGCAGACCTGTTTTTCACCGAATAAGAAATACCTGATGGGTTTTGAAAGTTCGGTACTGAATACATTAACTTGGGGGACCTGGCTGAAATTACTTCCTTGAGACCATCGACATCCATCCCATCTTCGGTTACACGCACGGGATTAAAAACTGATTTATAAACGGAAAACGCCTGGATGGCCCCTAAATAGCCAGGCTCTTCAATAATAACGTCATCTCCCTCATTCAGGAAAGTCTTACCCAGCAAATCCAGTCCTTGTTGCGAACCACTCGTTATAAGTATGTTTTCAACAGGTATGTCCAGCCCCTTCTTTTCTAAATACCTTCTGGAGATGTACTCTCTCAGTTTCGGATAACCTTCTGAATTGCTGTATTGAAGAACTTCCTTCCCCGCGGATTCAAACACCTTGTTTACCGCCGCCTGAAGCTCTGCAACGGGAAAAAGATCTCTGTTGGGCAGCCCTCCGGCAAACGAAATGACCGAAGTATCTACCGCTACTTTAAGAATTTCGCGAATAAACGATCTCGGAACATCTGAGATACGATCTGAAAAAATATTGTTCATTCAATACCCCAGGCAACTTCTGAACCATCAAACACAGGTCCATCCTGACAACACAGTTTATAAACAGTTTCATTCGAGCCGGTTGTCCTGCATTCCACCGCACAACTCTGACATAGACTAATCCCGCAGGCCATCCGCCGTTCCATACTGACCTGACAATCAATATTCTTTTCCTTGGCGATTTCAGCCACCCGCGCCAGCATCGCCTCCGGCCCGCAGCTATAGATCACCATGCCCTTGCCGGCTGATTTAGATCTCCCAAGCCACTCCGAAAGGCAACCGGTTACAGGCCCGGTAAAACCGGCCGAGCCGTCATCAGTCGCCACCAGTGACTCTACGCCGTACTTTGCAAATTCCGGTAGCGAAAATCCCAACTGTTGTGATATCTCATCGAGTCGTCGCTCAAATGGAAGCGCCTCTGCACTCCTGGCACCGGCAAACGCAATCACGTCAATATCAGGAAAATCCGAAGTTAGAACCTTAGCCAAATGCTGTAGAGGCCCCGCTCCCATTCCCCCGGAAACCAGAAGCGCTGTCTTTGTACCGTCCGGCACCCAAAAACCATTACCCAAAGGCCCGAGCACACTCACAGATTCTTTTGCCGACAATGTTGTCATTCGCAAAGTAGCCGGCCCGATGACGCAATAGAGAATATCGACGGATGTTTTATTGCCCTTAGTTGTAACATCGGCAAAACTAAAAGGCCTTCTCAGCAGTATCTTCCGCTCGGCAACATCAGCCAGATCATCCGGTATCGCTTCCACGGACGGTAGGGCGGTATCCGAGAGGTCTAATTGTGCGAATTGTCCGGCACCGGTCTTGGCGAACGCCTCTGCCCCCTCGCCGGAGAATTCCAAAACAAGCCTATAGAATCGCTCACGTATCTGCTTATTTGCACAAACGGTGGCCGAAAAATTTCCCCTTTTTTTAGCTAAACTTTCTTCCAACATAAATACCTGTTATAGCAATGACCTTACTGCCAAAGAATCTGCGCCCATAGTTATCACTATTAAAGCAAACCTTCATATACCCTGATACCGTCCACGACTTTACAGATGTGCACGGCATACTTGTCGGCAAACTCAGGGCAACTGCGCGGGTATGCTGTTTCAACTGCCTGCTGAACCGCTTCGACGCTTTCTGCCTGTACCAAGGCGCCGGACGCACCCTTATCGCCGCCGCCCAACATTCGTTCTCCCAAAACACCGGGCACCGTCCTGACAATATCGCACATCGTCTCCAGTTCCGCCCCCGATATCTTATAATCATCCCGCAGTCCAATGCCGTCTTCCCTGAATATCACGCCCACTGTTTCAACGTCACCGGCCTTCCAGGCTTCAAGCATTTTATAGAACCGGTTTTGAGCTGCAAAAATATACTTCAGCCGGTCGCACAAATCAGGGTAATCCACGCCGAACTCGGTCATAATCTTCTCATACATTGCCTCGTCCTTGATGTCCGCAAGGCGTGATATATCGTAACCGGCTTTCTGCAATATCGAAACCAGTTCTTCACATTCTCCGCGCCGAATCTTGTAAGTTGATTTCTCAAGACCCGGCCGCTCCGTTCCCGTATCAAGCACCACTATCCGAAAATCAGTGGCACCGGCACCAAGTTGAACGTAATCAATGGACCTCTTTGTCGGATTATAATACGTCCCCATGCCTTCCCGCCCGAACAGTATCATAATCTGGTCGAGTTTGCCGCAGGGCGAACCGATATAATCGTTTTCGACGGCTTGCGCTAGATCAACGATAGCCATCTTGTCTTCAATTTTGATGCCGCTAGCGTCAAATAGTGACAAAATCAGATTCAAACTCAATGATGCCGACCGGCTCATCCCGCCGCCGGGAATATTCCCATAAATAACGCCATCGATGCCTTGTTTGAGTTGGTAGCCTTCACGCCTTAATATATAATCAATCCCGTATGGAAAGCGCCCCCACGTCTCAGATATGGCCGCCGACTTCGGTTCAGGAACATCACCTAATTTGTATTCAACAATCCCGTCGTCGGGAAAATTACCGCTGAACAACTTAATTCTATCCGTGCCGTTCGGCTTATAGGCCATCCAGATAAACCTGTCTGTTGCCACCCCGAAAAGCTCAGTGCCGTTGTAATCGCCGTGCTCAACGCCCAGACAGAACCGTGATGAGCTTCTGCGAACTTTGGCGCCGCTGATATCCAGGCCGTTTTGCTGGGCCAGACCTTTTAACTTTTCCACCGTTTCATTATCAATTGAGTTCGCCGGCATTCTTTAGTTCCTCGTTAGTTATCTCTATTACCAGAAAATAATGTAAAGCACTATTGTCAGAAGCGTCACAAACACACCGAAGTACACGGAACCCTTAGACCAGTTCAGCTCAATCTTCGTCTGCTCAGGCAGTGTGATGATTTGTTCCTTCATCGGTTTGATTAGTGTCACTAACAACAGTATAGCTGCAATGGCACCCACTGTTATTCCCATACGGTTCAGAAATGCCATATCACCCCAGCCGAAGAACAGAATCCCGTAGATAATCGGGCTAAGAATCAGACCCAGGACTCCGCAATACCTCGGCGTCCTTTTCACAAACAATCCGAACAGGAATATCGTCAGCACACCGGGTGATACGAATCCCTGAAACTCTTGAATGTAAGCGAAAGCACCTCTGAATCTCGGGTTTGCAAGCAGTGGCGCAATTATACATCCGATGACCACACCTATCGGTACACAGCAGCGACCTACCCATACCAGAACTTTCTGTTCTGCCTTCTTGTTGAACCATTCCCTGTAAATATCCATCGTAAAGATTGTCGAAGCGGCATTCAACATCGATGCCAGAGAGCTGATCACTGCTCCCATCAATGCCGCCAAAACAAATCCACGCAGGCCGTGCGGAGTCAGATAACGAATCAAAAGTGGAAATGCGCCATCGTAATCATAACCCACTAATTCCTGCCGGACTTCAACTTCCGGGTGACTCTCATCTACTCCTTCCAGCAGTTTTTCGTTAATTGCGCCCACATCCTCACCTACCGGCACAGCCTTCCCCAGAACCGCCGCATTGAATACCAGCACTTCTTTAGCAAGCTGTGGCTGCAATTGCGCAAAGTCACCATCGAACGGAATAACCATCCCCGCTTCGGACGGTTTGGTTTGGGCCTGTGCAAATGCCTCTAATACAGGCTTGTTAAGAGACTCCAGGTTCATGGCGTTCTCCTGCATCTTGCCCGCGTATAATGTGAAAGCAATAATCCCCGGAATGCATACAATAAAAGGAATGATCAACTTCAGGAAGGCGGCAAACACAACACCCCTTTGGCCTTCACGCAATGAATGGGCTCCAAGTGTTCTCTGCATGATGTATTGGTTCAGGCCCCAGTAGTAGAAGTTAGGAATCCATATCCCCAACAGCAATGCCGTCCAGGGAAGAAACGTACTGGTACGCGGTAGTGCCATGTGCATACTACTATCTTTGAGAGCAGCGAACTTCTCGCCGAACGCGGCGCCCTCANNCAGGGAAGAAATGTACTGCTCCGTGGTAGCACCATATGCATACTGCTGTCTTTGAGAGCAGCGAACTTCTCTCCGAACGCGGCACCATCACCCAGACCTAAAGATGTATTCACTGCTGCAGCATTGATCCCGAACTTACTCGGATCGTCCAGGGCCATAAATGTAAGCACCATTATCACCGCACCGCCGAGTATCAGTGCCGATCCCTGAATCAGGTCCGCCCAAGCGCAGGCTTTCAGGCCTCCCGCTGCGACATATATACCCGCCAGAATACCGACAAACCATGACAGCGTCGTGAGGTTGATAGGTATACGCATCAACTCTTCCTTAAACAGCGGATTCAGTGCCTTGGCTCCCAGATATATCACTGTTGGAATGGTTACTCCCAGATAAATAATCACCATCAATAGCGACATCACTAATCGGGATGTGTGATTGAAACGATACTCCAGGTACTCAGGTATTGTGAAAATACCGCTCTTGAGAAACTTCGGCAAAAAGAAAAATGCCACCACAATCAGTGTTATCGCAGCGATCCATTCGTAGCTTGCTACCGCTAAACCGATTGAACTCTTGGCCGCCTGCCCGGACATACCGACAAACTGCTCTGCGGATATATTCGCCGCAATTAGTGAGAATCCAATCAACCACCATTTCAGCCCACGACCCGCCAGAAAATAATCCTCACTGGTTTTTTCTTTCCGGCTCTTGAACAATCCTATGGAAATTACACAAACGAAGAATACGACCAGTATCCCAATGTCTAAGCCGCTCAATTCCATAATAAATCCCTTTCTTTCTTCTTGCTTTACTTCTCTGTTTTCTCACTAAGGTTTCATTTTCAATTCAGTACATCGCGGCTTCCCTGCTCAACTCGATCTCACCGCGTTGCCCGACATTATAGCTTCTTTGGGATGAACCGCAAGAATATAGAATCTATCAGATTCAAGGCAAAGTAGACAGCGGGTATCTGAAGATAAATTCTAAAACGCCATCTCCCTAAGGGCGTGGTAAATTACTCAGCTTTCCAGGGTCTCAAGCGTATCCATTACAACAGGAATATGCATATACGCAGGACCTCCGTTCATCATTACTGCTACGGAAGCCGCTTCGAGAATCTGTTCCTTTGTGGCCCCCGCATCGATGCACTTTTTCACGTGCGCTGCGATGCAGGGA
>JAABXR010000332.1:0-20690 GCA_011776225.1 Phycisphaerae bacterium
AGGTATACCTCGTCGGGTTTATAGAGGACATAATCGTCGGTGTTGGCGGTCAGCTCGTCACCGCATTTCATATCCCAAAAGGGAATTTCATATTTCTTGAAGAATTCCAGTGCATAGCGGCACTGGTCCCACACCTTTTGACGCGTGCGATAGTCCTGGCATGTCAGGTCACTATGGGGATGCTTATAGCCGAAGTACCACTCGATGCCCGCCCCTCCGGCCATGATATTGCCCCATAAGGCGTTCTTTCGGGCGTTGTCTCTCGTGGGATCTTCTGCGTCGGTAATCAGGCCGTGGGTGGCATCACCCGGTTCGTCACAGGCCACAACCCATGGTTTACCAGCGGCCACCGACCGGTCGATGTAGTTCTTAGTCTGGCTATGGACCCGGCTAAAATCCGGTTTGTTGGTTTGCAGAGAAAAGCCGGTCAACTTCGATGCACTTCCGAGCAGATCATAATGGTTGGCGCCGTTATGAATGACTATGTGATGCTGATACGGATCGGTCGTCCAGAAATAGTTTGCCCAGGCAACCTTCTGATCGTGTGAAGCGTTGTTGATTTCTTCGCCGAGATTCCAGTTCAAAGCCAAGTGGTGACTGAAGCGTGCGATAAGTTCACGATAGTAAAGCTTACGATGCGGGCCCAGGTTCCCGTTATCGAGGATCATCTCGTTTTCGGTTTCAAGAGTTTTAAAATGCAGGTACATGCCCATGTTATTGCCGTGGTCGAAGACGATTTCCCACTGGTCCATGCGTGAGCAGTCAATCCGCTCGCGTTCATCGTAGTTTAGATACGGAAAGACATTTCGATCGTCACCGCCGATATTCATCGGTAGAAATGAAAAGACGTTCATGCCCTGCGCCGCCAGATAATTGACCGCCCCGATTATACCCTTGCCCTTTCCGTTTTGCCAGGTGGGATCGCCCGGTTTCCAGTCCTTGATGTGAGGGGCCCAGTCTTTAATAAAATTGTCCTTATGGCCGTCCGTTTTGAAGTCACCGTCGAAGTCCTTATACGCTAAAAAGTTCTCCGGAGCGTCGGCGCCGCATTTGAGGAAGTATTCTCCCGTTTCGGCAAACCGAAGATGGTGTTTGCCGACATACTGCAGCAGTCCTTTTGCCCGCATGTCCCGCCCGGTTTTGTCGGTCGGACCAATCTTTAGCTTACCGGTTTTCCCATCCATAAAGCCGGCAGATTGTCCGGCGTTGGCACCTCCGGCAACTGCGACCTTATCGCCCTTCCTAAACGATACCTCGTATTTCCAGACGCCGGTTTGACTCGGTGCAAAATGAACACGCCATTTGTTTCCCGCTTCGGCCGAGGTATTGGCTGCATCACCGTCGGCAGCGTAGTAGCCGGGCACCAGGTATGATTTGCCGGTTTTGGCGTGAGTAAACCTTACGTTCAATCGGTAGTATAGGAAGGGATTGGGCTCGGCGGTCTCACTGGTTTTCGGCCCATCGAAAGTCAGGGTCACTTTGTGCCACTTCTTAAGTTCCCCGCGTACCTGTGCGCCCATAACGGCCCGGCAGAACGCGGTCGAAATTAATACCACGCAAAAAGTAGACCATCGAATCAAAAAACGCACAGCCATGTTACACTCCTTATTTTAGAATGAAGTTTTGATCTTACAACAGAGTGCACATTATAATATATTTTGTCGATTCTGCAAGGTCTCTTCTGTCGATGCTTTTGTATGCTTATTGGTTACCCTTGGTGTATCTCCAGCAGAGGTGGCAGGTATATGATTTTTTCCAAATCTCTTTATTAGTGGGGGCATTGAGGCAGCAGATATAGTCTTTTTTATCGAGTCAGACCACGAGTTTAAGAGGTGTTGTATTCGAACCTGGATTTCCCAATTTTGCACTATTTCGTGTTGCGTATTAGCGGGAAAATATATGGTTCCATCATCTTGCGAATGGTCAGGAAATCATGCCTGTGCAGGTTATCGCGAACCACTTCGCGGTCAATTTCGTCGAGCCACTTCCAGACCTGTTCGGTGAAGCGCACGTTCAATGCAAAAATCTCCGTGGCGTCCTGGCGAAAAGGCGCAACATCAGCAGTTATCCAGCCGTCGTAATCAAGCTCCTTGAGGTAGAATAGAAACTCGGCGAATTCCCATACGTTACAGGCGCCTGAGATCAGATCCCAATCCAACTTACCGTTGTTGTCATTTGTGTGTACGTAAAAGGGCAGGCCCGCTGCTGCGACCTGCATTAACGAGTCCGCCGGTGGCTCGCCCCCAAACGTCGAATGCCCGATATCGATGGTGACACCTAAGCCCTTTCCTCCAGCCGCCTGACAAAGGAGAATTGTTCTGGCCGCCGACGATAGCAGGTTATGAACTCGCGTCTCGAAAGGTTTATACTCCAGGTGAAGCGTAATTTCGGATTGGTAAGAGGCTGCTTCGCCCACAACCTGCACCATTCTGTCCCACGCGCTGGTATAATGCACGTGGAAGGGATAGTCGTAACCATCACTTAGAGGACAACAGGTCACACGTTCAGCACCGAGAAACGTTGCGGCGTCCTTGGCATTTTTAAGATACTCCAGGGCTTTTTTCCTTACGGCCGGATCTGGTGAGGTAGTCGAACCTTTTACAAATTCAGGATCAGACTTAACATTCACATTGACGGCCGACACAGCCAGCCCAAGACGCGCCAGAACCTCTTTGACCTCATCCAAATTACGCAGTTCGTGCGGATATACCATTTCGACTCCCTGGATTCCCGGGATCTGTGCAATACGCTCAAGTTTGGCAACAACGTCAAGGTCTTCACCATATTCACAGAATCGATCGCGTAGTCGTCCGAAAAAGGGACAAATAACGGCCTGTTTCATAAATCACCTAAAAAGAAAATTCAATCCAAATTCACGCTTGGTTCCTCAAGATCAGCCTGTTTCTTGAACTATTATACAACTTATCCAACAACAATCCGTTCCGCAAGCACAAAGCTTCCCAAACTTCGGGGTTTTCTCATAAGACCCTCGGCAGTAAATCCTCGTGGAGCCAAAACAGGTGTTTATCGCTTCAGTCAAACTCACTAGAACGCAGCTGTGGCCTGTAGTTCTCCCAAAGACATTTGCCGCACTCTTTCCAAATCCCCATTTGTCATATCATAGGCTTGCATATCCCGACTCACCCAATGAATGGGTGAGTTGTTTCAATGCGTCGCGCATAGGAGCACCATCACGCACAAATTGGACGTCTCTTGTGTGGGAGAAACTGCCGCCAACGATCTCAACACGGGGGACCTTATCCAATATGGTTTCCTCCTGCACGCTATGATCGTGCCGGGGCAACGTAAGTGCTCCATCTATTTCCGCTACTCTATATTCAAAGCCTACTTCTTTCTCGATATAACCACTTGCTAAGACGTCTGTAGCGAGAGGAAAAAAGAAGAACAATATCGAGATGTTTAAGATATGGTGAGAGATGCTTTCTATTATGTACATTTTTTAAAACTATTGATTCATTGCTCTTTCTTTTGTATTACTTGAGTGACACCATTGGTCAGGCCCTATACGTTCAGGTCTACTGTTCTTCCTAAACTATGGTATATCTTCTTCAATCACACCGACAGACCGAATTATACGTAACTGCCTGAAAATTGCAGCAAAAGTTAACGATGCTCCCAGAAACATGGCAATGGCAGGACCAAGTGAAAAATCGAGATAATATCCGAACAACAGGCCTGCTATGGATGCTATTACGGCCGTTATCCATGAAATAAGCATTCTGACACCCCAGCGAGAAGAAAAGAGAGCTGATGTCGTGGCTGGAATTATAAGAAAAGCAAAGACGACGACCACGCCGGCAATCCTGACCGCTACTGTGATTACTACCCCAACTAATGCATAAAATAGAAAATCCCACCGTACAACTTTCATCCCTCCGGCAAGGGCTCGGTGGTAATCCTCTGATATCCTTAGCAATGGTTTTCGGAAAATATAAAAGCAGAATCCGATAGCGCAAAAAACAATCAAGCTCCCTATGATTTCCGGCAATCCTGTCCACAACAGACTGCCTGATAACATTTCCTCCATATGCGTATGGCCGGGAGCGATACCAATCAGAAAAAGAGCAGAAGCGGCGGCAATGGCGTAAGAAATACCAATGACCGCCTCGATTGAGATTTGAACAATTCTGCTTCGAACCAAAGCGTAAAATGCCGCTATGGATAAAACGCAGCCAAATGAAAATGTGTATGCCGGCAATGTTCCCTCCTCTGCGTCAAAGGCAAGGTGAGCTACAATAGAACCTACTGCAGCAATCTGGGCCAGAGCAATATCAATGAAGATAACCTCTCTTTTGAGTACGTGAATACCGGAGTACCCTAATATGGCACCCATCATAATACAGGCTAAAAACGGTAAACCGAGCATTTGAATCAATTGTAGCATTATTGATGTCCTTCCTGGCGGAGCAGGCTGCGGAGAATCACTGCACAAATAAAGAAAATCCCCAGCGACAAAACAAGGCTGGGTCCGTACGTAAACCCAAATAAATAAGATGAACTCAGACCTATAACACAGGCCACAAAACCTATGCTCCAGCCGACGATAACGGCCACGCCCCATCTCCTGGTGAACATTGTGGCAATTGCTGCCGGTATCATAAGGAAGGCATAAGCCAATAAAACACCGGCAATTGGAACAATCAACACGGTTATAATTCCCTGCGTCGTGAAGAATAAAAAGTCCCAGAACTTCTCGTTCTTTAGTGTCTGAGGATTTTCCGCCAAAGCGATGAATTTATGTTGTAATACATAGTGAAACAGCAACAAAGCAATATAGACAATGATGGTTACTATGATCAGTGGCCAGCTTACCCACTCCATGTAACCGCAAAGAGTCTTCTCTACGTAAATTTCACCGCCGGGCAGTTTGTCTGTTAACAGAAGCGAAATAATCAGTGCCATCGCGTACAGTATCCCGATAACCGCTTCGCGCGGTATTTCCCGATTTTTAGGCTTGATTAAGGCAAGCAGCAATGAGCCAAACAGTACGGCAACCATCGCCAATAAATAGGACAGGGGAGAGCCATATTTGATATGCAGAGCGACACCAACCAGAGCACCAAAGGCAGCCAATTGGTCTAAGACCAGATCGGAAAATATCAGGGTTCGCCTGATTATGTGAAGTCCTATGTAAGTATGCAGGACAAGAACGACAGCGATTAACGCAATCTGACGTGAAAATAGACTTACTGTTTCTGACATTATCAATGCCCTTCCAAACTTCACACGACCACACTTTGCAGCACATTACAAAGCGTGCATCCCGTCAAAATATTTAGCCAATCTCTTAAAATATATTCTTCTTAGCTGCCCTTAGCAGCTTTTATTAGCCCATCAGTCCAGTAATCGACAAGTTTAAAGTAATCGTCCGTCTCCGGAGCACCACCTACGAACAGCGGAGCTACTACTGCCTTTGCGCCGGTTCTATCGGCTACGGTCCTGACTTTCTGCTCGTCAAAATAGTTTGCGGCCAGGATAATACGAATATCTCTTTCGCGCATCATATTTACGAGTTTGGTCACATGCTTCAGTGACGGCGGTATGCCCGGCTTGGTCTCGATGGTGCCCGCTTCTTCAAGTCCAAACAGCCTGAGCAAATAACTCCAGTTTTTGTGATAGACAACGACAGGCATCTCTCGCAGAGGAAGCATCTTGCCCATCCAGCCACCAAGTTTGTCAATCAAAGGTTTGCCCTGGAACTTATTTTCCTTTAAAAAGTCTATGAGCTTGCCTTGTTGTGCCAGCCTGCATAGGGTGTGTCCTCCAAGCAATTTGACTAATTCTTCGCCAAACATGTGTTTATCGATTTGGTCATGCAGTTTCTTGAGGTTCTCTTCATAGAATTCCTTTCCTTCAGGATCATTTTTGATTAGTCCAATGGCGATATTGCGTGCGACTTTCTTTGTGTTAATGGGAGACGTGTTAAGATGTGGATTGCCAAATATGTGGACATCGCCTTCAATTTGTGAAACAACCTTGGGTTTTTCTATGAGTTCTATGTCTTGTGATACTGCCACATAACCGATTTCACCACTACGAATCCGCTTGTTGCCGGATTTGTTTATTACCGTTGGCAGCCACATTTCCAAGTCGAGGCCCGTGGAAACCAGCATATCAGCTTCCTTTACCATATGTACAAAGGATGGCTTGGGTCGGATGTGATGAGGGTCCTGAACGCTATGTACTATAGAATCGACGGTAACTCTATCTCCACCTATAATCCTGGTTAAGACAGCATAGTCCGACAGAGTTGTTACAATCCGGAGAGGTTTATTCTTTTCTGCCATGGCATTTTCAAGTGGTAAGATACACAGCGAGATGAATAAGATGGGTAAAATTAAACAGGTTCTTCTTCTCATGGTAATATCCTCGTTTTTGGTTTAGTAACGTTCGTGTTTATGCGGACCGGCGGCGAAAACTGTTTGGAACCAAAGTACGTGCTCGGGATTTTCTATGCCTCGTCCGTCCGCGTAGTCATACTCTAAACGGAACTTGACCCATTCACTCTGCCACCACGTAATATATGGACATATTTGCCAACGATAGGTATCATCGGCAGTATAGGCCAATGGTGCCAAGGAAGCTCCAGTTACGTTAGCGTAACCTTTGGTATCCGGCTGAAAATAATCATATCTGACCCCTATATCCAGGTTCCGGGCTATTTTGGTTTGCAGATAACTGTAAGCACCCCAGGCCTGTAAATTGTCTCTTCCGGAATCGTCCGGGGCCAGGAGGTCTTGATTGAGAAAATATAGCTCGCTGCGCCATTCCACATTGCGGTAGAGTGCCTTATCTGCAGGTTCCCAGAGAACAGAGAGGTCGGCCCCGTATACTTGAGTTCCCAAAGTGTCATGCTCGTTTTCAAGCGCGGGGCCTCCTCTGTCCACCTTCCACTCATCGTTCCAACCAAACAGACCGCTTAAGCCGAATTCCAGATAGGTGTCTCTGGAAAGATCCCGGTAATTTTTGTAATGGAAAAGCATGCTAGGATAGCCCCTTGTGTTTCCATCGAACAGCTGTTCATTGTCGTTGTTGGTAACCTGAAAGGTCAATCCCTGATGAGCCTTGCCCCACTTCGGCAGTATCCATTCCAAAGAAGCGCCCGTTTGATACAGGCCTTCATCGCCGAAGATACTTCGCAGAGCTAAGGGATACTGCACCTGATCCAGGGCGTCTTCATGCCAGCGGTTGACCACGCCGAACTGCTGACGGAATCTACCCAGGTCCAGATTTGTATTCTTGAACATTGAGAACCGCGTTAAATAAGCTTCTTCCAGGTGCACTTCTTCATCATGTATATGTGTAGTTGCTTTCAATCTCGAAAAGGGATCGAGATAGGACTGGAAGTTTAATTCGAGGCCCCGGATCTCGGCATCTGCTCGTTCTCTCGTTCCGGACTGGTTCCTGTAGTAACCGACGAAATCTCCGGAGACGCTGATTTCGGGATTGAGTTTCTGCAGACTAAGCCCCCCGAATTTAAAGACGGTTTCCTCCGGTGTTTTTTCTTCTTCCTCTTTACCCACTATATCTTGTGCTAACCTGCGTAAGTAATCAGCTTCTTCCTCTGTCTTAACCTCTTCCGTAACGGGTTCAGCCGGGCTGAGCTTTTCGACTTTTTCTTTCAATTCCTTGATTTCATTCTCGGATTTGCTTTTCATTTCATTCATCTGGCGCTGCAATTCAAGAATCTGCTTTTTGAGTTCCGAAAGCTCAGCTTTTTCACTTTCATTATCTTGGGCAAAACCTGCACTAGTAAAAATCATCAAAGTGAAGAAGAAGGTTATGCAAACTATTTGTTTAACTTGCATGTTTAAATCCTCTTTTTGATAACTGACATATCAGGCAGAGTATCAAACAGCCTCTTCGTTTTGAGCGGCCGTTTTTATTTGCCGGCTATGCCAGGTCTTATTTTCTAAGAGTTAAAAAATGAACGTTGATACTCTGTGCCCACATTAAGAAATGGAGGTCGACGGAGGGGCACGTAAGAGGATTGAATAAGCCCATTCATGATGATCCGGAATGGTAGGAAGCTGTTTAGTTTGACAGATAATCGGAGCCTCAGCGGTAAGCTGTAGCAATCCAGGGTTGACTTCAGTTGAGTTGAAATCGGCTGAGAATTTACAAGCCGGACATGATTTCCCAGAGGACGAACCTTTTGTTGTGTCCTCGTTCGATGCGCCCAAAAAGCAGCCTTCATTGTGAAATAGGCCAATTGCGGAGGTTATCACCAGATACAGGACAATAATCACAACCGAAATTGTCTGACGGGTCTTCACCTGTTTTCTCCAAAAAGCGGACATTATTCACTTGGTTCCGCTCAGTTCTCTTATATTACATCCAATATTTCCTGCTTTTTGAATTTATACACATTTAGCTTCTTATGTCAACGCTTTTTTACCCAAATTTGTCACACACTACCTGGGAAATCCGGTATAAGACCGGACTTATTGTTTGGACTATCCTTACATGTTTTGCAATCATAGGATGCCTTGTCGTATAATATGTTTCTTAGATCCTATTCTTTTACCTTGGAAGACCAAATCCGCTCGATTTGGAACAGATCGCCCTCTTTCATGGCGCTGCACTGCTTTGATAGTTTTTCCAACTCGTACACCGGACATTTCTCTATTTGCTTGAGGTACTTAGGCCTCGGCTTCAAGATCAAAATAGGGCCTGTGCCGTCCTTTCGGCGAATAGCGACATAAATAAGGTCGATCGACATAACCTCAGCCAAATGAATATCGAGCCGTCCAATACTGTTACCCGTGGCAAGGATCAGACCATCTACCATACAAGAATATGGGGTTTCCATGGGAATATAACAAATAATATCGAGATCGTGCCTGCCCCACTTAGTATTAAATTCACGCAAGGCCGCCTGGCCAATCCGCCACCCCAATACGTTCCAGGGTCCAACATGGCCGTGCATACGTTTGATTGCACCCCACCAATCCTCGGGTGCCTGTCCTTCGTTCCATGGATTCTCTCCGGGAGTGGAGCGGACGGCCCCTTTTGATTTCCGTCCGATAGAGACGTGGTGGTCCTGATTAGCCAAAACAGCAACAATACACAAAGCAAAAAAGCCCAGGACAATGATATGTAAGTATACTCTTTTCATAATTCTATTCCTTAGATAGACTTAAGTAGGTATTCATAACTTAACGTTTTTATTTACTTTCAAACGAACCAATATGCCGATCGTTTATCAACCGCATTCGTGTGAGTATTCCTGAGCCCGTTTTGGGCGAATACCAAAAACGTCTTGAAACCGGGAAACCCTCCTTAAGAGGAAAATCCCTTTCCTCCAGACTTTGCAGATCATACCTCGGCCCTAAACTAAAAAGCACCCATGTCACCGGAGATATTTCAAAATCGTTATACTTGATTAGAGTTTCACCTTCGTAAGATGGAAAGCCTTCGGGTATATATAAGTGTTGATTGCCGAACGGCGCGCCCAGATAATCATACTTCGGACCTACGGCTATGTATTTATAAGCACACCCTTCATTGTATTTGTCTTCGATCTTGGCAAAACGGACCTTGCCTATTTCACCTTTAGGCAGGTAGCCCGAATCAACCAGCTCCTGTGGTAGTGCATAAGTATGCTCGCGCGCCCATGGATTGCAATCAGCACGGGTAGGCGGATACCGGTTTTCATTTTCCATTGCGTAAGCTTCAAGAGCTATCCCGATTCCATGAAGCTCACCATTGACAACTACCATCTTTGCCTGTTCGCGAGCCTGATATAATGCCGGCACCGATATGGCCATTAATAACGAAATAATAGCGATCACTACGAGCAATTCAATTAGTGTAAAACCACCTTTCATAACAGTAAGCCTATATAAAACAGTATCTCTGCCTACCATCTACTCTTAAAACGACACTCTTAATTTCCACCCCCACCACAGCCACCAGAACCGGGAACACATTCGAGCCAGCTGTCAGCAAACCAGACAAAGTCAAACATACCAACCTTACCATCTCTATTAATCTCTCCAGCCAGATTATATCTGCCGTATGCTCGATCGGTAAGTACTCGACTATTGCCATCATAATTTGGCACCCATAATCTATATCCATCATTGCAGACTATGTAAGACGCACTTTCCTGGTCGAAGATGCCCACAACGTCAAAAGGTTCAGACAAATTGCTCGAACCGGGACGAAATCCCCAGCCTCTACCTAACTTTACAGGAAATGTCTTATGCCCATCGGTTATTTCCATATCTGCATCAGGGCCCCAGGAACTCGCATCCACGAAACTCACATTGTTGATCTTAACCAATCGCCCTTGGTAGTATTCGCAACCGGTAAGGCGGCTGGGGTCAAAAATGAAATTGTCGTTACCATCTTTTACATCATCAAGCGTTATTACTTCCGGCTGCGGAAGACCCGCTCCAGCCTCTACCAATTCAATAGTTAGGTCATTATACGGATCCGCACTATGACGCTCGTTAATATTTGTCTTTCCCCTATAAAATTTGAGTAATCCCGTAACCTTAACTCGGTCACCCGGTGCAAACTCATAATCCGTCAAAGGATCGTTGCTTAAGCGGTAAATCTCATCGAGCCATTCCTGGTCGGTATATGTACCATCCCCACCGGGAATGTTATCATAACACTGGCCCATCCAAATGGCAGTACCAGCATGATCGTCATCTTCTCCCCGGATGTAAATCTGCCATTGCCCACCAGGGCCATATGGGACATATTCATTAGGTGTTGGATCTAACAAAAACTCCGGCCGGTTCAGGAGTATGCCCTCAACTATAACCTTGTCAAAAGTGAATAAATCGGGGTGTGTTCCGTACCCGTCTGCATCAATAGCCTGTACCTCAGTGTGCGTATCGCCAAACGCAAAACCGCTTAAAACAAATAATAACGTTACTAAACAAATGAAAACTTTCACCACACCTGAACTTTTCATAATAAAATCCTCCAGAAAAAATCTGCAAATGCTTAACCAAATTTGCACATATAAAACCCGAATTCGCAATATGGCGCATAAGAATATCATATTCTTGCTACTATATCAAAGAGAAAATTGCCAAAAAATTCAAATTTTCGAGGGTGTTGATCAAATTTAGTGCTACACCACAAATTAGAATCGTTGGATTACCTGTAACTTCTTAATGATAAGTACCTTATGAAGAAAGATATCACCTATGAGATGTTCCAAATCGATTTGTTCTCGTGGTGTTTCAAAGCCCCACAAACAAACTTGATATCACTGAATGCAGATTTTGCGGAGATAGGGCAATGAGTCAATCTACGGTTAGGGCTTTTCTGTGTTGGTCTTTACCAAAAACAAGTAGTAAACGGTCCCGAGCCAGTCGTGGGCCACGAAACCATAAGGAGAAGCCTGCTTCTGTCATCTCCTGCTTCACCGTCTTCTGTCTTCGGTAGGATTTCCCGGCGATGGCTTGCCTCCCGACGGGATTGTAACTTCTTGGCCCTGCGATCTAAGACATAAACACGTCCTGTTGGCATTAGCTTTTCATGGAGTTTAGAAAGTAGAGTCTTACCGTGGAAAAGAAGGTGATAACCACCGGGCTTCAACGAGGGCCAGATCCAGATTTCCACAGCAAATTTCGTCTCTTATAAACCTGCGGCTCCACTAAACTGTGCGACGACACCCATTCCGTGAAGCGGGCAAATAAGCCAATGATTCAATTCGGATGATCGCTTAGCCAAATTAAGACAAACTTTAAACACAAACTGTTTCAAAACTTCAAGAATCTCCGCATCTGACTTCTGACAACTTGAAAGTGGCCTACGGTCTACTTTCTTCCTGCAGCTTTCACAAAATGGTTAATCTCTCTTCACTGCGTCAGGGCCGTCAACTTAAGATTGTAACCTTTTCTCACCAACTTTTATCCAAAATCTGGATCTTAAAGCTCCAGGCGTAATCACACGGCAGTGGATCGGGCAATTCCATAATCACGAGATTATTGCCTTCCATCTTCCAGGGGAGTCTCTTGTTACTGCCAAGCATTATAATCTCTGAGCCCTTCGCAGGCTTCACACCACCAAGAGTATAGGGGGCAGTCGGCTTCTTGCTGTCTTCGTAATCAGCAAAACCGCGTGTAGTAGGCCATTTGTTGCCTAAGTCAATCGCGTAGAGGTAATTGCCTTTCTCGGTGAATCTTACAGTGCCGCCCCTTGCCTGCCAGGCATCCACTCCGCCCTCTTTGAAAGGTTCAGGCCTGGCTGCGTAAAGGGCCTCCTTGTTGTGCTTCATCCAATCGCCCAATTCCCGCATTCCCTTGATTTGGGCCTCCGGAAGTGTCCCGTCGGCCTTGGGGGCGAGACCCAGGAACGTCACGCCGTTCTTGCTGACGCGATCGACTATCCCGTCCACCAGCATATTCACCGGCCGACAGCCCACACCTTCGGCATAAGCCCAGTAGTTGCCGATCGGCACGTCCTTTTGCCAACGCTTTGGGTACGGCTCTTTCATGCCGGCCCACCGCCATTTACCTCCGGGGAAGTGCCCGCCCTCGATATCGAGAACGGTGTGTTGAAGCAGCCGCTCTGACCTGCCCTTCTGGGATATCAGCGTGCCTCCTTTACCCCATTCGGCGCCCTTGTTGTAATAGTCTGATACAAATTTCAGCCATCTGCTCTTGCTATTTCTGAGAATTGGGTTATCAATCCACAACTGGTCCGGCTGGTATTTTTCCATAAGTTCATACATTTTTTTGGTATATTTTTGCGGAGAGTCCGCTTCGAAGAGATCTCTATACTTCGGGTCCCTGACATGAGAGTCCGCGGGGGCGAATTCCCACGCACGTCCGAATAACGAACCGGGGTGTTCATGGACTGTGGCGACGGTCATCATGCCCCGCTTCCTGACAGCGGCGAACAGCTCTTTCGTAAAATCACGTTTTGGCCCAGTGGTGAAGGAATTGATCGAATCATACGTGCTATTATACATGGGGTACCCGTCACCATGTTCCGCGGCTAATCCCGCATAGTCACAGCCGGCGTACTTGAACAGCTCCGCCCATTCATCCGGGTCCCATTTTTCCGCCCTGAACAGCTTAATGAGGTAGGGATATCCGAACTTTTCAGGATCCCCGTAGGTCTTGACATGGAACTCATACACGCCCAACGGATCTTTCGGTTTCGGGTTATAGCCGGATGCGGTGTAACAAGCGTATATCCCACCCCCGTACCATATGCCGCTGTCCACCCTCTCACTGGGTAATTTGAAGACGAAACCCGGGACCGAGCCGGGGCTCCAGTGAACATAGACCCCCAGCACGGCGTCTTCAAACCACTGTGGGCACTCCCACTGAGAAAGCGACCCGTAATTCGGCTCATATTTAACCTTTTTGGCAGATTCCGTACCCGCCCCGACACAACTGCTGACCAACACCCAAAAAGGCAAAATGATCAAAAAACAAGTGGATAAATTTTTTATCTTTATTTTTGTCTCCTTAAAATGAATCACAATTCTCACTTGCTGGTTATGTGTTTTTTATGTTTCAGCTTCTGGACATCCTCCTAATATGTAAATTTTTCTATGATTAGATATTATCCATTATCCCCCCGCTTATTAAAACAACAAACCAATAAAGATTCTGAGATGCCCGACATTTGTTTGCTGTATCAATATGAAAGAAATGAGTTTATAGTACGTAATGAATTCGAAACGTCCATTAATCCTTTATTTTTCAATAAATATTTATTATTCACTGAAAATAACATTTTTTTGGACTCGATTCAGGCAAAATCAGCATCTGTGGAGACATTTTGGAGTCAAGATTTTGTCGAAGAATTCTAACAATTTGCGACTCAGGAGAAGAGCGTCTTGTGGTATAATCTCTTACTTAAATACTTCAGTCAAGACGCATGGATATTACAAACCAAGCTACAATAGGAAAACACAATACAAAGAATGGACCTTTGAAGATTAAGAGTACCATCTACTTAGAGAAATAAGAAACTGCCTGTATGCGGGCTATTACCAAAGCCAAAAATTTTTCTGAAACTGTTGATATCATTGACGACCGAACAGGAAATGAAACTGATAATACCTACAACCTGTGTATTTGACACGGAATTTCCCGAAAAATCTTGTAATCCTTTTGTTGTATTCCTGCGTCTTAAGACGCAGAAGGATCTAAGGTTACCCAAACTGGATATCTTTGAAAACGGTGCCTCCGGAAAGGTCAGAAAAATCTAAGTTCAAAGGTTCAAAGCATGTAAATGTTTTGTAAAAAAGCGATCAAACATTTTACATCCATTTTACTTTGTTATCAGGCAGTATTGTCGTATTGTTAATATAGTCAATAAGGAGTTTCATAAATTGTGGACTCTGAACGAGTAAAAAACCGGAACTTATATCCGACTCATCGATCTGGAAATATATTCAGAGTCATGTATTAAATCAAAGTGGATTCTCACTTAGACATCTTTTTTACAAAATGGAGTCACCCCGGAACAGACTTCATTCTAAGGAGGCCAAAGATGCAAAAATGTATAGCCCTTATTTTGTTAGCAGTCATAATTGGGGTATCTTCACCCTTCACGTTCGCACAGTCAGATGCCGAAACCGCCTTTGAGCAAGGTAGATCTGCTTATGCCAAAGGCCAGTTCACCAAGGCACGGGATTTGTTTCAGAAAGCATCGCAGACAGATAACCGCAATCCCGAGGTCTTTCTCTGGCTGGGAAAGGCAGAATACCAGCTTGGTGCAGTTGATAAAGCAATCGCCGCCTGGAAGCGGACACTCAAGCTGGCACCCGAGCAACCCTATGCCGCTCAGATGCTGGCCGTGCTGAGAGGCGAAGCTGTTGAGATTGATACCCGGATAAAGCTCATCGAAGTAATGCTCCGAGAAAGGCTCTACGGGCCCGCGCTGAGCGAGTGTTTAAAATTGCTCGACGAAAAGGCACTCTCCAAGTCGCAACGGGCGAAGGTAATGACGCTCCAGGCCGAATCGCTGGTGCGGATGCACAAAGACACCGATGCCCGTAACGTGTTGCACGAACTGACGACCCTGTACCCACAGCAAGCCGATTCGGTTAAGACGACGCTGTTGTTGGGTGAAGCGAAAGTTCAAGGCGATGAGAAATCTATCGCCGAAGCCCTGGTGTTATTGAGAAAACTGGTTGCCGACCATCCCCAGACTCCAGCCGCCGCAAGGGCTCAGTATGACATAATCACACACGATCCGAAGCTCGCTTCAGGTAAAGCCCGGGCCGAAGCAATAGCCAAGTGGCTAGCGGCCAACAGCGAGCATGAATTTGCCGATAGGAGCCGTTACATTCTGTTGGACACTTATTTGAGCTTGACTCTTCAGGAGGCGAAACCCGGCCTGGAATCCGACTTGAGCCCGACTGACTTGAAAGCGCTGGCACTGGCCGCCGATATCTATGCGCGGGAGTCGTCACCGAAAAAAACTGACGAACTGACCAAGCGTCTTTTGAGCCATATTCGCTCGCGATACATCAACAACAAGGCTTACTCCGCGGCCGTCAAGGCGACGGAAACCTTGTTGGCGGCATCGCTGCCACGGCCGAGTCGCCTGTCGGTGCTGTATACGCTGAATCTCTCTAAGTATGATATCGGCATGAAGTGGCTCAAGGACCAAGCTCAAGCCGGCAAGCTACCTCAAGGTATTCGCCGAGGTCAATTACCCCAACCGCTGGCTGATGTTCTCGACGTTTACGAAACGATCCACAAGCAGTATCCCGATGTGTCGATCTGGACATATCATGCCGAGTTGGCCAAACAGGTTCGCTCTTTTGCCCCAAAGGTCCTTCCAGAGGCAGAATTCAAAGGTCTTAGGGGCCCGGATGCGTGGGCCTTGGACATCGCCCTGCCGGTGATAAAAGAAAACGCCGATGCGGCGGCGGTGAAATCAGCCGTCCAAACGGTCCAGGCAATCACTGACGAATACGCGAAGGTTCAGAAACCGGGGTCTCGGAAACTGGCGGTTGACCTCGGCCTCGAACTGCTTGAGGCGATGTCACCGTCACACCAGAGTTGGCCGGGAGCAATGGTTTCCTGTTACAACGTTGCGGGCAATCACGCGCATTACGTGTTCCAAGAGAACATAAAAGCGGGACGCGCGGAAGAGAACGCGAAACTGTCCGAGCAGCAGAAATCGTTTCTGGCCATCCTGAAGAAGCAGGCAGAACACATGGCACATTCGCCGCACGTACTAGAGCTACTCGCCGAACACGTGAAACCCTGGGTCAAATATGGTCACTGGGCCGTCGCTGAGGAAGTGTACACAACGGTGGCCGAAGCCCTGCCGGAGAAAGAACGACGACAGGCCCAATTGGCGGTAATAAATATTTGGATAGAACAGGTCAAGAGAGAGCATCAACGGCTAATAGCAGCAGGCTTTACTGTGCCACGTGATCTCAACCCGACGCTTGCCAAGGCCCTGATGCGCTGCTACGAGTTACAGGCCGGGCTCCAGGAAGAGCCGTCGATTCTGGCGCAGATCCGGGACGTATGGAAAAATATTGTCGACCACTACAAAAAGCTTGAATATTTCGATATCGCAGAACAAGCCATAAACGTCAGGCCTTCTGAAACTATCGATTCAGCTGACGCTTATGCGGATTTACAGCTTACGAACCTGAAATTAGACGTTGCTAACCGAGAACTCGATTTACTTTTGAAAAATTACAACGCAACGGAGAAAATTACCCTGACACCGGTGTTCAAAGAAGCAATTGAAGCATATAAGAATTTTATCTCAGAACGACCGTCAAGTCCGCTGCGCAGTCAGGCCGAATCGAGCATATTTAAAATCGCAGAGGTTTTTGTCAGGCATAAGGCCTATGATATAGCAGTCACAGTTTATCAGGACTTCACAGAATTTGCAGCGAATGTGAAAGTGCTATCACAGGCAGCACCCGGCTCCAGCAGTTCAGCTGAACGCGCTGCGTTTGCCGCCGCTGTTGCGATGGACGCCAAGGCCCGTATGGCTTTGTCTAAAGAAATGAAGGACAGAAAGGAACCTCCCACCAAGATTAACGACGATTTCAAAGCGGCTATCGAAGCCTACAGGAATTTCATCAAGGCTTATCCAAAAAGCGTACTTCTCGGTCGGGCGATTGAAAAGAACATGGCCGTTGCGCTGGAATATGCCAAGGTTAAAGCATGGGACGTGGCAGACAGCATCTATGCCGATCTGCTCCGGGAAGTACCGGCCATTCGCCGTCGTCAGCGAATAGAATTCTGTCGCGGTTTATGCCAGCTTGGCAAGGCTATCCCCGACCATGCCAAGCAGGTGCTGACAACACTAATGTTACAAAAGGCAACTCCAACAACAGGTAAAGACACAAAGAGTGTCGGAGAAGAACACTTCGATGCCGCAGAGGATATAGCGTCTATTACTGTCGTAACGCTGCCCCAGAGGGTGGCGAAGCCTGCAGCAAGTACTGCCGGCGGTCCCGTCTCCTCGACGGAGTATGGCTCTGCATACACGGGGCGTGCCGATGATCTCATAGTCAACGATTCCCGGGTCCTGGCGGCTATTCGCCAACAGGAGGTTAGCCGGGCGGCACGTGTAGCCCAGCTTCGCGAGCAGCTTAGTTACCAGCCTGTACAGCAAGTCCAGAAAAGTCAGGCACCGGCCCAGGAACCGGTTCTCTCTGATGCGGAAATCTCCCGTCAACAAAAGGCGCTAAATGACGCGTATGAAATCTTTCAAGCCATCCGGAACAAATACCCGGCCACAATAACCGCTGAGCAGGCTCGTGGTGAAATCAAGGTCATGATTGACCACTGGCGAACACTTAGAAAATGGCAGAACGCGGCAGCTATGGCAAAGCGGTTCTTAAAAGATAATCCGACCGACAAAGAGCTTCCCGTACTTCGCCTTGGTATTGCCCGTGACTATCTGTCCTGGGCGGCCCAGCCGGTTGAAGATAAGTCCTCCAGGCAATTGATGCTCAGCGAGGTATCACAACGGTTCGGAAAGGCCCGTGACGAACTGGCCAAAGTCGTATCCGACTTTCCAAAAGAGCAAACACTGCTGCAGCAAGCACAATGGGACATCGCTAACAGTTTCCTGACACAGGCACGAGTAGTTAATGCTTTTAGCACAACCTTAGCGCGCGGCCAGTACGTCCGTGCAGCCACAGAACTGCAGCACCTGGCCGATAAATATTACGACCACCCCAAGATTGGAACTATCCCCCAGATAATGTGGGACATCTCAGGAGAACTTGCAAAAAGACAGTATTACGAGGAGGCAATTACCGTCTGGAACGACTTGATGATCCGCTACCCCACACATAACCTCGCCCAGGAGGCAGCTTTAAGGATTGCACAAACTTATCAAAACAATCTGGGCCAGCCGCTCCGGGCGGCAGAAGCCTATCAGGAAGTAAATGTCGCACGCGGCGGCACTGATGCCGGCATCCAAAATGCTATTTACCAGATAGGTGTTCAGTTGAAGGATAAAAAACGTTGGGTCGAAGCACTGCACGTACTGGAAATGTTTGTTGATAGTTTCCCACGTCATGTCCAGGCTGGACAGGCTTTAACGATGATTGGTCAGATACATCAGGCCAACGAGGTATGGGAAGATGCTATCGCAGCCTACCAACGCGTCATCGCAGAATTCCCCACCGGCAATTGGGTCAAAGACGCAAAATGGTCTATCGCCGAATGCACTATTAACCTGAGCCAGTGGCGGCAGGCTATGAACGGATACGAAGCTTACGCTCGTGATTATTCCGGCGATGCGAAAGTGCCGGAAGCAAACCGCCGGATTGGAATCTTAAAAGACCTTGTTCGATATCAGACTTTGGTGGACGAAGAGGGCCAGCGGAAAGCGTTCGACGCCCAGTATCAGATTGCAAAGATTGTGCTGGAACAGTTGTCCAATCGTGTCAAGGCAGTAATTGAGTACCGTAAAGTGGTGGAAAATTGGCCTGAAAGCCATTTGGCTGACGACGCTCTCCACGCCATTGGCACCACCTATCTTTCTATGGGTGAAACTGATAAAGCCCGCGAGGCAGCCAAGTCCGTTGCAAAAGAATATCCTGGCAGTCCTCTGGCCGACGATGCTCTTTATATGGTCGGCAAAAGCTACGAAGACGAAGCAAACAAATTCGCCGTTGCCACTCGGGCCAAGACAATTGCATTAGCCCAGGAAACAGCTCAACGGGAGGCCTACCGTAACGTACAACAGGCCCGTGTGCGGCAAATGGATGAACAACAAAAAATTATTGCTTCCCTTAAACAGGGAGGAATGGGCCAGAAGGCTGAGTTGGAAGAGGCAAAAGCCGCTGCAGTGAATCTGTGGTCCAATGTAGCCAATGTCAAACTCGAAGTAGAAAGGGCCGGGCAAGTAGTCGAGGCCCTGACAGCAGTCCAGTTAGCCAATCGGCAGGATAAGATAAATGCTGCCCTCCGCAAAGCTGTTGGTGCTTATGAAGAGGCATCCAAAGTGGCAGGCGGTGACAAAGCCGGCGATGCCCTGCTGAGAATGTCAACCATCTACTACGAACGGCTGAAAGACTCAAGCGCGGCAATGGCCGCCTGGCTGGAAATAGTAAGACAATTCAGCGGTACCGCTGTTGCCGAAGACGCAAGCTGGCGAATCGCACAGTACTATGAACGAGAAGAAAAATATGCCGAGGCTATTGAAGCCTACAGGGCCTTTTTGCGGAATTATCGTCGCAGTCCGAAAGCTGCTGACGCTCAGTTTGCCATTGCCGAGAACAGCGAACATCTTGGCCAGTGGATCGATGCAATGGATGCGTATACCAATTATATCAACAACTTCCCCAGCGGCCCGATGCTCAATAAGGCACGTGAACAGATTAACTGGATAAAAGCATACAGGTTATAGAATCGAGTAAACAGAGATTTTAAAGGAGATATGACTATGCGAATAAAGATTTCAATCTTATTAACGGCACTGTTTATAATAAGTTGCTCAGGATTTTCTTTCGGGGCTGAAAAAACCAATGCGAAACCGCCCGAAATATCAAGCGCAGAAAAGCATTTTAAGGAAGGACGCCAGGCCTTGTTTCAAGGTAAGTATGAGGCTGCCATTGAGTTACTAAAAAAAGCTGTGGATGAAGACAAGACAAAAACCGGCTACCGCCTGCATCTGGCCCGCGCCTATTACTATGCCGGACGTGAACAAGAAGCTGAAAAGCTGCTCTCAGATATTCTTAAAGAGACGGTAGACCATATTGAAGCAGGGCAACTGCTCGGGGAAATCTACGAAAAGCAAAAAAAGTGGCAGCGCATCGTTGATGTTATTGAGCCATTGCTTAAGTACCGCCATGATTATCCGACCTATCACCTGCTGGCGGAAGCCGAGTACAACCTGATCAACTATGAAAAGGCCCGCAAATATTTCGAAGAAGCCATCAAGCTAAATCCCCAGAGTGGATCGGACTACTATCAACTTGGTAATATATACCTGGCTGGCAATTTCTTTGCCCTGGCAGCCGAGTCCTACCAATCTGCTCTGCGTCTGGGGATCGACATCCCTGTTCTTCACTACAAGCTTGGTTCTGCGTATTTTAACCTGCGTAACTACTTCGGAAAAATCTCGGCTGTAACAGTCAAAGCCGGCAAGGCAGGCACAATAAGTGACAACTGGTATTTAATCGAATCCGTACCCGGCAAGAAAGACCTCTTCCATTCTGCACCGAGCACTTCTGCTGTCTACCA
>JAABXR010000332.1:20718-21054 GCA_011776225.1 Phycisphaerae bacterium
CAGGCCATCGATGGAGGTATCGAGGAGACTTCCGATATTAAGTTCTTATTTGCAAACATCTATCTGAATGCTCGTCGCTACAGCCAGGCATACGAGATGTTCAATAAAATTGAAGCAAAAATCCCAAAGGAAGACAAACCGCTGTTTTATTACTATTATGCGCAATCAGCTTTTGGCGTCCACCGATATGACGAGTATCTGACACTCTTACAAAAGGCAATAAAGCTTGATAAGGCCACATACGCCAGCGTCCTGGTCGATGCTTATACCAAGGTGGCGGACCGTTACAATCAAGCCGGCCGGCTCGATGAGTACATCAACTATTTGGGCAAGGCG
>JAABXR010000161.1 GCA_011776225.1 Phycisphaerae bacterium
TGATTAATTTAACGATTAACCGCCAGCCTAAGTTTCTTACTTACCGGATTCGCCCAATAGAAGATCTCAATGCGCACCTACGTATAGCTCAAATTGTACATATCACTGCTGCTCGATATACTGTCTCCACAACCGCGGTTGTTTTTGGGAAAATGGCCGAATTGTCCGATATTCTTGCAGAAATCGGCCTAATGTCCGGCCAAACCTGTTTAACGTATCAAATAGTCGCTTTACCAGCCAGGTTTCTATTGACAAACTGGGCAATTTTCTATAGTATAGAGGTTTTAGAGACGAATACTTATAACAGCTTGCTGTTTGCAGGCCTAAAGAACAGAAATCGTGGATTAAAAAGCTTTATAAGTGGTTTATTAATCCTCGGTTCAAAGGATGAATATTGGAGGTCAGGGCCGGCCGAACTGACTTTACGTTTTCTCACAGATCAGCCGGATTATTACTGTACACCAAAAAAAGTTTTTTGGAGAATGTTCAATGCTGAGCAAAAAAACAATTACAGCAATTCTAACAATAGCAGTCTTCGCAGTTACAACCGGTTTCGGCCAGAGCCTTGAGGATAACTGGAACGATTTTCTTCACTACACGAAGATTGGACGATTCGATTTGGCAAAAGGATACGCACAGGCTGTGCTCGACAGCCAGCCGGACCCCGTGGAATTACTTGCTTTAAGCGAAGCTAATCGGGCCGGTGTAGCTATCTTGCAAAGGGTTGTTGACCTCGCGCCGGATCCACAACTCGTTGATGTCACAAGAAAAGTCCTGGCTATAGTTGAACAGGGTAAGTTCATACGCCGCTCCGATCCGAAGATTATCATAGAGGAGGTAAAAAGGCTCAACACCACAGACCGGGGCTGGTTCATTGCTGTAAAACGACTGCGAAACGCCGGTGAATATTCTATCCCCTTTATGCTTGATGCAATATCTGATAATTCACGCAAGGACGAATGGGAAAACATAAAACGTGCTCTTCCGGAAATCGGAAAAGACGGTATCAGGCCGCTTGTCGCCGCACTCCAGTCCGATGATACTGCCCTTAAAGCTGAAATAATAAGGGCGCTCGGCGGGATAAAATATCCACAGGCATTGGGATATTTGAAATATATTATGGAACAGGACCCCTCCACCGAGCTTCGTTCTTTGGCTGCGGAAAGCATAAGGATGATTGACCCGCAGGCATTGAACGTCCCGGCTGCACCTTTGTTCTATAGACTTGCTGAAAGTTATTATTACCACGCCGAGTCGCTACAGCCCGCTGAAGATGCAGACTTCGCCAATATTTGGTTCTGGGACATCGTAGGCAAGCGGCTACTAAAGGAAAGAGTGGACAGAAAGTACTTTAATGAGCTTATGGCCATGCGAGTCTGCGAGTGGGCATTGAAGGCAGACCCGGCTTTCGGTTGGGCAATCGGCTTATGGCAGGCTGCTTACTTCAAGGCAGAATCAACCGGTGTCGATATCCCGGATTATTTTGGACCTGGTCACGCCGATGCAATGACTTATGCCACAACCACGGGGCCTGAATATCTGCATCAGGCCCTTGGAAGGGCGATAAAGGATAGAAATGCCTTCGTAGCTCTGGGTGCTATAGAGGCGCTGGCCAAAATCGCGGGTGAGAAATCGCTGCTTTACAGAATTGGCTCAGCTCAGCCGCTGGTCATCGCGCTCTCTGATAAAAATAAACCTGTAAAATATAGTGCGGCCATAGCAATAGCCGCTGCTGGTCCCGTCGCAAGGTTTCCCGAAAGTAAGCTCGTCGTTGCCAACCTCGCCCAGGCCCTTGCCGAACCGAGTTCAAATCCAGAATTGGCAAACAATTGGGTAGCCGAGGAATACGCCGTTCGTGCCGCAAAGGTTATGCTAAAATTAGGCCAAACGCGAAACCGTGTTATCAATTTGTCCCTCGCTCAAAGTGCCGTTATAAATGCCACAAAGGACAGCCGATCCAATATTCAGATGCTGGCAGGACAAATTCTGGCGCACATGGACAGCCCTGAAGCACAGCGGGCGATTGCGGTAATGGCACTCGATGAAAACAACGCTATGGATGTGAGAATATCCGCCTTTGATTCTCTGGCCCAATCGGCCAAGCTTAACGCCAATCTGCTCGATGTCACGGCGATAGATGATATTTATTCACTGGTCAGTACAGTAGAAGCCGATCCCAATTTACGCAGTGCGGCTGCTCGTGCTTACGGCTCATTAAACCTTCCCAGCCAGAAAGTAAAAGACCTCATACTCGACCAGTCAAAAAGTTAAGCCCGCTTTGCCGTACAATTTAGTAATTCCTGCAAAGCTTGTCCCGACCAGAGAGGGCGTATTCCATTCGCGATAGGGGGGCAGGAATCAGAAAATGTCCAAAATCCACTCTGAACAGCCGGCCTTTTTCTCTTTTCACGGTTTTGACTTTTTCACATCCAAAACACCGTAAAAACCACATAAAACTGCGAACTTTCATTTTTCCGTCTAAAAAAATAACCATTTTTTCATAAATCCCGCCTAAAAAAATGCTATAATATTCTTACACGACTTTTGTGCAGAAAAACGAATTAGGAGAAAAACAATGAAAGCGAAAACCATCCTTCAATTATCAATCGTAATTTCTGTTATTCTGGTTCAGGCAACATTCGCGGCACTACCCCGATACGAAATCATCGACCTCGGAACTCTCGGCGGTAATATGAGTCGTGCCAATTCTATCAACAACAGAGGACAAATCGTAGGGTATGCATACAATAGCTCAGGTTATAGACGTGCGACTTTGTTTGATCCGACAGGTAATGGCAATAATCTTGACCTTGGAACACTTGGAGGCAATTCGAGCAGTGCTTCTTCTATAAACGACGCCGGTCAAATTGTCGGAACAGCAGACTTAAATTATGCGGAACAACATGCGACGTTATTCGATCCAACCGGCAATGGAAACAATATAGCACTTGGTACACTTGGAGGAGAATGGAGTTATGCACATTCGATAAATGGTAACGGTCAGATTGTTGGAACTGCATACATAGACTTTTCTTTCTTCTCAGCCACTTTTTTTGATCCAACGGGCAATAAAAACAATATTAAACTTGGCACTCTCGGTGGTGGTTATAGTAGCGCCCGCTCAATAAACAACGGCGGGAAGATTGTAGGAGAAGCAAAGATTGGTTCAGGTTATGACCATGCGACATTGTTTGACTCAAGCGGTAGCGGAAACAATATGGATCTCGGTACACTCGGTGGTACATCAAGTGTAGCTTACTCTATAAACGATTCTGGTCAAATCGTTGGATGGGCTTTTAACGCTTCTTCTGAGAGGTTTGCAACCTTGTTCGATCCCAGCGGGAACGGTAATAATATAGCCCTTGGCTCATTAGGCTATGCATGGAGCAGGGCTAAATCTATCAACAACAAAGGTCAAATCGTGGGCTCGGCGTACAGAAAACCGGGACCGGGTAATGAACTTGCAACTTTGTTTGATCCAACCGGTAGCGAAAATAATATAGACCTTAATACCCTTATTGATCCGGACTGTGGTCTGACTTTAACATATGCGTATTCAATAAATGATCATGGCTGGATAGTGGGGCAGGCACTTAATCCTGATGGTGAAGAACACGCATTCATTTTGAAGCCCCTACCACCAATAATAATCTATGTCGACGACGATGCCGTTGGTGCAAATGATGGCTCATCGTGGGCCGACGCCTTCAACTATCTCCAGGATGCTCTTACAGCCGCATGGAGCGGCGATGAAATCAGAGTTGCTCAAGGAACCTACAAACCCGACCAGGGAGCCGAGGTCACACCCGGCGACCGCGAAGCCACTTTCCAGCTAATAAACGGCGTAACCATCAAAGGCGGCTACGCCGGCGCAGGCACACCGGATCCCAACGCCCGCGACATTAATCTCTACGAAACCATCCTCTCCGGCGACCTCGATAGCAATGACGTCGAACTCGAAAATTTTGAATGGCAAATTCTTTATGATTTTACTTCTGATCCCAGCCGGGACGAGAACAGCTACAACGTCGTGACTGGCAGCGGGACAGATGCCAGTGCTGTTCTGGATGGCTTCACTATAACCGGCGGAAATGCCAACGGACCATACCCTGAGTACTGCCGCGGCGGAGGGATGCGAAACGAATACAGTAGCTCGACCGTGAGCAACTGCACTTTCAGCGCAAACTCAGGCAATTGCAGCAATAGCGCCGGCATGTTCAATGAACACAGCAGTCCTAAGGTGAGTAACTGCACGTTCATTGGAAACGACCGGTGCGGTATGGCAAACTGGTACAACAATACTCCGACTCTGACGAACTGTACATTCATTGAGAACGTTCTTGGAGTGTCAAACCATTACGACAGTAGTTCGACTCTGAGGAACTGTGCGTTCATTGGAAACCGTGAGGGAATTGAAAGTTATGGGGGTATCACAATCCTGACTAACTGCATATTCAGCGGGAACAGATGGACTGCCACCTTCGACTACAGCAACAGCAAGCCCATACTGATGAACTGCACATTCAGTGGGAATAAAAATGTGATAGGAGTCGACGGCGACGCCATTGCAACACTCACTAACTGCGTCCTCTGGGGCAACGAGAGGCTACAATATGATTATGATGGTGAACTCATCATTAACTACAGTTGCATACAGGGCTGGACGGGCGGCTTAGATGGAACGGGCAACATTGACGAAGATCCCTGTTTTGTTGAGCCGGGTTATTGGGACGCCAACGATGTCTGGGTAAACGGTGATTATCATCTGCTCCCCGGTTCGCCTTGTTTAGATACCGGTGATCCGGATTATTTGGCTGAGCCTAATGAAACGGATTTAGACGGCAGGCCCCGCGTAATCGGAGGCCGAATCGATATGGGAGCTTATGAAACACCGATATTTGCCGAGGCAAGAATCCTCCCACGTACGGTTAACATCGCAAGCAAAGGCAATTGGATTACCTGTTATGTTTGGCTCCCTGATGATTACGATGTCGCCGATATTGAGCCCGGCAGCGTTTTGCTTGAAAAAGGAATTAAACCAGAGCAGTTCTCAGCCGATGAGCAAAGGCAAGTTGCAATCGCCAGGTTCAACCGCTCAGAGGTTCAGGCCATTCTCACTGTTGGCCAGAACGAGTTCACAATTACTGGTCGATTGACCGATGGAACATACTTCGAGGCAACGGATGTAATTAAAGTTACAGATAAAGGCGGCGGGAAATCTGCGAAGCAGCAGTAGGGGGGCTGGTGATTTACATATATCCGGAATTGTTGATTTCGCTGGTTGGAGCTTCGGGTATAATAGTGTTTATATCATCAGGAGGAGGTTTCGGAATAGCCTCTGGCCGGGTTTTTGGCTCGGCTTCTTTGAGTAAAGCAATAATCACCTCTTCACTGCTTACATCACTACCCTTGGATGCAACTATCGAATGGACACGATTGCACCACCAGCTAACGTAAGGTGCGCCCGTTTGCTTAAATCCCCCTGCAAAATCAAGCTCACTTACGAATGTATTTTGAGATATCGGCGTTATACAGATTAACAGGCTCAAAAAACACCAGATGAGCAGTCCGGCCAGAAATCCGAAAAAACCCGCGACAAAGGTATCTATTGTTTTTGTAAATGGGATGCTGAATTGACCTGTAAATAATGTAGAAGATATGGCGTATAAAATCAAAAATCCTCCAATCCCCGGAATCATCATGCACAAGGCATTATTATATGCCGACTTAGGCGCAATCGGGACAATATTCGCTATGACCGGCCCCAGGAAAACAGCCAAATAAACGGCGATAATCACATTGAACAGCAGAATCCAGGTCTCGTAGAAACCCTTTTTCACCGCCAGCCATACGAAAAGGCAGCCGAACAATATCCCTATCCAAAATACCATAAAATCTTATCCTATGACTCTTTTTAGCTCTTCGAGACTTGTCACTCCGGAAAGTACCATTTTCAGTCCCTGTTTTCGCAGATTGGATTTGCCCTGTTCGTCACCTGATTTTCTCAACTCGGTTATCCACGAATCGCTGCTGACAATACTCGCTTTTAATTCGTTATCGACGACAAGCATATCGAAAATTGCCGTCCTTCCGCGATAGCCTGTGCCGTGGCAAAGTTCGCATCCCTCGGCCCGATAGAGGTGCTTGTAGTCAATCTTTTTCCTGCGAAAATCGGCTATTTGGTTCTTGGTTAGCTGGGCCGGTTTCCTGCAATTGGAGCAGAGCCGGCGAAGCAATCGCTGAGATATGACAAGGTCCAGGCCGGATGATATTAAAACTTCAGTTACGCCCAGATCCAGCAGCCGAACCAACGCCGATTCATTGCTGTAGCTGTGTATTGTTGCCAGAACAAGATGACCGGTTTGCGAAGCACGAAGCGCAATCTCAGCGGTTTCCTCGTCGCGTATCTCGCCAATGGTGATAACATCCGGATCCTGTCTTAATATACTGCGCAAAGATTTTGCAAATGTAATGCCGGCCTTGGGATTAACTTCAATCTGGCTGGCGTGCGGTAAAACACATTCGATAGGGTCTTCTACCGTAATAACATTGCGTGTATAAAGGTCTATCTCATTGAGCATCGCGTACAGGCTTGTCGTCTTGCCGCTTCCTGTAGGCCCGCACATAAGTATCATACCAGATGGTTTGGAAATCTCGTTTTTGATAATTGACCTGTGTTTGTCCGACAACCCGATATTTTCGAGCGTATACATACCCGCTTTCTTGCTCAGCACCCTCACCGACAGCTTTTCACCGTTCACAACGCCGGCGCTCGCAACTCTAAAGGAAGCCATACCGTCGGCGGTTTGTGCGATAAAAGCACCGTCCTGGGGCCTGCGCCTTTCCGAAATGTCCATATTGGAAACGGCCTTGATGCTGTTTATTACCGCCTGGCATTTGCCGGTTTCGAGCTGCTCCACTATTCTCAGTACACCATCTACCCGGTACCTGACTGTATAAGTCGAGTCGTTCTTCGGGTCGATGAGGATGTCGCTTGCCTGTTCCTGTAGAGCATCCCAGATAATATGCTCGGTTATGTCGAGAATGTGGCGGTCCTCACGTTTGCTTTTACCGTGGCCGTAAATTTGTTTAAGCTCGGTTCCTGACGAGTCAAGCAGTTTTATCGCCGTTTCCTCCCGGGATTTGGCCGGTCCTGAGGGGCCTCTGCCCGCAAAGGCTTTCCGAAAACGCTGCTTTATTATTTCGAAGACATTTTTTTGACGCTCAGAGGAGATTTGGCGGACTATATCCACTATCAGCAACACGAAAAACAGTATCGGCCCTACAAAAAGGGCTGACAATTTGGCTATTGTTTTATATTTAGGCGGCACCAACAGGCTGTACTGGACCTGTTGAACAAAGTAAAAGCACAGATATACCCATCCGCAAAGAATGACAAGTTTAATCGGATTAAAAGACAAAGATTCTGTGCCCGAGGCTGCGATCAGCAGTAAACCTGCTGGAAAACATTTTATACAGGCCAGTGTTTCCATATAATTACAGAGATGAAAATTACTCGTTACTTTTGTATTATATGGGGGGATGCAGCCTACGGCAACAGCTAAATCAGTTGATAAATTATATTGACTAAGTCGGTCCTTCCGGGTAAAATAATACAGTTTAGTTAAAATCCCGATTGCCGTAGAGGGATAATAAATTTGTTTGAATAGTTTTCTTCATACAGAAACAGAAGGGCCTGATAGTAGCGGATAGATTTATGGCGAAAGTAACACTGCCCGATGGCAGCACATTAGAGGTTAGCGACGGCATTACTATAGGAGAATTGGCGGAACAGATTGGACCTGGACTCGCAAAAGCGGCCGTTGCGGCGGAACTAAATGGCCAATTAGTGGATTTATCCAACCCTGTTACAGCCGACTCAGTTGTCAAAATCATAACCCTCAAAGATGATGAAGGCCTTGAAATAATGCGCCATAGCTGCGCCCACATAATGGCTGAGGCGATATGCACCATCTGGCCGGACACAAAGTTGGTTTACGGCCCGACCATCGAGGATGGTTTTTATTATGATATTGACCTTGACGAGGCGATTCGACCGGAAGACTTCCAAAGCATAGAAGAAAAAATGCGGGAAATCGTCAAGGCCGACAAACCGATTGTTCGCAGTCAAATGAGTAAAACCGAGGCCCTTGAAAAGCTGGCCGGCGATAAATATAAAATCGACAATGTAAACCGCTCTGACAGTGATATTATTAGTTTTTATTCGAGCGGAGATGGATTCGAGGACTTATGCCGGGGCCCGCATGTTCCATGTACCTCAAAAGCAGGAAGCTTTAAGGTAATGTCCGTAGCGGGCGCCTACTGGCACGGCGACCCCACACAAAAAATGCTCCAGCGCGTCTACGGCACCGCATGGCCGACCAAAAAAGACCTCGACGACTATCTATCAAGGTTAGAGGAAGCAAAGAGACGCGACCATCGTGTACTGGGCAAACAATTGGATTTGTTCAGTTTCAACGAGGCCGGGCCCGGTTTTGCTTTTATGCACGCCAAAGGAATGGTTATATGGAATGCCATAGTGGACTTTTGGCGCCGCGTTCACCATAAGTACGGATATCAGGAAATCAGAACACCCATTATTCTAAATGAAGAGCTTTGGCACAAGAGCGGACATTGGGACAATTACAAAGAGAATATGTACTTTACCAATTTCGACGATGCCAGCTACGCGATAAAGCCGATGAACTGTCCTGGCGGGTGCCTGATTTACAAAACAAAGCAGCATTCGTACCGAGAATTTCCTTTGCGTGTTGCCGAGCTTGGCCTTGTGCATCGACATGAGGCCAGCGGTGTTATGCACGGTCTTTTCAGGGTAAGACAGTTCACCCAGGACGATGCCCACATCTTCTGCACCCCCGACCAGATTGAATCTGAAATTATAGGCGTCATCGACCTCACCTTCGAGATATATAAAGCCTTTGGCTTTGAAGATTTCCACATTGAGCTGTCCACAAAACCGGAAAAACATATCGGCTCGGACGAGATTTGGGAGATTGCTACAGACGCCCTCAAAAAGGCCCTCGAACACAGGAATATCGAGTACAAAATCAACGAGGGCGATGGCGCATTTTACGGGCCGAAGATAGATTTCCACATCAAAGATTGCCTGAAAAGGTCGTGGCAGTTAGGTACGATCCAGTTGGATTTTTCTATGCCTCAGCGCTTCGGCATGGTCTATACCGACAAAGATAACACCGAAAAGCCCCCCGTTATGATTCACAGGGCCGTTCTCGGCTCCTTCGAGCGCTTTATCGGTATTCTTATAGAACACTATGCCGGCAATTTACCTCTATGGCTTGCACCGGAACAGGTTAGAGTTCTGACAATTAGTGAAAAAACAAATGACTATGCCAAAGTTGTCCTTCAGAAGCTAAAAGATGCCCGGCTGCGATGCACTTGTGATTTAACGGACGAAAAAGTAAATGCTAAAATCGCCAAAGCTCACGGTGAAAAGCTACCCTACATGCTGGTTGTCGGGCCTAAAGAGGCCCAGTCAAATACCGTAAATGTCAGAATCCGGGGAGCCAAACAGACCAAAACAATAAATATTGACGAATTTTTAGGAATGGCAACGCAGGAAATTGCCGATAAAAAATAGATTTAATTTTATGGTTCCTGGCCCGTGGCTGGGGAATCATCGTTAGAAACACGAAATAAAAAATTTGAAGAAAGGTTAGGTGATACACGATCAGTAAAAGAGGATTAAAGGTCAATGGGGGAATAAAAGCCGAGACAGTTCGGCTAATCGACGAAGAAAACAATCAAGTAGGAGTCGTGTCCAGAAATGAGGCAATGAGCAGGGCACGTGAGGCAGGCCTGGACCTTGTCGAAGTAGCGCCCACCAGTGAACCGCCCGTTTGCAGGATTATGGATTACGGCAAGTGGCAATATCAGCAAAAAAGAAAAATCCGAGAGGCTCATAAAAGACACCAGCACCATACTACAACGCTCAAGGAAATCAGACTAAGGCCTGAAACTGATAAACACGACCTGGACATCAAACTCAATCACGCACGTGAATTTCTTGAGAAGGGCCACAAGGTTCAATTCACTATGTTTTTCCGGGGAAGACAGATGCTGCACCGCGACCAGGGTTACGAGATTTACGAGAATATTACCGAATTGCTCCAGGATGTGGCTAAAATTGAACGGCCAAGCAAGATGTCCGGCAGGCGGATGACTTTATTGCTTGTACCTAAATAATCGGGATCCGGCCAATCGTTGTTCGTATCTTGTCAAATATGTTACGCAGACAGCGTCTAACATTACATACAGCAGCATACGCACTTATTACTTAGTGGACTTTTACCTTAAACACTAGGACCTATTTTAAAATTCACTTTAGTCATATCTTCCAGGAAAATACTTGTTTTTTGTCGCCACTTTTAGTAGTATTTACTCCTAATAAGGTTTGAAAAATCAATAAGGGTTTTTGGAGCATAAAAGAGGACACTACTAAGTCATCTTATTTTCATTTTGACTATTCCGGATTCAGAACCAGGTTTGGCTTCCCCGAGTGCTCAACAAGACGCCGTTCTGTTTCAGACGCATGTTAGGCGACATAAAACCGGACCGTGACACACGACCTAATCTTAGGAGGCAAGGAAATGCTGTTCAGAAGAAAAAAAAGCGTTTCGCCTGTTTGTCCAAAGACAGGCAGGCAAATAAAACCAAAACCCAAAATTTACTGGTGGATATGGCTGTTCCCTATAACTGGTTTGTTGTCGCTGATATGGTTCCTAATCCGCGTAATTCCAAAGCCTTCTCGTGCAACATACCCCTGCCAACGGCTGGCGGCGCCGATAGCCAGTGGTTTTGTTGTGTGGCTCACAGGCCTGGTTGCTTCAACTTTAGCATACCGTAAAGCCAGACGACTTATTCGCCAGTCGCGATACGTACTTGCCGGAATTTGTGCTGCTGTCGCCGTTATGGCTCTATGGTGGCCGCTCGCAATTACGGCAGACAAGCCGGCCAAAGCCTGGACCCCCACCGAGCCATTGAATTCTCCAATGGGTACGGCTAAAGGGATTTATCCCGGCCGCGTAGTCTGGCTCTACGAGCCTGATTCAACCAGTTGGAACGGCTCAACCGGAAGCTGGTGGGATGACAATAATACCGACCAGGCGATTGTTCACCGCATGGTCTCCAAAACCATCCAGTCCCTGACCGGGCAGTCCAACGACCCAAACGCATGGGATGCGCTTTTCAGACACTTTAACCAGACCCGCGGCTATGGAAACATCGGATACAAACCCGGAGAAGGAATTGCTATCAAGATTAATATGAATCAGGACTCCGGCGGCACCTGGAGCCCGCGCGATGGCATGCCCAGCCCTCACGTAATTTATTCGGTACTGGACCAGCTTATAAATGTTGTCGGTGTCTCAGGTTCCGCCATTACTATCTACGACGCCTCGCGATACATCGGCGACCCAATCTATAACAAGATAAAGAACGATCCGAACCCGAGTTTTCGCCAGGTTAGGTTCGTGGTCAGTCCTTCCTACGCACGCTCAGGACGGTATGCAGCTACTCGCGACACAAGCGGCATAGTCTATACCAGCCATTCAAGCTGTCCGAACGCAAATATGCCTATGTGTGTTACCCAGTCCAAATACCTGATAAATATCGCGCTGCTCAGACCGCACAGCATGTATGGTATCACTTTGTGCGCAAAGAACCATTATGGTTCGGTACATTGCGGCAGCTGGTCACCTTCGCCGCTTCATAATTACGGCGACCGAGGCAGGCCTATGGGTTCATATAACTGCCTCGTTGACCTGATAGGATCTCAATACCTCGGTGGAAAGACTATGCTGTATATGATTGATGCTTTGTACGGTGCAGAGCATCAGGGTGCCGATGTGATAAAGTATTTGTCATTCGGTGATGACTGGTGTTCCAGTATCTACGCCTCGCAGGACCCGGTGGCCATCGATTCTGTTGCACTGGACTTTATGCGAAATGAGCCGAGGTGCACTCAGGTAACAGGAAATCCCGACAACTATCTGCACGAGGCCGCCCTGGCCAACGACCCATGTTCAGGAACTTTCTACGACCCGGACCATGCCGGTGACGTCACAAGACTGCCGAGTCTCGGAACTCATGAGCACTGGAATAATCCCACAGACAAGCAGTATTCTCGCAATCTGGGAACAGGCGACGGCATCGAAATGGTGCAGGCGACGCTGCCCCCTCCCAACGATCGAATTTTCAATCAAACCAGCGGGAACGGATACGAGCACATCCGTTTTGCCATCACTGAGGCATCACCCGGAGACGAAATAGTACTCACACCGGGTATTTATCTCGAAAAGATCGATTATCTCGGCAAAAACCTCACGCTCAGCTCAATAGACCCAAATGACCCGGCCGTCGTTGCATCTACGGTAATCATGGGGACAGGCTATACCCCGGCGGTAATTTTCGAAAAGAATGAAGGTCCGACATCTGTAATTTCAGGCTTCACAATTACCGGTGGAAATACCGGAATCTATTGCTACGGGTCCTCACCAACAATAACAAACTGCGTTGTTACCGGCAACTTCGCCTCCAGTCATGGCGGAGGAATCCGATGTCAGGATTACAGCTACCCGATAATCAGCAACTGCGTAATAAGCGGCAACTCCGCCATCGATGGCGGTGGAATCTACACAGGCAAACCCGTTCCACCACCTCCGCCTTTCGGTACTGCTCCCGCTGCCGCATCGGCAGTCGAAGCGTCCGAAGCCACTAACTGTATAATCACGAACTGTATTATTACCGGCAATACGGCACAACGCGGCGGCGGAATGTATAATTCCGGAACAGCCCCTGTGTTGACTAACTGTACCTTTAGTGGCAACACGGCCACCCTGGCCGCGGGAGGATTATACAACTATAGCAGCAACCCTATCCTCACCAACTGCATCCTGTGGGGTGACACACTTCCGGAAATATATGTGGATGGTACCGGCGCAACGACGATAAGTTACAGCGATGTTCAGGGGGGGTGGACCGGTATTGGCAACATAAACGATGACCCGCTGTTCATTGATGCTGAGGGTTTCGACGAGACCGCCGGTACGGCGGACGACAACTTACGGCTCTCTTCGGATTCGCCCTGTATCGACACCGGCGATAATATTTCAACCGCTTCAGCCACTGACCTCGACGTCCATCCCAGGATTGCCGATGGCGATTGTAATGACACAGAGATTGTGGATATGGGCGCGTATGAGTTTAGCTACGCTTACGCCGGCGACTTCGACGGCCAGTGCGACGTGGATTACGATGACTATGCTGTACTTGCATCGGCCTGGCTGACTGCCGATGGCTGGCCGTACTACAACCCGGCCTGTGACATTAGTGTCCCCCCTGATAATTTTATCGACAAAGCCGACCTTCGGGTACTTACCGACAACTGGCTCGCAGGAAAATAAGCCTTATTACCTTGACCAATTCCCTGCACGCTTTAACCTGCCCCAGCGAGTCTTAGGCAGGGGGAAGAGATTCAGACGTCTTTTTCACTTATCCCTTATTTTTTATCGTTGTACCCGGCTTCGTCTACAATTATCATTTATCAATAATCATTTAATGGATGCTGTACCAAAGCCTGCTTGCGAGCCACACAAAACAAATTCGAAAATATTTTCCAGTTACAAATCGAGATGAATGTCATATTTCAAATGGGTCAATGATGCTTTGCCGTCATGGCGAATTGTGACAATAAAAAGATTATTAAATTCATTACCAATCTGTGGAGCAGCGCTGACACCTAAAGCTTCTATTGTTTCAGGAACTGAGAAGGAATGACCAACAACTAACACAACATTTCCGGAGTATTCTGATTTAATCAAATCGGTAACTTCAGGGATTGAATTGTATATTTGAACTGGGATACCTAGTCGTTCTGCAGTATTATTAGCTGTTTCTATAGTTCGTGTGGTATTGGTTGAAAAAACAGCGGATACTCCGCTGTTACGGAGTAAACGGGCCAACGTTTCTGCTCGTTTTTCTCCTTCTTCTGTTAATGCGTCATTTGCCCTTTCTGCGTGACGAACTATCACGACTGTTATAACATTAGGCTTGTGATGCTTGATAGAAATAGCTCCTAATTGCACAAATGAATTAAATGAATTAATCGATAAACGAAGTGTTGAAACCCTGTTACAACCACTGAGGCCGAATAAGAGAAATGCGCAAATCGCTAATAAAACAGTCGATGAAAGAAATTTATTAATATTAAGTTTCATTGTTTCCATCCTTTCTTGGTTTGTTAGTTAACAGCAAATCAATTATGTACAATACAATTTCTAATTTCTTTTATCATTTTCTTACCTGTTTCAAAAAAGCATTCCATCTTATATGCCGTTTTTCAACTGGTAAATGTTGATAAAAAATCCGAAAAAATCTGTGTCATCTGTGGTCAATAAAGCACTTTTTTGCTCATTTTTGTTGTTCTTTGTGCATTTTGTAACTTTGTGTGGCTAAAAAAACACCTTTTTCACCGCGCACCTCCGCATTTCTGCCTCCGGTTCGCATTTTCTTTACTCATTCCGGCCCTTATCCACTTCTACTGCTCAACTGTTTTACTGCTCTAATCCTCCAATCCCTTCCTATGGTTGAAACGCTTCATCACGCTGGCTACTGTTCGAGTACTTAACTGAGAAGTATCAGATAGCTTCTTTCCAAAAATTGACCTCATAATTTATTCAAAAACGCAGTTTTTGTA
>JAABXR010000045.1 GCA_011776225.1 Phycisphaerae bacterium
AAGAGGTCTATGACAAGATGGGCAATATACAGGGGGGATCGATCGTTTCGAAAGTTATAACCGCCTTTCTACTGCCGATATTGATTTTTATTACGTGTTTAGCTGTTTTTGACAAAATTTTATCTAAAGTGACAGACATCAAAGAATGGCAAACAGCAGCCGCCTTGCTGTTGGCTCTTTTGGTAACCTGCGTGTGTGTGTTAACGATAATAGTGATAAATAAAGGCATGACAAAACTTAAATAAACCCGGCATTTTTCAAATATGAAGTTAGAAACTAAAGGCAGATTTTCATTTCGAGGTGGTGTTCACCCCCCTGAAAGCAAATCCCTTACGGATGAGATTCCAATCCAGCCCGGACCTGCCGTGAAAGAAGTCGGGATAATGCTGAGCCAGCATATCGGAGCTGTCTGCCAGCCCCTTGTCAGAAAAGGAAATATGGTCCAGGCGGGACAAAAAATCGGCGACAGCGACGCGTTTGTTTCGGCTCCGGTACATTCGCCCATAACCGGGAAGGTAAAGGAAATCGCGCTTCGTTCGCACGCGATCATAGGACGAAGCAAAGCAATAATTATTGAAGCATACGATTACAATCCGACAAAGCGTTCGTACTGTAAAATAGACGATGATTTTGACGAAAACAATTATTCGGCGGAAAAAATATGCGATTCGGTCCGTCAGGCCGGTATCGTGGGTATGGGCGGCGCTGGATTTCCTACGAGAGTAAAGATAGAGCCTAATCCCCGCCTGCCGAAAGATACTCTCATAATCAACGGCTGCGAGTGTGAGCCTTATATCACGTGTGATTACCGCCTCATGTTGGAGTATACCAGGCAAATCATCGCAGGTGTCAAACTTGCCAGGAAAGCCTCCGGATGTTCAAGGACGTTTATCTGTATTGAAGACAACAAGCCGAAAGCGATAGAGGCTATGAACGAAGCGGTGGAAAGTTTCGGCGGGGGCATTCAGGTTGTCCCCATCAAAACAAAATATCCACAGGGAGGGGAACGACAGCTTATCAGTGCGCTTCTCAAGAGGTATGTCCCCACGGGAGGTATACCTCCGATGATAGGAGTTGTCGTGCTTAACGTGGCAACGGCGGCTGCTATCGCCGAAGCGGTGGTCGCCGACCTGCCTTTGACCCACCGGGTGGTGACCGTTACCGGGGAAGGTGTAGCCCGGCCGGGTAATTTCTATGTCCCGATAGGAACATCAGTTGCAGAGCTTATCCAATTCAGCGGCGGATTGAAAGAAGATGCCGTGCGAGTTATACTGGGCGGTCCCATGATGGGGATTGCAATCGCGGATTTAACAAAGCCTATTACCAAAACTGTCGGTGCCATAATCGCACTGACTGAAAAACAAATCGGCGGGGCCAAATTCGCCGGACGTCAAACACCGTGTCTGCGCTGCGGCAGATGCCTGGAGGTATGCCCGGAGAATCTCAATCCAACTAAGATAGCACACGCTGTGAAACACAATCTCCTGGACGTAGCAGAAAATAATTATATTAACGCATGTATTGAATGCGGCAGTTGCAGTTACGTTTGCCCTGCGAACATCGAAGTCAGCGGACATATCAGGACAGGTAAAATGCTGCTCGCGCGTCAAAAGAAAAAAATACCGGACTAAGAAACGTCAAGTGTATCCCTTGAAGCGGGATGCGAAATACAGAAAACGAAATGGAAGAAACGCGATTTGAGAATATAACGGTTGCACCGGCGCCTCATATCAGCCGCCCTGTCTGGACTTACCAGGTGATGACAGACGTTATCATCGGCCTGGTTCCGGCAATGGCGTTTGCGGGTTATTATTTTCGCATACACGCCCTTATTTTAATCGGCACGTGTGTTATCTCATGCATTGTAACGGAATGGATTTGCAATCTCATTCTCAAGAGACCGAATTCACTCGGGGACTTCAGCGCAGTTGTTACGGGAATTATTCTTGCATTGTCTCTTCCGCCGGGGCTGCCGGTATGGGCGGCTGTCATCGGCAGCGCTTTTTCAATTGCTGTCGGGAAGATGGTGTTTGGAGGACTGGGTTCGAATATCTTTAATCCGGCGATGGCCGGCAGAGCTTTTTTAGCGGCGTCTTTTGGCATGATGATGACAAGCTGGACTGTCCCGGCCACAATCAATCCGGCGATGCCCGAAATCTCGGCAGTGAACAAAATCGACGCGAGGACACAGGCAACACCGCTGGCGTGGAGTAAAATGGCCATAAAAAGAAAAGAGCCGGCCGACGTTGTGAACGAACAATTAAAAGCAATGTTGATGGGTGAGGTTGGAGGCTGCCTGGGTGAGACAAGCGCGATTGCCTTATTGATTGGGGGCCTGTATCTGTTGATACGAAAAACGATAAACTTTCATATCCCTTTAGCTGTATTGACCTCGACCTTTGTCTTCGCAGGGGTGGTTTATCTAATCAATCCACAGGCATATATCCAGCCACACGCTCACCTTCTCAGTGGTGGAATGTTGCTATGCACTTTCTTTATCGCCACTGACCCCGTTACAGCACCTTTGACGAGAAGAGGAATGTGGATTTTCGGTGCAGGTGTAGGAACTATAACGATGCTGATAAGGGTCGTCGGAGGATATCCGGAAGGCGTTATGTATTCTATTCTCTTAATGAACGCTGTGACGCCTTTGATAGACAGGCTTTGCAGGCGTACCCCGGCAGGAGGTAAACCAAGTGTCTAAGATACGATACTTTATCAAACAAAGCTGGCTGTTGATTCTATCGTCATTTTGTTTCGGGCTTCTTCTGGCAATAGCCAATGCTGCCTGGTACCCCCGAATACTGCAAAACGAAAAAGAAAAGCTTAATAAGCTGATAGTTGGTCTGGTCTCCGATGCCAATGACTTTCAAATAGTGATAGAAGACGTGAACATACCGGGTGAGAGGGGCAAAATAATTAAAACAGATATCTATAAAGTCCGTAATGCAGAGGGTAAAACGGCTGGATTCGCATTTGTGGGAATCGGCTCCGGCTTTGCCGACAAGATTAAACTCGTGATAACCATTGACAGCAAATGCGAGAAATTCCTGGGTTTCGATGTCCTCTCAAGCAACGAGACGCCCGGTTTCGGTGACAAAATTAAAGAAAAGGAATTCCGTACACAATTCAAGGGTATTGTCGCAGGCAATCTTGAAATTATCAAGGCGGGTGAGGCTAAGAACGGTAAAGTCATGGCGATTAGCGGAGCCACTGTAAGCAGCGAAAGTGTAGTTAAAATATTCAATATATATATCGATAAAATAACACAGAAGATACAAGAGGCAGGTCTCGACTAATAATGACAACCAAAACCACAGAAGGCCCCATACTGGGCCAGACATTTATAGCCGGCCTATGGCGTGAAAATCCCGTGTTTCGGCTGCTGCTTGGGATGTGTCCTACCCTGGCGGTTACTGCGGCGGTCAAGCCTGCACTGACGATGGGGCTTAGCGTCATCTTTGTATTGGTGTGCAGCAACATTGTGGTCAGCCTGATGCGGAATCTTCTCAAGCCTCACCTGCGAATTCTGATGTTCACGCTGACGATATCAACATTTGTCACAATAGCTGATTTGTTTTTAAGGGCATTCCAGCCGGTAATGAGCGAGAGGCTCGGGCCTTATGTGCCGTTGATAATCGTCAACTGCATTATCATCTGCCGGGCCGAGGCGTGCGCAAGTAAAAACGGGCTGGTGGTCAGTATCGTCGATGCGGTGGGAATGGGAATTGGCTTTACGCTTGCACTGTGTGTTTTGGCTGGCGTTAGGGAATTACTATCGACAGGAATGATATTCGAGGCCAAAGTCATGCCGGCCTGGTTTGTGCCGTGGGCTGCAATGAGTATGCCGGTGGGAGCATTTATTACTTTAGGACTGCTGCTTGGACTTGTCAACAAGCTTACGAAAGGGAAATCTTAAAAGGAAAGATTCATGGATACGCTTAATATTCTGCTTGTCGGCTTTATATCCATTGTGATAGTCAACAACCTTGTGTTCACGAAGTTTTTGGGTATTTGTCCCTATCTTGGGGTATCGGGGCGAATCGATATGGCCTTCGGTATGGGTATGGCGGTGACGTTTGTTGTAACCCTGAGCGGCACACTAACATGGCTGATTGATCACCTGATTCTGATGAAGATGGGTCTTGAAGTTACACGGTACGTCTGCTTTATACTGGTGATTGCCGGTGCGGTGCAGCTTGTGGAAATGTATATTCGAAAATTCTTTCCGAGTCTTTATGAAAGTTTCGGGATTTTTTTGCCGCTGATTACAACGAACTGTGCAATCTTAGGATTGTGTTTGTTTATTAACCTGTGGGGAATCGACAATCTTCTGGAGGCAGTGGTACTTAGTTTTGGTGCGGGTATCGGATTTACAATGGCAATCTGCATTATGGCGGGGATCAGGGAGAACCTGAACATGGCTGATGTACCGGAGAGTCTAAAAGGCGCTCCCATTACATTGATTACTGCGGGCCTGCTTACTTTGGCCTTTATGGGTTTTGCGGGAATGATAAGGTGATTCTGGCTGATATTTATCAATTATGGAGTAGCGCGTGGCCGGCCGGGCTGACAATGCTGGGGCTGGGAAGCGGATTTGCGGTCGTGCTTCTTATCGCAAGCATAAAGCTGAAGGTTGAGATTGATCCTAAAATCGAGCAAATCCACGGGGCGCTGCCCAATGTCGACTGCGGTGCCTGCGGTTTTGCGGGCTGTGGCCAATATGCAAAGGCAGTTTCAGAAAATCCCGAATTCCTGGGTAAATGCGCACCGGGAGGGCCGGAAACAGCGTCTAAAATCGCACTGATATTGAATCTTCAAATCAGCGATTCAGGCCCCCCGGAAAGACCTATCGTTCACTGCCGGGCGAATACGGCCGACAAGACTTTATATGGAAAGTACAAGGGAATAGAATCGTGTACGGCCGCCAACTCACTGGCGAACGTTCAGGCATGTAAGTTCGGGTGCCTGGGATTCGGTGACTGTACAAGGGCTTGTCAATTTGATGCTCTCGAGATGGTTGACGGGCTGGCTACCGTCAACTATGAAAAATGCACCGGGTGCGGGGCATGTTCACGGGCCTGCCCGCGTAACCTGATTGAAATGGTTCCGTTCGCTCATGAACATATGATGACAGTGGCCTGCAGCAATAAAGAAACGGGGAAAACCGCGCGCAGTATGTGCAAAGTCGGCTGTATCGGTTGCGGACTCTGTGCGAAAAAAGCCGACACTTTCTCCATTGAAGAAAATTTAGCACACCTGGACTATAAAAAATACCAGCCCACGGAAGACACCGAAACGGCAATCAACAAATGCCCGACCTGCGTGATCATCTACGTTGGCAAATCCGCTCCGCCCCCCCGTCAACCGGCAAAAAAAACAGCCGCCGCAAAAACATAGGCAAGCATATTCATTTCGCTCCGGTTAATAAAAAATAAAAGGGCTGCGAGGTATTCTTCACAGCCCTTATCATTTTAGGTATTGATATGTACCCTAAGGTTTCGTCCAGAAGTTGTAGGGACCCGTATATACNNGGACCCGTATATACTGGATTCCTGTCACAGGGAGGCACCTGTAACTCTGCTACGTTAAAATACTTCCTGAAAATATTCAAATCAGGGATTGCAATCCTAAAGGGGCCGGTTTTTACGTGGTCGAAGTCGGCACAGATTCCATTGCGTACCAACAATACTGCCTGGTCCGTCTTGTTAAACACACGGCGGAACATATCCAGGTCCGGGATGGCGACCCAGAATGGTCCGGTTTTGACACCATCCGCATCACCCCGGCATTGTCTTTGATAGCACCAACAATCGGGCCTGCCCCATGAGGTCCAGTCAGCATATTCGAGAGCAGTTGAGTTGAGGCATTCATTATAGGAAATTGTATACTCAGAACGACCCCCATTCTCATTAATGACGGCAATTCCATAAAGACCGGTTGAGGTGGCCCTAAAGTGTAGACGCTCGTCACCGCCCGCTAAACTGGAATTTGCCCTCCAATCGTACTCCATACGACTTCCGTCGCTCCTTGTAGGCTTGTATACATACACAGCCACATCGGCATTGCCGGATGTCACATCAACAAGCAGGTCGTAGATAGCACCGGCGTACATGTATGTTTCATACATTTGAAGGACCTCGCCGTCGTCTATAACGTCATTAAATGGGATTGCCACTGCAAGATCCACAGCCTCCCACTCAGCCTCAATAACATAAAGACTCGAGGAACCCGAATATACCCGGGCATAATGCTCGGTAGTGCCCCAGCTACGACCGTTTGCGACCACGAAATCGCGTGTTGTGCCGCCATACGTCGAGGACGCATAAGGTGTTGTAAGAACAGAGTTATCATCCGCTATGATATGATGGTCCGTGGAAGGATTTATACCTACACCACACCAATCATAACTCACTACCTGGAACCTGAAATCTTTAGGTATCGCAGTAAAGGCCACCGGCGTATCGTTAGCAAGTGGCTGAATGTATTTGTTTACAGATATTATATAGTCGGAAGCCGATGCATTATCATTGATAACCGCAATTCCGTAATAACCTGTAGAGTCAGCCGTAAAAATCAAGTTCTCGTCGACACCTGCACCACCGCTGTTAGCCACCCAATCGAATACAGCACGCCTGCCATGGAGTCGGGTTGGTTTAAAAACGTAAACTGCAACATTTGTAGTGCCGGATGTAATATCCACAGTCAATTCATAAATTTGCCCGTTGGTCAAATATGCCTCATACATTTGAAAAACATGATTTGAGGGCATAGTGTCCGCATATGCATAGTTAACAGGGAGATCCAAAGCTCCCCACTCAACCTCGATAGTATAGTTGCTCGCGGTTCCATAATGGACTTGAGCATAGTGAACTGTGGGAGCACCCCAGGCGGCTTGATGGCCGTTGGTGACGATGAAATCACGTGTCGTGCCACCGTATGTTGAATTCTGGTAAGGCGAAAGCAAATCAGGATCATCATCTGCCTTGATATTATGATTCTCGGATGGATTAATACCAATACAGCACCAATCATAATTTACAAGGTTGAATGAAAAATTCCTTGGAATGCTGGAATAGACTACCGGTGTATCGTTCGACAGCACCGTGTAAGGAGGATCGACAAGAATAACGGACGAGCCGCTGCCTGTATATGTTTCGGCATAGCTTGCACTCGAATTCGAAGCTGAAATAACATACATTCCGGAAGTCCCTGAAGCCTGAACGGTCCAGCTGGCACTACCAGTAGCTCCAGAGGCAATTTTACCTATATTCCGTGGATTTGTGCCTGCCGTTATTGTGAACCCGGCCGGAACATTCAGCGTAACTGTGTTACTGAAGGAGGCCACATCTCCGGTATTCTGGACATTGGCCGTTACTGTAAAAACAGCGTTTGAAGACACTGCTGGAGGCATAGCAAGGCTAATGCTAAAAGCCGGCGGACTTGCCATCACGAAGTTTTCCTCTGTTGCAAGGGCGTAGGTTTCATAACTTGCCCCGAAAAAAGATGAACTCCAGGCGTACGCCTTGATAACCACATCATAGCTGCCACTAACTGCCACCTGGTGTACATTATCATCCCCATCTAAGTCTTCATCGAGTTGGGAGCCATTAGCCTCGTTATACAATCTGATGTTGAGATCACTCAGACTATACTTAACTGTCGGAGGCTCTCCGGCGACGTAGTTTGAGCGTTTTTCCCAGACCATGGTGGCCTTTTCACCGCTAAACATATAACCTTTATACAACTTGTAGTCATCGGGCGTAGCATTATTGTTCTTTGGAATAACGCTATTAACGAAATAATCGGTGCGATTAAAGTGGGACTCCCACATATCAATATAGCCCCATCCATAAGACTTGTCCCAGTGGGAACCCGTAACAGAACCATCATCCCCTGTACCCGACGTGTTATTTGAAGTCCAGGCATCGGCTGTATTTATAAGGACGGCTTTTTGCGCCATGGGAGTGTGGTTACCTCCATCCTCCATGAGAACAATAGCCGCGGCAACATGTGGGGCAGACATGCTCGTTCCGCTCTTTGTTACAAAATTCGGATTAGCCCCCGACCAGTACGCGTAGGTAGATATAATGTTGGTTCCGGGTGCGGTAATATCCGGTTTTTTTCGTCCATTTACAGTCGGGCCGACGCTGGAGCTGGACCTTCTGACGTCATCACTTCTTGTTAAAGTGTTTTTATCGTCCATATTCGCAACAGCCATGAGGTTAAAGGCTGGTGCAGGATGTGTAATCGTCGGATCGACGTCGTCCCAGTATTCGTTGCCGCATGACTTGGTGACCATGATATCGTAATAGCTGATGTAGGCATCGTAGAATGAATCACTATCGCTGTAATCAGTGTCATCTGCAACTCCGTAACCTAAACTATGGTTGACTACTTCCGGCGACTGTGCTGCACCTGAAGCCAGCCATTCCATGTTATCAATAGTAGTGGCCTGTGCTACAGCCGGATCAAAACTCGTACCTGCGTTTGCCCAGATAATGGCATCGAGTCCGTAAGCTCCTCCGACGTATATGTCGTGTCCACTGGCTACGATACCTGTGACATGCGTGCCATGGTCGTCCAGGACAGAACTGCCGGGCTTTGAGTAAAAAGTGATTCCGGAAAATGACGGATGGTCCTCCTGTACGCCATCATCAACAATCCCAAAATCAAACGCACCGCCGTCAAAACCTGCCGCCCACCAGGTGTCATAATCCACTGACAGAATACTAATGTCAAGCTCGTACTCAGTTGGACGGTTTTTCATTACGGCAAGCACAAGGGGGTGGTTGGCAAGCGTTTTGAGCAATGTTGACGGGATTAACGCGCCCAGAGCAGGAACAACGCTGACCTGAGCCGTAACTTCACCACCGTTTGCAGCAATGAAAGCCTCGAGTGCTTTTAGTTTCGGCTGGGTCGCTTTGTTTAACGCAGCCCCAACAGCCTTTCGCTTCTCATCCATTTTATTATCAAGCTCGTTTCGAAATCTGGTAATTTTATCCCATTCGTCCTCCGTCCTCATAAATTGTTGTGCCAGCACAGCGAGTTTCTCATGTTCCGGCTTCAGCGACCCTTCAGCACGGCCCTCTAAATCCATCTGCTTTAATTGTGAACTCAGTGAGTCTATTTCAGCCTTGAAGGGGGCCTTTGCTTGGCGTGCAATATCTTCAAGACCTGGTTCCCAGAGGTAAACAATAACATTGAGCACCTCTTGAGTCAGTGACTCCTGCTCCAGGATTGGCTCAATCCTGCCCAAAGGCCCGATTACTATCTCGCTTTGCCCGTCTCCTATTCCCTCGGTATCATCGTAGGTCTTCTGGACAACGGAATCAATGGTATTATTACCTTCGATAATAACAGGATTTTCAACACCCTGCTGCTGGGCCCACACAACAGCGAAAACGTTAAGGAATACAAAAAGCCCTGTTAAAAAAACAATATTGTAATTTATTTCTCTTCCCATGTTGCAACTCTCCTTTCAGTTCTCGTACAACCAATCGTGACAATAAAACGAGACATTTACCCCCGGAACATATATTCCTACGGAGGGGAACGGCTTAAAAACAAACACATTAAGTCCCAGGGTTGAAAACGGCCCATTTTACTGTTGTTCTCATAAGTCGTTATACAGAAATGCTTTATATTCACCACTTCATCCTCCGAAGAAAAAATAAGCTTTATAATGGAGACAAAAAAAACAACTATAAAACGAATATACAATAAAAGATGGTACTCTGTCAAAGGAATTTTCACGAACTTAAGGCTTTTTGATGCTTTTCTCCCGTCAAAGATCAATCAGAGACATACCTGCCCGCACCGGTGGTTTTTATCAGTTGGTATTCAGGCGATGGAGTAATTAAAATCGCCTCGGTTTGCGGCGTGCGCTCGATTAAGGAAAGCCCTCTTTCAAATCCCATTACACTTACTGCTGTGGCCAGGGCGTCTGCGTTAATTGCACTTTGAGAAATAATTGTCACGCTTGACATGCCTTGGGCGCTTGTTCCGGTGTCACGATCCATAATATGGCTATACATTTTGCCTTCTATCAAAACATATCGCCGATAGCCTCCGCTTGTAGCAATCGCGGCGTTATTCAATTTCAAAATTAGCAAAAGCCTATCCGCACCGGCAGATAGAATCTCGTCGCCTCCCTTAATTTCGGCCGGATTTTCGAGTCCGATTCGCCAGGTTTTTTTGCCCCGTGGCGGTTTACCAAAGCATCGAATGTCACCGCCCACGTCGACCATACCGCCGACGGAACCGCCGGCCTGCATTGCTTCAACGGCCCTGTCAATCGCGTATCCTTTTGCTATGCCCCCCAAATCCAGTTTCATACCTTCAACAGCAAACCGGACTGTCATTTCGTTCGCATCGAGTAACAACTTCTCATAGCCCACTTTTGAACGCGCAACAGCCAGTTCGGCGCCGGTAGGGATGGAATTAACTTCGGCCGCCGAACGCCAGAGGTCCGCCAGCGGCGCAATTGTAATATCGAACGCCCCTTCGGAGAGTCGGCTGAATTCGACACTTTTCTGCAAAACTTCAAGAGTCGATTTGCTGACTTTCACTGCTCGACTGAAAGAATCCCTATTGACCTCGCTTATCTCGGAATCACTTTTATAATCGCTCATCAGATCATCAACTTTTTGAAGTTCTTCAAAAGCACTTTCAACACAGTTTTTGGCCGTTTCCTGGTCTTTGGCAATTGCCTTTAAGTGGGCGAACGTCCCCATCACAAGCCGATAACCGCTATCATGCTGCCCCTGACCCCTCAGGCTAAGTAACAACGGTACCATCACAGTGGCAATCAAAGAAACAGCAGCAAGAAGGACAAGGGGATTGTATTTTACAAAGCGGTGGAAAACAAAACCTCTCACAGTCTTAATATTTTCACTGCACATAAGAATCACTCAACAAAAAACTGTTAATGAACCACGGCAAACAGCGTGTTCGCAATATACACATTATACTGTATAATGTCTTTGTGAATAAGAAAGAAGTGACAATATTGGCAGAGCGCGTAGAGCGACAGTTTCTTCCGTTCGTTCGCAGGCCGAGCAGATACATCGGCGGTGAGGTCAATCAAGTCAAAAAAGACCTGGCCCAATGCGATTTGACCGTCGCCTTGTGCTTTCCCGATATCTACGAAGTGGGGATGAGCCATACGGGATTGATGATTATCTACGATATTATCAACAAAATAGACGGTGTGGCTGCCGAGCGGGTGTTTACGCCGTGGACCGATGCGGAAAAAGTGCTGCTTGAGAAAAAAATACCGCTGTTCAGTCTGGAATCGAAGGCGGCACTGAATAGCTTTGATATCATCGGCTTTAGCCTGACCAACGAGTTGTGCTATACGAATGTTCTTAACATGCTCGACTTGGGAGGTGTCAATATTCGCAGCAGCAATCGAAGCGAAAAGGAACCACTGGTCATCGCAGGCGGCGGTCAGGCCAACTGTTGTGAACCTGTGGCGGATTTTATCGACCTGTTCGTACTCGGTGAAGGCGAAGAAGCTGTGGTTGATCTGATTGAGATGGTTAAGCGGGGTAAAGAATCCGGCATGACAAAAAGGGAAATCCTTATCTCGGCTGCTCACAAGTTCGAGTGGGTGTATGTCCCGGCGTTTTATGAATTCGAATATGACGACGCAAAGATAAAATCATTTGAGCCGAAGGTGTCGGGGCTGCGAGAGCGATTCAACAATGCCGTTGTTGAAGATTATGAAAACGCTGCTGTTCCTCTTAGGCCGATTGTTCCCTTTGCAAAGGCCGTCCACGAACGGGTGAGCGTCGAGATTATGCGGGGATGCCCCGGACGGTGCAGATTTTGTAAAGCCAGCTTTTGCAGAAGGCCCATTAGGTACCGCGGTGTTCAAAAGATTATAGATATCGCTAAGGCCTGTTACGAGGCAACGGGATTTGATACGGTGAGCCTGCTAAGCTTATCCACGGCCGATTACCCTAAGCTCGAAGAATTAGTCGCCGGGCTACAGGAATATTTTGAAGACAAGCATGTCGGCCTCTCACTGCCGAGTCTGCGCGTAGACCAGTCGGCCATTACCAATCTTGCCGAATCACTAAGCTCGGTCAGAAAAGGCGGATTGACAATCGCCATTGAAGCAGCCAGTGAAAAACTAAGACTGATTATCAATAAGCCGCTAAAAGATGAGAACTTGTTCGCAGCCGCCTTGGCGGCCTACAAAGCCGGCTGGCAGCGATTGAAACTGTACTTTATGGTCGGCCTGCCGGGCGAAACTGAAAATGATATCAAACAAATTGTGCAGCTTTCATTTCAACTGGCGAAACTGAGGAAAAAAGTTGATAATAAGACAGGCCAGATTAATATTACAGTAAGCTGGCTTACTCCAAAGCCTCATACACCTTTCGGCTGGCTCGGACAAAAACCAAAGGAATACTTCAAAGAGGCAAAACATTTAATACTGGAGGAGAAAAGAAAACTCCGTGCAAGGTTTTTGCAGTTCAAGTTTCATAAGATAGAGCGGAGTGTGCTGGAATCGGCGATAGGCAGAGGTGACCGCCGGCTGGCCGACGTTATCGAAGCGGCGTGGAGGGACGGGGCGCGGTTCGATTTGTGGGATGAGTGCTTTGACTATGATATCTGGAAAAAGGCGTTTGGAAAGTTCGGGATGGATCTCGAAAAGCTGGCAGCCGGAGAGTTCGAACGTGACCAGATTCTGCCGTGGCAGCATCTCGGCGGACCGGAGAAGAAGTATCTGCTTGAACACCTTGAAGATACAATGAAAAAATTTAAGGATGATGCTCGATGACCAGTTGAGCCATACCCAAGTTACCGCTTTAGCCTGCCACTGGCCGGACTGGTGTACAATTTATGCTTTCTTCATGCCCGTGGGCAGTTCTATTCCTACAGGCCCCTGAGCTTCTCTGAAATCGGTTATAACTTTAACGGCGGCCTGAGGTTCATCAAGGACGGTGAACACATCCAAATCTTCGGAAGCAATATAGCCATGGTCTTTCAGCATTTGTTCCTCCATCCACTTGACTAATCCTTCCCAGTATTCACTTCCCATCAGGATGACCGGGAAAGAGGCCTGTTTTAACGTCTGTATAAGTACCAGTGACTCGAAAAACTCGTCCATAGTTCCGTAACCGCCGGGGAAAACAATAAAGCCGTGGGCGTATTTTAAAAACATGACCTTTCGGCAAAAGAAATACCTGAAATGCAGGGAGATATTCTGGTACTTGTTCGGTATCTGCTCCATAGGCAGTTCTATATTCAGGCCGATGCTTTTACCCCCTGCTTCGGAAGCGCCCTTGTTTGCGGCCTCCATGATGCCCCCTCCGCCGCCTGTTATTACCGCGAAGTCGGCCTTGGCTATCTCGTATGCAGTTTTATGGGCGAGTTCGTAGTATGGTTGGCCGGGCTCTGCGCGGGACGAGCCAAAGATTGAAACCGCCGGGCCTACCGGAGCAAGCTCATCAAAACCCTCAACAAACTCAGCCATTACCCTGAATATCCGCCAGAGGTCTCTGACGGGAGTCTCTGCAATATCCATCATATCTGTTACCTCACATTTCGTATCTTGAAATCCGGCCCGATAATAAGCCGGATACAAATGTCACCATAAATCGGGATCACCGGCAGAAGGACAATATCTTGAAATTGGACAATTGTCACAGTCAGGCTGACGCGCCTTGCACACGGCTCGGCCGTGCAAAATCAATGAGTGACTAAAGAGGGTCCATATCGTCCTTGGCAGTATGTCGGCCAAATCAAATTCCAACTTTACCGGGTCACTGTTCGAGGAAAGCTGTAGCCTGCGCGAAAGGCGTATTACGTGAGTATCGCAGGCGATTGCCGGCTTGCCGAAGGCATTTCCGAGTACCACATTTGCTGTCTTTCTGCCCACGCCCGGAAGTGTCACAAGCTCTTCCATCGTATCAGGAACTTTCCCATCGAAACGCTCGACTATCTCTTTGGAAGCATTTTTGATACTGAGGGCCTTATTGTGATAAAAACCTGTACTTCTGATATCGGACTCGATATCTTTAAGGTCGGCTTTTGCCCAGTCAGCAGGTGATTTATATTTCTTGAACACAACCTTCGTTACCATATTCACGCGAACATCGGTACACTGTGCAGAAAGAATTGTTGAAATCAGCATTTGAAATGGATTTCTGAAGTTAAGCGCGCTCTTGGCATTGGGGTATGTCTTATTCAGTATCGGCCAAATCTTCTTGGCCCGCCCTGCCGCTTCTTTCTTGTCAACATTTAAGTTCCGTTTGTAGCGTACTTGTTTTTTGGATTTTTTCGCAGTTTTTTTGGCCATACTTACTCTTTGGAAGAAAGTTTTTCTAAAAGCTGTTTTAGTTTATTGCCAAAAAATATCTCATTGAATCTGGTCGGCTTTTGTACTCCGGGTACATACACTATGGTCACGGGCACGCCGGGTTCTTTATATTTCTCTTTCAGGTCTATAGCTGCCGGATAATTTTCAAGTGTCGTATCGGCCTTAATCGCAAGAACATCTTTTTGTTCTATAAGCTTGGCAATGTCCTTTCGCCCGAAAACAACCTTTTCAACCACTTCGCAGTTCCAGCACCAATCGGCCGTAAACTTAATCAGAACGGGCCTCGATTCGGCGTTAGCGGTTTTTATCGTAGCGGCATCGTAAGGCTGCCAGTTAATAATCTCGGCCGCTGGCGCAGGTAAAAACGTCCACCCGGCTGTAATCCCCAGGGCAAGCGCAACAAATCTTACAAGCCACTTGCGCACCGCTTTAGTGTTGTAAGATACCCATCCGCTCCACATCCAGACACAAAAAGCAAGAACGACGGCAAAATACAAAACAGACGTCCTTCTGACTTCCGGAAGTGACGCAATAAGTTTTACCGCGATAAGGAGCAGAACAAATCCAATTGCCTGCTTAAATATCTCCATCCACTGTCCGGCTTTGGGTAGTCGGTTTAAAAGTGCCGGCATTGACGTAAGTATTGCGTATGGCAGGGCCATCCCGAGCCCTATAGACATTATAGCAACTGTGCCCATGAACAGGTTCTGTGTCTGGGCCCAGGCAAAGGAGGCTGCCAGAATCCCAAAACTACAGGGCGTGCTCAAAACCGCAGCCAGCAAACCCATCCCTACGGCACCGGCATAGCCTTTCCCGGAACCGGATTTACTTGCAATGGAAGATGGAACGGTGAAGGTAAAAAGGCCAAACATAAACAGCGCAAGCACAACAAGCAAAAGAGCCATGCCGGCAACAAATGCCGGATTTCGGAACTGGTCCCCCCACTGCAATACTGTTCCATAAACTATCTGCAAAATGATATTGGCGCCGGCAAGGATGGCAAAGAACAACAATATGCCAAGGCAAAAAGCCAAACCCAAAGCTGCCGATTGCTTTCTGCCCTGTTTTGCCTGCTCCACAAGCCGCATCACGATAAGGGGCAGCACCGGCCAGACACAGGGCATAATATTCAACGAAAGACCGGCCAAAATCGCCAGGACCAGAGCAAACCATGTTGAATAAGAAGGTCCCGCATATGGAGTTACCTTATCGGCGGCCTTTTCAAGACTAATCTGTTTCCACGATTCACGCTGACCCCAGTCAATCGTAGTCCTCAGGGTTTTCTCAAAGGGCGGCAGACATATCTTGCTCGTACAGGCAATCCCGGTGATTTTGACCTCAACATCAACCTCTTTAATTGCCCCCTCGGCACCTGGCTTGGCTGTAACTGATGCAATAGGAACAAAAACGCTGAAGTTGCCGCTGTATACCTCAACACTCTTTTCCAAAGCCTTATCATAGAAAGTTTCCCATTGGGGATATACGGCATCACCAAACATAAGAAAATCCGATTTCGCTTCAACCTTAAGTTTATATCCTGCCGGGGCGGTATCGGCGCTGGCATAGTAGTGAAGGTCGTCGGTGCCTTCGAAAATAACCGCTATACCGCGTGTTTCGGACATTCGAGCAGGCACAAGTTGTGCCGAGGAAAACTCATTTTCCGATCTTGCCATTTCAACTGAAGTATCAATAACATTTGTTGAACCATTTGGCCTTGAAGAATTTGGCTCGGCCGCGGCTTGAACGCCGGTATTGACTCCGACAAGAATAACTGTCAACAAAATGGCAGAAGCTATTGTCCTCATGGAAACCCCAACAAATATAAAAAAACAAAAGGAAAAAATAAAAGTGTGAATAGTGCTATTCTTTAACTCTTATTTTCTGAATCCTCTTCGTTCTTTGCCTGCTCGGCCGCCAGCAAATCAGAGACAGTAGGCTTGTCCAACTGCCCCCCTTTCAAAATCAAATCGACATCTTCAGCATCAAGAGTTTCATATTTGAGCAGGGCCTTTGCTATTCGGTCGAGTTCATCTTTGTGTGATTCTACTAAATCTTTCGCGTCCTTATACGCATGGTCTGTGATCTTTTTTACTTCCTTATCGATGGCTTCTGCGGTCTTCTCGGAATACTCCTTCTCGCCCGGCATGATATAAACCATGTCCTTAATTCCAGAATCAGGACCGTAACTAATAGGGCCAAGTTGATCCGACATACCCCAGGTCAATATCATCTGCTTTGCGATCTTGGTGGCCTGCTGAATGTCAGACTGGGCGCCGCTGGATATGTCGCCACAGAACATTTCTTCCGCTATTCGGCCCCCGAAACAGACCTGCAAAAGTGCCATACAATATTTTTTCGTAAACATGGTCCTGTCTTTTTCAGGCAGTGCAAAAGTAGCTCCGCCCATCGGACCGCGTGGAATAATACTTACCTTGTGCAACGGATCCGCATCTTTGAGCATAGATTGAACAAGAGTATGGCCGGCTTCGTGATAAGCGGTAACTTCCTTTTCCTTCTGGTCGATCACCCTGCTCCTCTTCGCCCGCCCCCATCTAACCTTGTCTCGTGCTTCTTCCAGGTCCGCCATCTCTATATGGTCTTTATTTGCCATAGTCGCAGCCAGTGCGGCCTCGTTAATAATCGCGGCAAGGTCCGCACCGGAAAACATGGGAGTGCCGCGAGCCAGTCTTTCAAGATTTGCTTCTGGACCCATTTTTACATTCTTCGCGTGCACCTTCAGGATATCGACGCGCCCTTTCAAATCAGGCAGCGGGACAAAAATCTGCCGGTCAAATCTCCCCGGCCGAGTCAGCGCATGGTCTAAAATATCCGAGCGGTTCGTCGCCGCTATGACTATCACCTGGTCATTCGTATCAAAACCGTCCATCTCCACTAAAATGGCATTGAGCGTTTGTTCACGCTCATCGTGACCGCCGCCAACAAAGCTGGCCCCACGTTTGCGGCCAATGGCATCAACCTCATCGAGGAAGATAATACATGGGGAATTGTCCTTGGCCTGCTTGAACAAATCGCGAACTCGGGAGGCCCCAACACCAACAAACATCTCAACAAAATCGCTACCGGATATACTGAAGAACGGAACGTCAGCCTGCCCGGCTATCGCCTTGGCAAGCAATGTTTTTCCGCAGCCAGGCGGGCCTATGAGCAAAACGCCCCGAGGGATACGGCCGCCAAGGCGTTGAAATTTCTTCGGATTTTTCAGAAACTCGATTATTTCAGCCACTTCTTCCTTGGCTTCTTCGATACCGGCTACGTCTTTAAAGGTAACCTTCACGCGGTCTTTGTTTTGAACTCGATGTTTGCTCCTGCCAAATGACATCAGCATGCCGCCGGCTCCGCCGCGAAGAGGGCGGGCAAAGAAGAAATATAAGACACCCAGGATTAAAACAAAGGGCAAAAGCCACGTTAGAAGAAAAGGAAGCCATATATTCTGCCTGGTAAATTTCCACTCGACATCGCTGTCTGCAAGAAGCTTCGTAAGACGTTCTCCTACAACATTGGGATTGTAGTCAACCTCAAAAGAAAGGGGCTCTTTCTCTCCCCTGGCGGTTTCTTTAAACTTCCCGGTAATCCTGGTTTCTCCTATTTCGACACTGGCGATCTCTTTATTTTGAATATGCCTTTCGAAATCACCCCAATCTATATTCTCAATCTTGCGAAATTGTTGAAGCATCATTATCGCTGATAAGACGATTAGCACAACTATCAAAAAGCTAAACGGGCTCCGTCTATAGCTCTGCAGGGATGGTTTTTTGGGGCCCCTTTGTTCCGGGTCTTCTACCGGTCGAACCGGCTTTTTGTTTTTACCGTTACTCATACCTCATATTCCGTATATGTATTAATCTATGGGCTGATACGTTTACCTGACAATTCATTAACAAATCCGGATTTCTACCATTCTTGTTCCATTAATTCTACGATTCCTCGGGCCAAATTGTTTGCCGCAAGGGCCGATGCATAGTTAAAGTCCTGATTTTGGTAGGTAGAATAGGTTGCCTGGGAAGTGACGGACTTGTTATCTATCAGCAATTCGCCGGTCTTGAGGTTTTTCCAATTAACCAACGCTTCCAGTTGCAGTTCTTTTTCCAGTGCCTGACCCGTCTCACGCTCGACGCTGAGCAACAATTCACTGACCCGCACGATTTGACCGCTCATTACTGAGTCAGCGCGGTCTTTGCTTGATATTATCTTGTAAGGTGTCGAGGCTTCGATCCTCTTTGCAAGCGCATCGGTAAGTTTGTATTCGACCCCGCGACGAAAGCTTTTGTTGTCAAACATCTCCAGGCACACACTGCTGACTTCTCCGGGAAAGAGCGACTGGTTTGAATAACCCGTCATTTCGGCGCATCCGCAAAAACAAAGCAACGTGAAAGTGCAGACCGGAACAAAAAGCAATGACCGAAGTCCCGATTTGTCCTTATAAGTAGCGTTGATATTTTCTTTTTTCATTCGGCTTTCTCTTGCCTACCGGTGTTTTGAATAAGCATTTGCCCTGCAATTTTAGCGGTGACCGTGTCAGGCCAGCGGTTTACAACCATTTGGAAGTAAAGGTTAGCAGAAAGTTTATTGCCCGTTCCCTGATAATACTGTCCTATCTTAAATTGTTTGGACGCCAGTGTTTCATCCAGATCTTTAATCTTTTCCTCTATGTTATATTTTTCAATGTCTTGTGGATACTTTAATCTGAATTCTTCGTAACAGCTCTTTGCACTCTCATAAAAGCTGCTTGGATTAAGCGGCCTCCCGTTCAAATCCGAATTATCATAGTCTGGTCCTTTATACATGGCAAGTTTACAATCAGCCATAGCCAGCAGGGCCTCCTTGCCGAGTTCATCATTCTGATGCTTGTCTTTAATCTGTGCCCACCTGTAAAAGGCCTCATCGTACTTTTTCCTTGCCTGATAGCTTTTTGCAACCGCCAATTCTGCTTGTAATCCCATACCATATGGATCATCAAGGGCAAGCCTGTAACCAATATCCTCCATTATCCTGACACCTTCGGCATATCCTTTGATTTTGAAGATACGCAATACGGGCTTTTTGGCGCCGGCAAGGAAAGCCGTTGCTATCTCAAACTGCCGCTCCAGGGCCGGAAGATAGAACCTGCTTCCGGTAGGAATCTCATCGAGCAGTTTGTCGTACTGTCTGGCCGCCTTGTCCAATTTCCCTTTGCAAAGCAGAATCTCTGCCCCTATGAGCAGGTCCAAATCATTTGAATCGGGCTTTATAATTTCGGGAAAGTCTGTTTTCAGCCTCTTAAAGGCCTTTGAGGCTGCTTTACACTTGCCTGCATCAATCAATTTCTCTATTTCACCAGCTGATAACTTATAGCTGTCCTGATTTTGCTCCGAGACCGAAATGGATTCCAGTGCCTTCTTCAAAGGCTGTGTTTCGGCCCATACTAAAGGACATACTGAAACCGGCAAAATCACGGCCAAAGCCATTAGAACTCTGATTTTGTATATGGACATCGCATACCTTTGTTAATATTAACGAATCTAAGGTATTATACCTGTTCTCAAAGGCATTGCAAATACAGAACCCTAAAATTAAAGTATCGGCTGATTTTACTCCTATAATCTCAATTTTAGCAGTCTATGCCGTCACAACAAAGCAAGCTCACCTTTGCAAATTTACTCGATATACACCCTATTATACATCTAATGAACAAAAACAAACCGTTAAAATTAGTCAAAAGGTCGTGTTCGAGGCGTATATAACAGTTAAAGGTCTGATAACAATCAGGATTTGGCCTCACTCTTATGGCTTTCTTTGAGGCCCGGATCATCTTGTGAGAGCATCCAGTCCTTCAGTTTGCGCTGTAACCTTTCCATAATCTTCCTATCGCCCTTGTAGGCAATATTATTAAGCTCATAAGGATCGGTCTGCAAATCGTATAATTCTTCAACTGGATGATGCTGAATAATATCGAGCAGCTTGGCGACTTTAGTGTCGGTTTTACCCTTTTCAACCCAGGTGTCCCAAACCTGTTTATGGCTCTCTGGAATGTCAGGAACTAACGTAAAATGGGTCGTCCAGGTATTTTCCGGCATCAGATTCAGAATGTATTTGTAACGGCGGTCTCGAACGCACCGCTGTGGAAATACGTTTTTATTCCCATCTCTTGTATGGCTGGCGTAAATATATTGGCGGAAGGTTTTGCTTTTCGCCAGTATCACATCCAGGAAACTCTTACCATCCAGCCCTTTCGGCTGCTCTCCACCCGCAATATCGATAAAGGTCGGCGTAATATCGACAAATGAAATCATTGCATCGCACACCGACGCGGGTTTGATTTTGCCGGGCCATACGGCAATAAAGGGAACGTGAATACCGGCATCATACAAAGTCCATTTCGAATGAGGCCACTCAGAACCCTGGTCCGTCGTATAAATAAAAAGTGTGTTCTCCTTTAAACCGTACTTCTCCAACATTGCCCCCACTTCCCCGACGCGCTTGTCCATGGTTGTAATATCCTGATAATAGTTAGCCATGGCTTGGCGGGTCAGTTTCGTATCAACAATAAAAGGCGGCAGCTTCAACTTTGCCGGCTCGTATATTTTGTTGGGCTCCCACGTCACGTGCGGGCTGCTGTCACCGAATATCAGACACAAAGGCGTATCCGGCCGGTTCTTGGAATGTTCGGCAAGAAACTCGTCCACCGCCTTCGTATTAAGACCCTCTCTGCGATATACCCTGCGGTTGGCCGGATTGCGAGGCAGGCC
>JAABXR010000053.1 GCA_011776225.1 Phycisphaerae bacterium
GCTACCGGCGCCGGTACTGCAACCTGAACCTGAGGTGACTTTGGGGACCAGCAACACTATTTCGTGGGACCCTATTGCTGGTGACATAGAATACTACGCCGAATGCGCCGAAGATGCGAACTTTGCCAGTATAGTTTACAACAGTGACTGGATACCAGAGACGAGCTGCGAGTTTAGTGGCCTCGAGTTGGGCAAACGCTACTGGTATAGTGTAAAGGCAAGAAACGCAGCTGGCACCGAGAGCGGTTGGTCGAATGTAGAATTTTCCTTACAATGCAGCCTTTCCGACGCTGTAGATATAGTGCTCAACAAAGAGTGTGTGAAAAATGAGAATTTGAAGAACGTCCTGTTGAATAAGATATATGAAGCACTTGAGATGATAGATGAGGTCCTATACAAAGATGCACTGAATAAACTTCAAAATGACATCCTACAGAAGACCAACGGATGTGCTCAGACGGGTGTCCCGGACAAAAACGACTGGATAATAACCTGTGAAGAACAGGGTAAGGTCTATCCTCTTGTTATAGAGACTATAGAGCATGTAAAAGGCCTTATGGAATAAAGATAGAGTGGCCAACTTCCTTGATTTTGCCCGTAGCAAAGAAATGGATGGAAGATGAATAAGAGGGCAAGAAAAGAAATTTAGAATAGTGCAGAATTGGTGACCAAAAAAGCACTGATTTTGTCTTGTTTTATGAAAAAGTTCTAATTTCATTGAACATATTAGCCGTGTTTGGTATAATAATAACGACAATTGAAAATGTAGAATGTAAAATTGGGGAATTTGAAGTAAAGATACAGCACCTAATAACCATTAACCATTTACCACTAACAAATTTGCCAGAAAAGGCAAATTATTGAACATTTTGGACTATAAATGGGCAAAAAAGTACATTTTTTGACGGCTTATGAAAAAGGCCATTTCTGTAAAACGAATATCAATATGTCCTTTTAAGGGAGTTAGCGGAAAAAAGTTGGAAAATTATGAAGATCCGAAGTATTCTATTTTTGGATTTTTTAGCATACGAGACGGGCAAACTGAAGCAAGCTAACCGGGCTGGGTTTATAGTGGTTAACCAAGAAAGGAGGTCGCTATGACTATCAAGATCTCAACCTATGTTTCACTGATACTTATGATTAGTCTTTTTGTGACAGGTATTGGCTGCAGAAATTACGCAGGGGTCGAGTGGGTGGTTGATTACAGCAAGGTCGGAAAGCCGAACGTACCTTGTCGGAAGGACTGTGCCGAAGGTTTCTATAACACAATAATCCAACATCCTGATTGGGTGGGACATTTCAACGTTGGTAATGCCAATGCCTGGGAGAAACATTTCAAGCGCAAATCAAAGGGCGGAATAGATGACAATTGGATAGATGCTGTTGATATAGCCTACTTTGCCGGGCACGGCGCCGGGGCAGGCACTAAACCAACTGGTGTTGGCACAGGAGGTGGTTTCACATTCGGAGTAGATAAAAACGACGACTGGGTTCTATCAGCTGCGCCCTTTAATCGTGAGCCAAGATGGGGCGACAAAGATCTGGAGTGGATAGTTTTGGATATCTGTTCACCCTTAGCTCTGAAGAGTGATGGAGCCGGTTATGCCTTGTCCAAGAGATGGATGAATTCGGACGTGATGCGTGGCCTGCACTATATACTCGGATTTCGTACTGTTGCTCATGACAATTGTCACAGGGGTCGAATTTTTGCCGAGTACCTGACCGGAAAACGAGATGGAAAAAATTACACGATTCGGGAAGCTTGGAGAAAGGCCACGGAGGATACGGAGTGGTCGGAAGTTCAGGGTGCTTATTTAAGGGCTTACAGTCCGGGCTGCAATACCTACAATGACCATCTTCATGAATATGGGCCGGTGAGTGCAGATCCAGAGCCTGCCTGTCAGTGTTACTGTTACAGCAGTTGGTCTTGTTTGTAGTCCATCGTGAGTTTAAAGGAGAAAAAAATGAAGAAGTTATTCTTATTGATCCTGCTTTTGAAAAACCTATCCATCATCCAGATATCAGTGGGAAATGCCTTTTCTTATGCGCCAGAAGCTTTGGTGCATTCATCGAAGCCTTCAGTATTGGCTTCCTTTAAGTTGTTGTGTCCTCTACCTGAAGTACCTGAAAAGATGATGATCTACAAAGCAGTTGATCCCAGGATTTCCCAAAAAGACATTACACAATTAATGAAAGCATTTGGTCTGGAGGGGAAAATCGTCGATCGGCGGAGACAATTCGTAGTAAGAGACGGACATAAGGTGTTGGAAGTTTTCAAACAGTCGGGCACCGGATACTTACGTTTTAGTAACGACCAAAAACTTGCGGCTGAGAAAAGGGCCAAAAAACTTCCTTCAGAGCATAAAGCCATTGTCAAGGCAAAAGAGTTTTTGAGGACCCATGGTTTGCTGTCTAAGAACACCTTTTTTGTGGGGACTGGATATCATGAATTCAGGGAGTATAACTCAGAGGGGGAGTTATTTGCCCGGGGAAGGAGTGCCATAGCGGTAGGATTTGGTTTTAAGATAGAAGAAATGAGAGTGGAAGGGCCTGGAGCGAAAGCCAGCGTCATTTTTGGAGAAGGCGGTGAGATCATAGGGGCATCCAAAATCTGGCGAGAGATTCAGCCAGATAAGCAGAAGAAAATATTGACTCCTGAAGAGGCCTTTACCAGATTTAAACAGAGATGGCCCACAGAGTTGGAACCTCAACAATTAGAACAGGCGGAGATAAAAACAGAAGTAAATATTAGGGAAGTCTACTTGACTTATTACGCTAAGCCAGGATGCCTACCTCAAGACTATTTAGAACCAATCTATGTATTTAAGGGAGATTACCGGATCAGCGGCAGAATAGGTGAGCGAGAGATTAGTGATAGTGATTATTTTAAAATCATCATCCCGGCGGTCACTAACAGAATAGGTGATAGCTAAAGGTATCCAGGAGGAATTTGATAGCTTGGCGCCATTTTAGTTTTACGCTCTAAATGAGAGCAATTTACATAGGGTGACACAGCCAGGCTATGCTTTTTTCTTCGGTCTCTCCTGATTCAATTGTTTTTGTTGGTGCGAATTTTCCTGCGGGTCCTCCGGCCGTGAATAAAACCGCAAAGCGTGTGATAAACGTACCTAACAGAACATATCCTAAAAGGACCTGCAACATTAGTAAAAGGTGCCCAACCCCAGTCCACCACGGATTATGAGGATTCCTGCCCTCCCAAACCGGGTAGGGGCAAGATAGTGCATGCAGGTATTCGAGAAAAGTGGGATTATGAAGCGTTAGGGCATATTATGGGGTGCTGGGCGTGAGATTCGGGGGTGTAAACGGCAATTTACGGAAGATGGCGGCAGTATCGGATGCCGGGATGGCAGGGGAAAATCAAGGCGGGCAACCGGTCAGAAAATATTTAAAAAAATCACAAAAAAAAGTTGACAATTACAAAATATTGAGTAATGTACTTTTGGGTAATTTGAGCAACACGAGATACTTGATTAGAAGTACCGAGATATGTAAATAACAGCAAGCTAACAGGGCTGGGGTTATCTCGCTTTCTCCTCTCCCTCCGCTCCCAGCCCTGTTTTTTTTATGCGCACATTGTTTGACATTTGAAATGTCAGTGGTTTACAGAAGGCGGTTCAGCCGGTCAATGCTTTGTTCTTTTCGCCCTCTTCTTTTCCATTTGTTTGGCTTTGCGAGAATTATTCCGCTCGTATCAGCAGGCAGTGGTCAGTTCATGGGTCTCAGCGGAGGACGGTTTCGATGGGGGCGCGAAAGATCCAGGCCGTGTCGAGCGCCGGGAAAAAGTTTGCGTCGAATCCTGCGAAGTAGACGTACCGTCCGTGGTCATCCTGGAAGGGCGAGATTGCGAATGTTCTTGGGGCCACGAGTTTGGGTTTGTCGGGCGCCCAGCTGCCGTTAACTTCCCTGAGCCGATAGCTTTGATGGGATTGTCGAATCAGATACGAGCCGCCGGCATACCAGCCGAAAAATGTGTCGGGGCGATATTTTTTATTCCTATCTCCCCGTTCGATACGGGCCTGCACGCCCATGATGTGCACGGTACGTCCTGTTGCGGGGTCTTTGAGCGGCATCATGTCACTATAGGCTGCGATGATGCTGCCCCTGACGGCAGTGCCCCAGCTTTTCTGCAACAGTTGCCTAATATTTAATTCGACGGTAGGGCGATGACCGTCGCCGGGATCGATTCTGATGATTCGGTCGGTATGTGAAAAGAGAATGGAGTCTGGCGTTCCTTTCGGTGCGGGTACGGCGGTGAGGCCGCGGACTCCCCCAAGTTCCCAATGCTGACGTGTATTGTCGGAGTAGACCTTTTCCCAGACCGGAGAGGGCCCATCCGTTCGACGGTAGACCGAGACGCCCGCCGAGACATAGAGATTGCCGTTTGCTTCGGTGAACGACATCGGGCGGATATTGACGGGGCCGAGTTCGGCTTTTTTGTCCCATCGTATCCTGCCGGGCAGATTCGCGTCGTAGACTCCACTGTATATGCCTAAAGCGCCAGCAGCAACAAAGATACGGTCAATTCCGGTCCGCCGGTCGCGATGGACGGTGAGGGCACGTGTCGAGCGTCGGTATTTAGGGCCGGCCTGCAGTGTGGTTTTAACCCAGGTGTTGTTGTCATCATCGCGGGTCCAAATATAGGATTTGCGGTTACCACTTTGTATATCGGAAGCGGCCAAAAGCAGATTCACGGACGCCGGGAGTGCTTTGCCGTCGGCATCCGTCGTGAACGTGACGGATTTCAGCGCCGTTACGCGGAGATGGCCCGGTCCCAGGGCGAGATCTACCTTCCATGCTCCTTTTCGTGAGTCCAGGACCAGGACCTGAGCCCAGGGGATATTTGCATATCCGCGCGTATCCATCCAGTATCCATTTCCGGCATACAACCGGCCTTTGTGCGCGACCAGATGTACAATCTCTGTGCCCCGGATCGGTTTACCGGTGGACTGGTCGATCATGCCGGCCCTGAAGGACTGTTCCCATCCATTTGCGGTTTGGGATTGGGCAAAAGCCGGCGCAGCGGCGCAGATGAGTTTAAGCAGCAGAAGGATGAAAATTCTCTTCATTTTGTTGCTCCTGTAGAGATTTGGATGGACCGGCAATCGAGGTCATTTCCTTCGAGCATTACTATGTGTGTCCGATATTTCCCGGTAAAACAGCTAAAAAACATGATTTTCTCCTTACAGCCTCAAAATCTTACCACGTTCACCCTGAAAGAGAAAGTAACTTCTTTCCAGAGGAGGCTTTACGCTTGAAGTGGCGGGAATATCGGATACCTGAGTAAGTTGGGAAGAAGCCGGGTAGGAAACCGGATTAGAATTTTTTTTAAAAAAATAAAAAAAAAAGATTGGAAAATCAAAAGAATATAGAATATTATGCTCTTTGGTTTTTTAGCATCTTGAGAGAAGTAAATAAATATTAGTAGTTATGTAAGAAGCATTTTTGCAGGGCTGGGTTTATCTCGCTTTCTCCTCTCCCTCCGCGCCCAGCCCTGTCTTTATG
>JAABXR010000343.1 GCA_011776225.1 Phycisphaerae bacterium
GGCCAGGCGGTAACGGGCGAGCTGCGTTTGGCGGACGGGTACGGTGAATTCTATATAAGGCTGGAGCCGGAAACAAAGGCGGTGAGTAAATGAGGACAAGGTACAGGCATATACATTTTATCGAATGGCCGTTCGGTGATACGAACGGGAAAAAGGCGTATCTTTGCCGGAACAATCGCGGACTGGAAGACATTGGCAAGTGCACGTTTTATCCGGCGTGGAGAAAATACGTGTTCGAGGGACATAAGGGCTGCGTTTTCGATTCATCGTGCCTTGCCGACATTATCCACTTCATGGGGTTACTTGATAAGTAACCAAGGATCAAAAAAGAGAAGATTAAGAACAGGGAAATTGAATGTGGAGAATTCAAGTAAGATAATTCTGGACCTGTGCGGTGGTACCGGGTCATGGTCGAAACCATACGCAGATGCAGGATATGATGTGAGGGTTATTACGCTGCCGGAAATAGATGTAAGGCTTTATGAGCCTCCTGCAACCGTTTACGGGATACTTGCTGCACCACCCTGCAAAGAATTTTCAAAAGCTAACTGGAGAAAAAACAGACACCAAAGAAACTATAAAGAGGGTATGGAATGTGTAGAAGCGTGCCTGAAAATAATCTGGCAAGTGCAGAAGAATAAAGCACCCTTAATTTTTTGGGCTTTGGAAAATCCCGAAGGTTATTTGTATCTGTTTTTAGGTTATCCGTATTATAAGTTTCAGCCCTGGCAGTTCGGAGAAATTGGGATGCTTGCAGCAAAAAGAACTGCACTTTGGGGATATTTTAATAAACCAAAACCAACTGTAAAGAATCGACCATTACAGTTCGTTCCATATGTAAAAGAGAAAACAAATGATAAATGGTATGGTGCTTCTTCAATGAAAAGAGCGATTACTCCCCCCGGCTTTGCAAAAGCATTTTTTGAGGCGAACAGGTAGATTAAAGATGGACGATATACGAGCGACGAGCGACAAGCGACGAATAAAGACGGGGGCCGTGCTAAAGATACCGGCAGAGGTGGCGGTGTGCCCGATATGCGGGGCCGCCATCTATACGGACTTCGACTGCTGGTACCTCGATGAAAAAGAAGGCAGGTGGCAGGCCGATTCGGTAAACATGGACTGCGAGACCGAACCGGAGGACATCGAATCGTTCGAATGGCAACAGTGGTTTGCCGGACATTACTCGCAGCCATACATCGACTGGCTGCCGGTGGAGAAAAGGATCCTCGAATGGATCAATGAAAACTATTACTTCAATCTGGATGGTCCGGAGGAAACTGATAAATGAAACTGTTCACGTCGGAATATAAGTACATCGATTACTCGGACGGCAAAAAAGAAAAAACGGTCTACGTCCATACGGTGACGGGGCTGAACTGTC
>JAABXR010000230.1 GCA_011776225.1 Phycisphaerae bacterium
AGGATTCATATTGCCGGATGTGCCGAGCGCAAAAAGACAAATTCCACCCTCCATCTGTTCAACGACTTTCGCGGTGTATCCGGGATAATCAGCCGATATGGAATAAAATTCCTCGTTGTCTGTGGCTCCGCAGACGGGATGGCAGGCGTAGTTGACAATTGTCCCCATAAAAGCGCCGTCGGTATCTTCGACTCGCAGTATTCCAACTTCCGGGTCAATGGGGCCGAAAGCCAGATTCGGGTCGGCGGGCGGAAGCCTAAAAGTCATCGCTACTTTTCCGTCGGGCCTTTTTGTCCTTCGATTATAAACTATTTCGGAAATGTCGCCTTTTACTGTCCCCAGCTTTGCCGGCCTGGTATTTTGGGCGGCGGTTATTATCGACTCAGCAGTCCTTTTCTTAAGCTTTTCAACGTAGGATTTGTCGACTTTAGAGCCGGGTGTATCGGGCCAGTCTTTTCTTATTTTGTCAATCTTGGGCCCGAAGTGAGTATGTGTCGCACATAAGAGGATATTGTTTTCGGGGATGCCGATTTCTTTCTTCACTATTCCTCTTATCTCAGCGGTCATCTCTAAGGGAAACCACAACAAGTCATCCGATACGATTGCTATTTTGTTTTGCCCGTCGTCAAGTACAACGGCTTTGGCGTAAAGCTTATCGGATATTGACTCGCTCGGTTTTTTTCGGGCGGCGTAGCCGGAAAGCCAGACACCGGCCGGGGGGGTAATATCGACTTTGGCAAAGCCGGCTTTAAGTGCCGCCTGACAGGAAGGACAATAAATTTGAATGGACAATACCATAATAAAAATCAACGAGATGGTTTTAAGGAAAAATTTCTTTTTCACAGTGTTATCTCCTTCTGTTATTAAGTTTTGCTTTAATCGTTTACGCCGGCCCGCCCAAAAAGCCCTCGTGGAAGAACACGGGTTTATAGCCGTGCTCGGTTACCCACCGAATAGCGGCATCCAGTCGCTGGGCATGGTCGGGTATATAGTTGGGGTAGAATTTCCAGAAATATTGTTCGTGAGTGAACAAATCCATAATCTCGGCGCAGTTGGGATCTTTAGCAAGGGGCTCAAGTGTCGGTACGATGCGCTCAAGCGGAGTACTGTTGCATACAATGTCGACCCTGGAAAAAACAATACCACTGTCAAAATCCTTTAGGGCATCATGCCTCGACAGATACTCCGACCGGACATCATCCAGAAGATAATTAACGTCCCAGACACCGTTGTAGAGGCGAAAGTAACCGCTGAGCACGCGAACTCCCCGTTCATAAAGGCCCTTTAGTGCCGTCGGCTGTACCATTCCCCAGTGGATGACCGTGGGCGGCGAATACGTCTGCCTGCCGGCGAAGCGATGGATTTGCTCGGCCACCTTGTCCAGGTCGGAAATCAGCCGTGAGGCCGGCGCGTACTGGTAAGGCCGGGCGGGTTCGTTCGAATGTGCATGGAAGGCAAGCTTGAGCCAGTCGGTATTTTTTTGCCACTCGCTTTTATAGCGGTCTGGAAACTGGGCCAGAGTAAAACCGTCTTCCGTTGTGTAGTAAATATTGAGCACAAAGCGCGCTCCATATTTAGTGTGTAGCTTCCGTAGAATATCAAGATAGAAACAATCGAAAAGTGATTTATAATTTTTCTGCGCGATGTCACGGAGAAAAAAGCTGTTATCATCAATCGAGAATCGATACCTCGGCTGCGAATGCCGGTCCCACACCACCCGTACGCGGTGTTCGTGTTTGCCAAAGTTGCCCTGTGAAACAGAAACGATTTCCGTTTCCTTATCTTTTAGAACAACATCTAAGCTAAAGCGATTGCCTGCGCGTCGCGTTGGTTTTCCGTTGATTGTTATCCGGTCGCGCATTGGCCCCTGGCCCCACACGCGAATCTTCAGCCCGTTGTCCAGTTCTTCTCCGTGCCTTCGATTCAGAACTGCCCCGTGAAACGGCTCTTCAATCTTAACCGTTTCAAAAGCTCCCGCAGATGACCTTTTTGGTTTTGTCAAACCGATTGCTGCTGTACCGGCAGCCGCAGCACATAAAAAGTTACGCCGTGTTATTTTATGCTCTTTCATTATCGGATTTACCTTTAGTGTTATTTAGAACCTCTCTATCCATTCAATAATTGAGATTACAGCATTGGAGCCCGGCCTCGCATTGCGGGCCACTATAAGGATTTTGCCGTCGCCCGATTCCTTGGCGGTTATGTACTGTTCGAGCCATCGGCCTTCCTGAAAGTTTTCAACCAGCCCCAGTGATTTTCCGGCAACTCTCACAGTTTGTCTGCGCCCGCCTTCGAAGTCGTCCGGGTCGATAACATACAGCCGTACTGTACCCCGCGCTTTCTTCGGCACGGTCAGCTCGATTCGCAGTTCCTGATCGTCGGCCCGGCAGTGATACACAGGAAGGCTCCAGCCGGCGAACGTGTATCCTGTTTTGGCGGCCGCGGAATAACCCTCTTCGGAGTAAATGATTTCCCGATTCGGACGCCCACAAAGCATCAAAAGGCGAACGCCGCGTTCTTTCAGATCTTCGATGGCGGGTAGTTTTTCTTTCTCAGGCCAGAAAGGCTCTTCCGGTGCTGGCGCTCTTTCGGCGGCGGGGGGCATGGGGTCTAATGGTGCGTGGGGTTCCAACTGGTACCAGTACACAACACTCGATAGTTGCAGGGTGCTGCCGGGCTTACTGAATTCCCTGCGAAACATCGGATTTTCATTCTCCCCGAAACCAATCTCCACGTTCAAAGACTTTTCAAAGCTGATGGCATCGTTGATAAAGAAGCGGTAACCGAGTGCCCCTTTTAAAAATGGGAAGTATCCGGTCAGGGGGAACTGGTTTTCCGTTTCGGGATATCCCCAGCTGAATCCGAATGAATCTTCGATGCCTTGAAACTCGATGGATGGGACTTTTTCACCGTCGATATAGAACTTCTCGTTTTCATCCACGGGATAGCCCGCGCGCCCGGGACGGCGCACCGTCACATTCCAGCCGACAAATTTGCCTCTACCCTTGGCCTTCAGGGCTACATAATCGCGCTTGCCGAGCAGAAGGCCTTCCTGCCGCCAGTGGGCATGGAAGTAACCGAGGTCTGGATCGATTCTGTCAACCATGCGGTACATAACATAACTATAGCAGGGCATGATTCTCCAGAGTTTGCTTCCCGGTTCTACCGGCCCGTCGTAGACCAGCTCGATTTTGGCAGACTTGCGGAACGGCATCGGAAAATATGCGTTGAAACCGCGTCGCTTGTTCACAAGTGCTGTATTCACCTGCTCACGCAGACCGGCCGGATCGCAGAAGAAATCGACCAAAGGACAGTCCACGCTTGGCTTGCTCTCTCCATCCCAGTACATCTTCAACAGAAGGTCCCGATTCAGTTTCAACACGGCCGGCATGGCGAAATGGATCATCGTGATGACCGCTGGGCCTTTTATTTCGGCCACGACCACACGTTTCGATGAATTAAACCTCGCGCTGAGAGGATTTTCGCTCCACAGCGCGTTTTGTGCCGCCGTTCGCCCCGGCGTCAGCCTGGCCAAATCGTCAAAGCCCGAAGCCTGACCGTTTACCGGTGCTATTACTAATATTATTATTGAGACGTGTATTACTGTTCGCAATGACATAAGCCACCTCCACTGTTTGACAGAAGATACCGGGATTTCTCAAAAGAATTCCCAAAATTTTCTTGGCTAAATACAAACAAATTCTATTTACTTGCATTGGCTGTGTCAATAGCTAAGAAAACCTGGCAACATTGATACCCATTTACATCATTGAATTCACCATAGTCCTTGTACCCGCAGCCGGACTCGGTTATATTGGTTCATTACAAATTTCTCGCCGTTTTATGGTGGGATAATAGTGATATTTTTAAAAGTATCCAAATGAATAAGTCAAATCTAAACTGGTATTTTATGCTGCTTTGCCTCCACATTGCAGTTGTTCTTGCAGGGTGCCATACTTTAAGGGCGGCAGACAACGCATTGCCGGGTTCGTTTGCAGAACTGCTGGATTGTCGTTCTATTCCCCGCATGAAATCGTGGAGGACTTTCCAGGCTTCAGGCTATGACCGTGGCGGTGGCTTTTTCGATTCCGGCAACTTTCTCCGCATCGAAGATAACCGTAATTACGTCTTAATGGAAGCCGACGGCCCCGGATGTATCGACCGTATGTGGTTTACCTATAAAAGTCCGGTTGGCAAAGAGCCCTATGACCTGTTGATATTTCTCGATAGCTACGATAAGCCTGCTATACGAATCGACCTTGATGCCCTGTTCTCAGGCAAACATCGGCCTTTCGTTGCTCCGATTGCAGGCACCTGTGGCAACAAAAATCACCCGGCTCGATATTCCTACGTGCCGATTGGATTCCAGCGCTCATGCAGGGTCGTTCTCATCCCGACAGCGCCCGAGGAGCAGTACCAGTATCGTACCAATAGCTACGGCATGAAAATCCCACACATCTACTACCAGATTACTTACCGCAAGTTCCGACCCGATACTCAGGTAAGACGGTTTCAATGGGCTCTGGATCAGAAAGAATCTAAGGCTTTGGCTAAGACTCAATCAGTATGGAACAATGCCGGCATGTCACCCTGGGCTGAGATTGAGGACATGAAAGAAAAAGATATGAAAGTTGATGTTGAGCCGAATAGTTGTAAGTCTTTGTTTGAGATTGCCGGTTCCGCAGTCATATATGGTTTGGAATTGTTTACCGAAGAACCGCAAGCCCTGTGGCTCCAGATGTTCTGGGATGGCGCTGCCAATCCGGATGTTAACGTCCCTCTCGGCCCCTTTTTTGCCTCCGGCAGTTCCGGCAAACCAAATCGGGATGTTCGGGGATTGTGGATGGGCTGTACTGAAGATCTTTATTACTGCTACTTCCCCATGCCGTTCCGCAGGGCGGCCAAGATTCAAATCCGCTCTCATGCCAAAGAGAAAGTCTCCATTAAGGCCCGCCTTAAATATAGAACAGAGGCCACCGGCGATACAGATGGTCTCTTCTGTGCCCGTCGATATGACCATCTGTTACCTCCCACAGGCAAAAACTATACCGTTCTTGATACTGCCGGCAGAGGTCATTTTGCAGGCCTTGTCATGGATAGGCCGGGCCATATGGAGGGCGATGATTTCTTTTTTGCCGATGGCGAAGAACAACCGTCAATTCACGGAACAGGAACCGAGGATTTCTTCAACTTCGCCTGGGGATTGGGACACACCGCTTCTCTCCCGCTTCATGGAATCACAATACAATCCAATACACCTGTTTGCTATCGTGTGCATCTGCCTGCCGCGGTGCCTTTCCAGGATTCACTGCTGGTTACCTGGGAGCACGGCCACGACACAAAAAGGGGTGCCAACTTCCACAAGGGACGCTATAGCGGTGTCGTTTTTTATTACCGCTTACCACCCCCATAGGCTATCCCTTTTCCGACTTCATTGTATACGGCTTCAAAGCACGGCCTCGGTGTGGCTAAGCAATCAGACAAGCGCAATTGCAGGATTATCATATGTCACCTAGTTTGCCGTCGTTATGATATGGGCTGACGTCCTTTACAATGTCCCCTTCATCGGCGTCAAAGTTCCAGTACCCCACAAGCCCCGTTTCATTGCCGCTAAACCTCCCGAGATTCCGATAAACCTGTCGAATTTCAGAATCGGCCAAAGCCCTGTTGAAAATTGCAACTTCGTCGATAATGCCCTTGAAACATGCCAACTCTGTTCCTGTATCCGCTCCGATTATTATCGCCTCAGGTTCGGTGGTAGCCGAAAATCCGGTCGCCGAGCTGTCCAAAATTCCGTTAATATAAATATCCATATCTCCGGAAGCTTTGCCGACAACGGCGATATGATACCAGTTCCCTACCTCAATCTCACCTTCGCTGTCGAAGTAATTGCTTGAGCTAAAACCGGCCCTGACCTCCGGGACTCCGTTTCCATCTGAGTC
>JAABXR010000203.1 GCA_011776225.1 Phycisphaerae bacterium
GAAGTAGGATCGATAAGTGTATTGGCCCACATAAATTGCAGCCAGTTCCAACCTCTCTTTAACGTTAGATTTCGGCGTTCCCGCACGAGCGTCAAATCAGCGGAATTATAAATTGTAAGCTGCACCTTCTCCCGCCTCGGCAATACAACCAGTTCAATCGCACTGGCCGGCGCAAAAGGCGGCCGGTCGGTGATCTGTTCTTCCACAAGTTCAGTTTCCGTAACTTTTCTTAACATCTCATCAACTTTTATCTCTGATTTAGATGTCCTGAGTGAAGGCTTGCTTGTTAAAGAACTTCTCTTACCAGAATCCACTGGAATTAAAATATCTGCTGCCTCATCACCATCTGTATTTTTGGCGACCAACTCACCATAATCTTTGATATCTTTAACCTCTCTCGGCTGTTCTTCTGTCAGATGATTAGCCAGCAGTATGAATCCCACCAACAGCACTGCCGCTACTGCACCAAGCCAGGCTGGCTTTCTGAACCGGATAATCCTTGGCCGTACAGGTTGAGCAGCCTGCTTCACTACACTCGAAATCAAATCATCAGACGCCTTTACCTCTTCACGAAGCAACTCCAGCGATGAGAATTTACGCTGCAATCGCTCCAGATGCTCACGACACTGCGCACAATCCTTCAGATGCCCGGATATCTCCCCAACCTGGACATCCGAGGCCAGTTTGAACTGGTATTCGATAAGCTCTCGCTCTGTAAGATGAGCTTTCATTTCGTATCTTCCGAAATATCAGGTAATCTCTGCGCCAACGTTTTAAGGGCCCTGTACATCTGTGTTTTCACCGTCCCGACAGAACAATCAAGGACCTGCGCGACCTCTGGATAACTAAGCTGCTGGTAATAGGCCAGAACAAGCGTCGCCCGCTGTTTTGCCGGCAGCAGTTCAAGGGCCTGCCGGACCTGTTCTTTCAGTTCAGCCATAATCGCTTTTTGAGAAGGTTCATACGAATTATCCGCTACAGCAACCGCACCCAGTTCCCGCTCTTTTCCATCATCACAATCTAATTTCTGATTCAGCGACGTAACCTGCAGCCGCCCGTCTCTGCGGAAACCGTCAATAGCCACATTCGTCGCGATTGCAAACAACCAGCTCTTAATTCGAACGCCCCGAAACGTATCGGCCTTTTCGTGGACTCGTTTGAAGGTTTCCTGAAACAAATCCTCAGCATGTTCCACACTGCCCGTCATTCGCATCAAATAGCCCAACAAACCATCTCCGTACCGGCGTACAAGCTCGCCGAAGGCCGTCGTATCGCCCTTAATATGGGCGTCGATCAAGCTTTTGTCCGTTTTCACCATCGAGGCCATTAACTCCATCTACCAGTATAGACATCTATCGTAGCCTATCGGTTGACAAATAAATGCAAAATATTCATAAAATTTGCCCTTCTTTACCTCGCTCTACACAAGATTCAGCAGCCGTTTTCGTACATAATTATTTAGCTATAGTCTCTTAATGTGTAATGAAGCTTTTGCTGTCAGCCTTAGTTTTCGGCCCCGCCTTGCCCATCGCCCAAAAAACCGCATCTAACGGGCGATAATCCATTACAGAAAGTCCCTCGGTCGAAAAAAGCTGAACAGCACGCCGGCTAACGTGAGTTGGTCTCCCCCGATGTAGTTGCCTCGAATCTCTTACCTTTCAGAATCTTAACTGCGTTTTCCCGATATACTTTTCTGAGCACCTGATCTTTCAAAGCCAGACCATGCAGGGGCCAGTGGTAGCTGAATTGCTCCCATGCATAGAAGTGCTCATCGGCCGATTCCAGAATGCGAAACGTAAGTCGATACATCCGTGCATTAAATCCCATATCTGTTCCGTAGACGAGCCTGCCCTGGTACTTCTCGTAAAACCGGGTAACAAACCTTGGGATGGTGGCCGTTTCGGCATACCGGGCTGAGATATCCGCATACAAATTAGGATACTTGTCAAATAGTCTGCCGAGCCGGCTCAAATCATTAGAGCAGTTGGCAAAGTGGCAGGCAATAAACGTCGTCCTCGGGTGTCGTTTAATCCCACTCTCCAGGATTTCCAGCATGCCGCTATGGTCCACAATGCCCGGCTTATTGTCTAACCTCCATTTGTAGGCATTCATCAGGCCGTCGTTTTTAGCATCCATTGGCTCATACATCCAATACGGATCGGCTACATGGATATTCACCGGCATCTGTAAATCCGCACATTTCTCCAACAATGGGTCCATACGAGGGTCGTCGAGGTGCATTCCTATGGCCTTCGTCGGTTTGCTGTAAAACAGGCCCCTGCCCTTGTCACCGAGTTCGCCTACTCCACGGGCGCCAACCTTGTAACAACGCTCTAATTCCCTGACCGCCGCGGGTCCGAAACCGGGCCTATCATAACCCGTATAGTCCAATCCACACCATACTTCAAAGCGGTCGGGATACTTAGCATATCTGGCACAAATATCATCGAACGCCTTGCCCGTAGTTCCCGTCATTATGATAGCTTTGTCAATCCCCACCTCATCCATAAGCCGGACCCATCCGGCAACCTGCCCATCAGTCTTTCCGTACGCATGGGCGTGCATGTCAATGACGGGATATCTCGCCTTTTTAACCGATGTCCGAGGAATACTGTAGATGGACTTTGGACGATAGTCCTTGAGCAGTAATTTCTCAGGTGAAGAACCACCTTTGGCATAAACTACTTGTGATGAACAGGTAACAAGAAACGATAAAATGATGACCAATACAAAGCGACTAAAGGACCTCATAGCGTATTTCCTTTCATAATGCATTCGTCGATTTCTCAAGCCTTGGGGTTAAGCTCAAGGTTCATTCGTGGCTTTCATTCTTTGTCTTTTCCGCGGACCTTTTGGTACAGGGGCCGGTTATCCGGCTGCACATAAATACCCTCAAATTCATACGGCCCAACATCAACAGCAATTCCATTAGGCCGCCGGAAGCCGTTGATGTCGGTCTTGGGGGCCGAAAAAAAGTTGCCAGCATCAATCGCCGGGCTGTCCCATTTGTGACGCATGTCGTATTTGCCCGGATCGCGAAAAAAACGGTTTGGATCCTTGACCACGATATTATGGTCAATCTTGTTATTTACCCCCGGGTAGCTGATTTCCGAGTCGACCAGATTGTTGCGTATGATGGTGTTCTCACTTTTTGTCTTACCGTGTGTAGTGCCGAGCATAATCCCGGCCAACATACGTCCGCCGTATGGATTGTAAGCCAGATTGTTAATTATGACGCCGTTTTGGCAACCACCGATTGTGATACCATGATGATGCCGGACAAGAACAAGATTGTTCTCAATTCGCCAGTTGACCGCCGGAATATCAAAGTTACAAATACCCTGTGGACTGGTAATTAACGGACTGCTGACCGCATTGTCCCAGGCAATCACGGAATTACCGCGCACCACGGCATTTAAAATCGGCGTTGTCTTATCCCTGCCGCGGTGGAATTGAATCCCGTCATCGTGGTTGGCGTTCACTTTGTAGAAGTACTTCATCCTGTTGTACAACAGGGAGGCATTGTCGGCTGAACAGACAATCCCGTCGCCGGCGATGTGTTCTATGGAATTACGCTCAACAATAATCTTGTCACCGCTGATTGTAATACCGTGATCGACGTATCTAAGCGTATTATTGCGGATCTTAATTCTTTCTCCAATTACGGATATCCCATAGCAGACCAGGCTGTCCCATTGCTTGGCCGACCATGAAGGGGCATCCATTGAAGAGTAGAGTGTATTTTTCTCGATTACAAAGTCAGCACTCGGCCCACCCCAATCCACTACATATATGATGCGGTCGCTTTTATATTCAGGGGCGAAACCGGGTGAGACTGTAAGGCCTCGAATGATCCACTTTTTGGCTGCCGAGAAAAATATTCGTCTTACTTTTGGTTTGTGTCCCTCTTCGGCGGCAATCGTAATAAAGTCGTCGTTATGAGCCCGGCGGAAGTAAATCTGGCCGTGGTAGCCCGAACGAAGCAGGATAGTATCGCCGGCCTTCACAGGCCCTTTTGGATTCCTGAGACGACCTGTAGTGTCACGCGTCTGTATTAGATTCTGTTCAAAAACCTGCTCAACAGTTCTCCATGGATGCTCTGCAGAACCGTCGTTATTCATATTTCCCTTCTCAGGATCGACGTAGAAAACAGCTCCGTGCAGGATACTGGCTGCCAAAAATTCAAGGGTGAATGTTACTACTAAGTTTGCAGCACACAATCGTATCATAATATTCCCCGATAATGTCGGCTAACTGGGTAGTATAAGTTGACTTCTCCGCGAACGGTCAGCGCGCTTATAAAGATCCTACTTTTCCAAGCGGATACCTCGCAGAACCAGCCGGTCAAAGCGATAAGGTGTCTGGCCGGCCGCCCAGGCCATACCGCGAAGTAACAGGATGCGAAAATATGGATCATCAAACGTCCATGTATAATGGCCAAGGATGCAACTGAAAACACGTCCTTCACCATGTTCATAAATGTAGAACATCGGTTCCGGTTTGGTCTGCTGAGAATCCTTGCTGATTGTCTCATCGGAGGTTGCCAAGACTTTGACCTTGCTGAGATCTCCTTTTAAGGGCCAATATGCCTCGTCCAGCAGCTTAATTGACTTAGGCAGGCCCAGGCAGATTGGGTGATCCGGCGCGGTAATCTTTAAATTCATCGGACCATGACGCCAGCGGGTATAATCATACTCCCAGGCCAAACCTATGAGTTTGGCAACCTGGTCCGTGATGTTTTTGCCCTTTGGGACAATCACAGCAGGATGCAGGATGACAAAACCGCCACCCCGCGATAAGAACCCTTCCAGATCTTTTAGCTTTTTTTCGTCCCACTGGGCATAACAGAATATAACAATCAAATCAGCGGTCTTGAACTGCTCCCTGCTCGGCCACCCATTGGCAGTTGATACCTTTACTTTAGGCGCACCTGATAAAGCCGCTTTCTTTTTCCCCTCTGGGGCCGGACCATAAAGGTTGACCTGTTTTTCCTGCCCAGCTTGTTTTCCTCCAAGTAAAACCGCCCATCGCTTTTGCCATAAAGGATAATCGTGCTCATCTTGGCCGTGGTCTTTCTTGAACGCAACCAGAACGACGTCAAGCTCGCTTAGCTGTCGTCTTCCCGGCGGTTTTGGAGCTTTGGCAAGAACCGCTTTAACTTCACTGCGGCTGCGTGGTTTTGGCGCTTCCGCGGCCCACAAGGCAGATATTAGCTGCGAGCTAATAATCACTACAATCAATATTTTTGTAACTTCTTTGATTCCCATGGTTTATCCCTTTCAACTCAACAAATCTGTGCGAAATGGTACGTATTCGGCGACATCTGCAATTTCTTTTCACCACTGACCAAGCGATGAGGTCATGAATTTTACTATATTTTGGTCTATTCAGGCAGATTTGCAAGTCAAATAAGTTAGATAAACATAAATCCAGTTCCCATTCTTTTGTACTTCCTGCCGGATGGGCAGATTGAAATTGGGTTTGTTTGGGTTTGAATTGGGTTCGTTTTGGGTTCGTTTTTTTCATCGTTCATAGTTCGTTGTTCGTAGTTCATTGTTAGACAAGTAGTTATGTTTATTTTACCCATTTTGACTTTGGGTTCGTTTGGGTTTGTTTGGCTTTGTTTTGTCCTAATTGACCAAGTGTCCATTTTGACATAATACTTTGTTAATACTCTACTTACGTTCGACTTGACTTTTCGGAGTTTGGCTTTGTTTTGCATAAAAAGGTGAATTTGTAGTGCGCTCATGACATTTGTAATTGTATCTCTACAGATGTAGAGTGCTTTAAAGAGACGTAAATCCTTTATTAACCACGGATTACACAGATTTCGCGGACCTACTTGGTAAGTAGGCAAGGACCAAAGAATCACTTGATAAGTAGGCAAGGATCGTATTTGCCGGCTTGGTGTTCTCGGCAGTATTTGCTTGTAAAGCAAGCTTTGTCGCAAATACTCGCCT
>JAABXR010000050.1 GCA_011776225.1 Phycisphaerae bacterium
CCAGCTCCTGCCGGTGTTTACTTTGACGAAATTGTCTACCAGGTCGGCGGCGCGGTAGGCGAGGCAGTTATCTCACTGGCCACGACGGCGGACTTTGTGAATTTTACGCTTGAGGATTCCGTGGTCATTCGGCAGGGGCCTCCTGAGTGCATGAAGAATACCGCTCCGGAATATGCGGAATGGCAAGCCTGGGGCAAGCCTGATTGCTGGTGCTATGCCAGGCAGTGCCGTGGCGATGCGGACGGCATTAAAACAGGTCCATTCTGGGTTGCTATTCCCGATCTGGAGGGATTTAGGCAGTGTATGAATCGGGATCCTATGCCACCGGGATGTATATGCTACGACTTTGATCATTTAAAGAGCGGGCCGTTCCGTATCGCTATTTCAGATTTGACCACTTTCAGGTTTTACTTCAATAAGCCGGAATTACAAGTGCCGGAATGCGATCCTACGAATTACAACTTCTGGGAAACACCATAAATATTGAATATTAATGTCGGCGCATATCCGTATAAGGAACATCTGAAGGTTTTTTACATGGTCCGTGACAAATAGCGGGCCTAAAGTGGCTTTTTTCCTGGTAAATTTTTTCTGGTTTGCTAAAATATAGAGGTTATCTATACATATATTTTGGAGTCGGATTATGAAGCAGTTGTTGCTGTTGGCCGGATGTGTTGTTTTTCTTACGGGAATTTTCGGCTGCCAAAACGAAGAAAAGGTCAATAAAACAAAAACAGACGGCGATAAAGAGTTTCCAGAGTTTCTTGTAGGCGTCTGGGTTTCTGATCAGTTCAACTGGGGCTTTAAGTTTGAGCGGGATGGAAGCATATCAAAATTGAAACACACCATGGGTATGCAGATAAATGTCGAGGAGGGCGGATTATATGAGGAAGGTACCGAAGGCAGCACAGGAGTCTACGTTCTGGGCCCCTGCGAGGCCGATTATGACCCTCAAACACGACAGCTAAAAGTAAGGATTATTCTTGAACACTTTCGTATGGAGATTCCTTTAGGTGTTGTGGAGGGCAATAGTAAAGATTACTTCAGCGGCCCGGTATCCGAGGATGGCAAGGTTTGGAGGGTTAATTGGTTAAATTACGGCTGGATCGAAGGTACAGATCCGCCTGATCCTAACATAATAGAAGCCAATCCTGTTCCGCTGGTCTTTACTCCGCTTGAGATCCCCAATGCAGAGGCCCGCTAATAATCGTAGTACCGGATTCCATCAATATCAGTACCGGGCCAATCGAGTTTTATTGTTCTTGTCTTAGGCTGATAAATCCATCCATATTCACCGGTGGCTTCTGCCGGGATTGAACCGTCATTTGCTATCATAAGCAGTGTTGTCTTGTTATTGAATGGATTTTCAGGCATTTTCGTTAGATATTTTCCGCGGATCATTTGAGTTAAGAATTCAACTTCAAAAACAGGTGCATCCATATTGTTGCTTGGATATCCCGGGGGGACATCGTTATTGCGGATGGCATAGAATTCGATTTGTNNTGGCAGTGGATACTTTTGCTTCCTGGGAGTGTGACTGGAGTTCCGGTATTACGACAGCTGCCAGAATACCAAGAATAGCCACTACTATCAACACCTCAACAAGTGTAAACCCTCTGTTCATATTCGGCCTTGATTTGAATTTTTCCCGTAAACGCGGCTTATTACAACATCGTCTAAGTGAGGGGCACACTTTGAGCAAAAAAAACTTATAGGACGATATTTCGTGTAAAAATAAGTGTTCGATTATAGTGTGGTGGTTTGAATGACTTAAAATGATTGTTGTTCGGTGCGGGCAATGATTTCATTTTGCAGGTCTCTGCCCACATCCACGAAGTAATCGCTGTAACCGGCGACCCTGACGATAAGGTCTCGATGGCGTTGTGGAGCTTGCTGAGCTTTTCGCAGCGTCTCAGCTCCAATGACGTTGAACTGGATATGATGGCCGTCGAGTTTGAAGTATGACCTGATTAAATGGACAAGCTTATCGAGGCTATCGCCGGCGAGCACCTGTGGATTGAATTTCATATTCAGCAGTGTTCCTCCGGTGCGAGCGTGGTCAATTCTGGCTGCCGACTTGATAATGGCAGTTGGGCCTTTGATATCGCAGCCCTGGCTTGGTGAAATTCCCTCGGAGACAGGCTCACCGGCTTTTCTGCCGTCGGGCAGTGCACCGACTACGGAGCCGAAATAAATATGTACTGTCGTGGGCAGGAGGTTGACACGATACTTACCGCCCTTTGTGTTGGGGCGTCCATTTAGGAGGTTGTAGTAGGTATTGAATACATCTTCGGTGATACTATCCGCGTAATCCTCGTCATTGCCATACTTGGGTGTGTGATTGAGCAACATATGATGCAGACGTTCGTGACCCTCAAAGTCAGCCTGCGTCGCTTTCATTAATTCATCCATCGAGACACTTTGCTGATCGAAAACGTGATATTTTACCGCCGACAGCGCATCGGTAACAGTGCCAATACCGACTCCCTGGATGTATGTCGGATTATATCTTGCGCCTCCGTTGTGATAGTCCACACCACGGGCGATACAGTCATCCATAATGATTGACATGAACGGGGCAGGCATATTATTTGCAAAGAGCCGTTCGATGACATTGTTTGCATTGATTTTCAGGTCTATAAAAAAAGCGAGCTGTATCTTGTAAGCATCGAACAATTGCTGATAAGAGGTGAATTTGCGGACATCGCCGGTTTGAGGGCCAAGCTGGACGCCTGAATATGGATCGACGCCGTTGTTGCAGGCAAGTTCGAGTATCTTGGGCCAATTGATGTAGCCGGTCAGGGTGCAGCTTTCCTTGCCGAACGAGCTTACTGTTACACAGCCGCTGGGGCCACCGGTACGGGCGTCTGTCAGGCTCTTGCCGTCCTGGAGCATTTCCGTGATGATAACGTCGGTATTGAACACCGAAGGCTGACCGATTCCTGTGCGAATTACCTCACAGGCCCGCCGAAGGAACCGGTCAGGATTCTTCTTGCTGATTTGAATACAGGAGCTGGGCTGTGTCAGACGCATCTCTTCGACTACGTCCAGAATAAGATACGAAACATCGTTGACTGCGTCAGAACCATCGGTTGGATTTACACCACCGACGTTAATAAGTGCGAAATCGGTGTAAGTTCCGCTTTGTTCCTCGGTGATACCGACTTTTGGCGGGGCGGGCTGATTATTGAACTTTATCCAGAAACACTGCAGAAGCTCTTTGGCCTGTTGGGGCGTTAAGGTTCCCTCTTCCAGGCCTTTTTCATAAAACGGCAACAGGTGCTGGTCAAGGCGTCCCGGATTGAATGAATCCCATGTGTTAAGTTCTGTAATCACGGAAAGATGCACGAACCAGTATGACTGCAGCGCTTCCCAAAAGTTACGTGGTGCATTGGCCGGCAAGCGTGAACAGACTTCGGCGATTTGTTTCAGTTCCTTTTTGCGAGCAGGATCAGTCTCCTGTTGTGCCAGTTTCATTGCCTTTTCTGCGTACCGCCCGGCAAAGGTAATGACGGCATCGGCACAAATATCCATTGCCTGGTATTGCTGGTCTTTTTCTTTGGCTTTTGGATCGTTGGAATAGTCGAGTTTCTCGCGGTTTTTTGCAATTTCTCGCTTGAAGTCGAGCATGCCTTTGTGATAAATCTTGTCGTCAAGGATGGCATGGCCGGGAGCACGCNNCTTATCGTCAAGGATGGCATGGCCGGGAGCACGCTGCTCCATAAACTCGGTGAACACTCCTGCGTTAAATGCCTGATGCCAATTTTCGTCCATCGCATTAAAAAGTTGTTCCCGTATGGTTTTGCCGGTCCAGAAGGGGATTATTTTCTCTTTGTAAGTATTTCTAACCTCTTCGGTGACTACAAAGGGTGTTCTTTCCCGGGTGTTTAATATGCGCAGATCTTCCAGACTGTGGCAGCATAACTCGGGGTAAGTGGGCGTGGCTCTGGGTGCCGGGCCTCGTTCTCCGACGATAAGTTCGCCATCGTTGATGCAGATTGATTTGTTCTCCATGAGGTACCTGAATGAGAGGGCACGGCAAACAGGGACGGAATTGTTGGCAGGAATATCAGTTTTGTAAAAGTCGGTAATCAGTTCCGCACGTTCGGTGGAGATGTACGGTTTTGTTTCAACGCTTTGTTTCCGAAGTTTTGTCACTCTTTCATTCATATTCACTAACCGCCTATGTTGACTTTTAATCCGAAATTGTCAAGTGACTTTGCAATCGATTTCATTTTTTCCTCATCGGGAGTTTCGGCCTGCATGAGTATGGTTTCAGCCGAGAGTCGGGAGGATTTTTCCATTCCGCCGCGATTGTAGGGTAAAATATCTATGCTGTTAAGACACGGCAAAGACGCAGCGAATTTGCCTGTTGCTTCAATATTTGGCTGGTCATCGTTAAAGCCGGGAATGACGGGGATTCTGATTATGATTTCTTTTCCGGCCTCAGAGAGAAGTTTAATATTGTCCAGTATAAGTTTATTTCCCATGCCGGTAAAACGTTCGTGTTTTTCGCTGTCCATGTGTTTGAGGTCGCAAAGGAACAGGTCGGTTTTTTTGCTTATGGTTTCTACAATCTCCGGCTCCGCATAACAGCTTGTATCCACGGCCGTGTGTATTTGTTGTGCCTGGCACTGGTTCAGCAGCGCAAGGAGGAATTCGGGCTGCATCAAAGGTTCGCCTCCTGAGAACGTGACGCCGCCGCCGGACTGGTCGTAAAAGACAACATCTTTCTCAACTTCGGCCATGACCTCACTAACGGTTGTCTGATACCCGATGATTTCTCTTGCGCCGGAGAAACAGGCATCAACGCACTCGCCACACAGGTTACATATTTTTACATCGGTCACAGGTTGGTCTTCAGAAAACGTAACTGCCTTATGAGTGCATGTCCGGACGCATTGACCGCACCTGATACATCTGCCTGTTCGGAAGCCGAGTTCGGGATGTTTTTTCCAGCTTTCGGGATTTTGACACCACTGGCAATACAATGGACAGCCTTTGAAGAAAACTGTAGTGCGGATGCCCGGACCGTCGTGTATGGCGTATTTCTTGATGTCAAATATAAATCCGGTCGTCTGGAGTTCAGATTGTTTGGTTCGTGGTGCAGAAGAAGTCGGTTCTGAATCAGGGATGTTTAGTATATCTGCCACAGTCTATTCTCTTGCCGGTCTTTTTACTGATAAGTTTACATTTTCCTAATAAACAGGAGAAAAATGTTCAAATGCGTGGTTTTTTCTTTCAATAGTATATCAAATTTACCTTATAAATACAATATTATTGGCTGTTTGTTCACATTGCTTTCATCCATAATTGCCAAAACCGAAAGGTTTACTTTCTTATATTTTGCAACTTTTTCAAAATGGAGGGACTTGCTCAGTTGGGTGCAGTGTGAATTGGAGGGACAAGAGTAAGTTCTTAACGGAGATTATTCTCAGATATAAGAAAAAGGAGTGGTTTTATTTTATCCATGTCAAATCGCTCACCACCATTTTTACGGTGGTGTGTCGCTTTGAATTTATACCGACCATGACCGCCTTAATTTTCTCCGGAGTTAACCGACCATCGGGGTCTCGAGGTGATGTGGATTGCCATAGTCTGTTGTTAAACATGGCCCTGATTTGCTGTGGCTGATGCAGACCGGCTTTAAAGTTGGTTTCAACTGCGTAACGCGTGTCACTTTCCTCCACGAACTGGACGCGGACGATGCCTTCGCCTTCGAGTAATTGAACAGTTAATCCCAGGCCGCGAAATGAACCGTCGGGAATCTCCTTATCCTTTAATTTTAATATGGGATAACACCATGGATCAGAATCTGCAAACTGCATCTTAAACAAAGTGCCTTTGGGCGAATGTGGGTGATGGCTCATAGAAGCACCGGGCACAATATTATCCCGCCAGTTGTCGGCCGAATCGCCGGATGTTATGGGAATCGTATTGGCCAGACTGATGCTTACCACAGGTGAACAAAGTGTAACACAGTGCCCGTCTGTCAACGCCCTCGAAAGGGCGATGAGTTCTAATTTTGAAGCTGTGCGTATTTCCGGATGCTCAATCTCTATACGATGAAATTTTTCTGATTTTTCGTACGTAACCTGGCTTTTAAAGAGAAAATCCTTACTGCGAACCACCTTATCATCTTTCTTTTGAGCGGTGGCATCCCAGTCTTTAAATCGGTATAGGACTTGAGAAGCACCTGAAGGAGTTGAAGTTTTCCATGTAACCTGAGCGGTATTGAATTCCGGCTGGATAGTTACGATTAAGTTCTTGAAGCCTTTGTCCGGAGTCAGAAGCCTATCATTGGCAACCAATCGTTTTGTGGGCCAGGGGACCTCATAAAGCTCTACGCTGTCCCAGTTCATCTCGTAGATGGGTTTTTCAGCAGGTCTCTGTTTTGGTGAACAGTACAGAATGGTGGTAATTGTGTCAGATTTGGCCTCGGTTGTTACTTCAAATTTACCCCACTTGTAATAATCATGGTAATCAGACCAGACCGTGGTTTCGGTGATGTCTTTCCCTTCATATTTGTCGGTCTTTGGGTCATCACCTACCCCTTCGTCGTATTTAGGTGCCGGGTGTTTACTGACATCGACAGAGAATTGTTGTGCCAACGTTCCGCGTGGATCGATACCGATTCTGGCATTGGGCTCCGGAGCCTTATCAGGCTGAAAGAATCCATAAGCCGTCAGGCGATACATGTGACATGGCTCAACGTTGCGGATATTTTGCAGAATCCCTCCTCGCCAGGCATGAGCCCACATGTGAAGACGCACGTATTCTTTACCTGTGTGCGGCAGACGTTTACCTACGGCATGTTCCGGCACATGTCCACCTCGCGTGAACCATTGATACCAATAACTTGGTGACCATCCACGATACCGTTCGTACCAAATGCCGTTTTCAAAATTGCCGTTTTTTATCAGGTTAGGGCCTATCGTGCCGAATTTTTCAGATTGCACAACCAGCGGGGCCGGTTTTTTTGGAAATTCCGGTCTTTTGTATTCGCTAAAATCACCTTCACAGGTCCAGATAGTCGTAGGGCCCTGGATAGGCTTCATAGGTAGCCCTTTTGGCAGAAGGTATCGGTCCAGACGTAAATGATCTTTGTATACCCACAGCGTCATAGCGTCACAGTTGCCATATTGACCGGCAGCCATACCGGCAGCAGTAATATAAGTAATTCCGTCGCGCTGCTCGTAGCAATAGTGATGGTGGTCGCCGGATAATACCAGCTTGACATTATGGCGTCCTTTCAGTCCATCGAAGTATTTGGCCAGGTCGTTTACTTCATGCTTGTGTTGTAGAACAATTGAAACAGAACTATCGTCAGGTTGTACGATAAGATTGCGAATCCACTCTTTCTGTTCTCTAGTGTAATAAGTATCACAAACAATAAAGCGAATTCCACCTCTTTTGAAGACATAATGATAAGGCGGATCCGGATGCTGCCAATGTGCGGGTTTCTTATTGGCGCTAATTTGCCAGGCAGGGTGATTGGCTACTTCGGGATTCCAGATCGGCCAGAGAGGACCACTTGTATTTTCAGGTACGCGGTTGTGGTAGTAGCCGTGTCCTGTGGCTTTAAGACCGGTATCAGATCGGTATATACCTTGTGTTGCAGCCTTGCGCAAGTGGTATTTTAGCAGGCCATTTTGTAAATCATGATTGCCGGGCGCCAGATGAAATTCGATAGGGGGCATCTCGACACGCTGCATATCGACAGCATCCTTCCAAGCACATTGATTTGCCCATTCGAACCTTGTATCACCCGTATGTATCACGATTTTTGGTTTATTCGCACTTAGCCGGGCACACAGCGTATTAATCCATTCGCAGTCAGGTGTCTGTGTGTCGGTAATCCAGGCTACGTTCCACAGTGGTTTATCATCTTTTGTTTCCGGCTGGGCATTGGCTGCTAAGCAAATGCCTAATATACATACCGTTAAAATTATTATCCTTAATAATCGATAACACCATCTCATACCAAAGTCCTCCTTATCTGGAATTTGTCACATTGGCTGCGCATAAATACTTTACAGAATTTTTTGTGCCAATGCAATCGCCGATATAATCACAGAATATGCAATGGGCGTGATACTGATACTTATAGGATTAATCCCAAGCTTGTCAGCAAGTTTATTTACTGTTCCATTAAGAGTAATCCCAGGATGATCTTTGGAGAAAGTAGTGACATTATGTGTATTTTAAGGGGCTTATGTGGGTTGAAGTTTTGATTGCGGTTAGGGCTTAGCTTCTTTTTCTTATTAAAAGCGTTGCACCAAGGCCGAGTAGCAAAAGCGTCGCCGGTTCAGGCACGGCAAGATAGGTGAAGGTGTTTAGGGCGAATTGTGGATTGTCTGCCTTGTGGAAATAGTCCCAGGATGAATCAGATAATGACCACAAACTGCAATCACTGAGTGCTACTACCCTGCCCTGGCCATATTGAGCTACAGCGGCTATAGTTTTTCCGGTTCCCTCTTGCCAGGCTATCGGAGAAGCTAGTTCGGTAACAAACAATTCCGATGCAGCGTACATGAATATCTCGTCAGTAGTGGCAAAATCGCTAAACACAGAATGGGAGCGGTCAAGTTCTGAGGTATAAACATCAAAATAGTTGGGGTAACTGGAGACTACATCAGGTCCAAATGTGATTCCGAACCGGGATGATACAGGTTCGATATTGGCATTAGGTGCGGATTGACGATCTCCCATAATAAGCAACCCACCACCATCGTCAACAAAATCCACTATGCGCTCGACTTCAGCAGTTGTATAGCTGCTATCAAAGGCGCTGGTCAGGCAGACGACTATCACATCATATCCGACGGGATCGTCAACAAGAAAGCCCTGAGATGTAGTAACAGTAGTAAAGCCGTTATCGCCGAGGTGTTCGCTCAGTGCCTGATAGTATCCACTCGGCTGGTATTGACCGGAGTTGGCAATTCCATGAGAAGTATCCCACAAAACAGTATAAGAAAACAGGGCTGAAGGTGTAAGTAAAACAAATAAAATCAAAATTACGCCAATTTGTACTAATTTGCTGCCCTGCATTTTAAATGATGTGGCGATCTTATGGTTCAGAAATTGCGCAGGTGTTTTACTGAAATATATTTGCCTGCGTTTTTGTTGACAAAAAACCATATCATCCCACCCCCTTNNTCATCCCACCCCCTTTAGTAAAGTCTGAAAGACACGCGGAACAGCACTGCGACTATTACAAAGATTCGTGAGCCCACCTACACTAAAACTAAATTATACCCCTGCCGATTCAAATAAGGTGTAATCTGAAACTGATAAATTATTCTTCAATTATAAATTATCATTATATCACTTTTTATGCTCTTTGTCAAGAGATTTTGCTTAGAGATGAGGGCTTTCAATGCGATTGAAGGTATGCCTCTGTGCCCGAAACAGCAACACCAGGTTTAATTTTGTATGTATCTAACCGATTTTAATCAATAGACTTACGAACAATTTAGTCCAAGTATCATTCCTTATATGTGATAACATCCGATAAAGCCGGCTTGCGACGGGAGGTTAGTTTGGGCGAAAGCTGTCATATCTTTTTCTCAAGCAAAAAAGATACATCTTTTACATCATCACCATGCTTAATTGTCATTGTAATGTTTCGTTTGTCCCCGGACATTAGAAGCCGTCTAAGGTCCAAAATGTCATATGCATTTGCATCTTTGTCACCGACCCGGAGTATGATATCGTTAGCCGTGATACCTGATTTCTGTGCCGGGCTATCCTCGTCAACTGAATAGACTACGGTTTTGTCAGAAATACGAAGAAGATGTAAGCCGCTCATATCGGATTGGTCATTCTTTTTGAATCCTTTGCCTTTTTTGAGATACATTCTGCTGTTGGGAAAATCGAAAGTGACTATATGTCGAGACAGGAATGACAGTCCTAAATGAGACATATTAGCTTCACCGAAGATAATATCGGTATAATTAAGTAATCCTACAGAAAGGCTCTTAATACGCATTTCTCTCTTACGTATTACACCGGATGCCGTTGCGAATAGTATCTCAGAGGTTTTAAGTTTATTTTCTGAGAGAGTCTTTTCAAATATGTCACTGACTAATCCTCCTGTACTATTTGCACCGGTATCAATCACAAAATCCACCTTAATGTCGTCGAGGACAAGCCCTGTAATCTGTGGCCAACCAAGCGAATCATATTCCATTACTAATTCTATACCCCAGTCCGGGTGCTGTTCCTGCATCGGTTGAAGAAACGAAAGCGTGCCTTTGTCAAAATCTATACGGATCACATATTTTCTTAGGAAACTCATCCCTATCAAGCCACTGACATTTTTCCCCAGGACCGATTTGAAAATATTGAGGTCTAAACAAGCTATATCGCCGGATTCTTTTAGATCGAAAGGACCGAGAAATGCATTGGGTGCATTAAAGAATTCAGCCAGGATCGGGCTTCCCGATGTTAGTCCCTTTTTTATATCTTTTACCTCTCCCAGTTCATGTCTGAATGATGAATCAAACACTGTGTGAGAGCTGCCTGTGTCAAGCATAAATAAGTATTCTTTTTCCTTGAATGTAACAGGAAGAAGAATCGGGTCCCCATTTCTTGCAATTTTGAATTCAGCTAAAACCTTATGGTTGATAGGGACATCGGATTTGCCCTCAGGTTTTTCTGCGCAGCCACCGGCGAGAAACAAAACCAAAAATGACAGCAACAGAGCAATTTTTCGTGATGTGCAAATTTTATCTAAATCCATATACCCATAGCCTTTATCTGAGTTCTGTGAATAAAGAACAATTTGTTACTTATTTTATACCACATAGTTATCTTCCTGCCTGCGTGTTTTTGGGCTATTGATAAGTTCTTCCCAGGTATTCTACAATGACTTTTTTCAACTCAAGCGGATCAATCAATCCCAGCCGGCGGTAAATGACTTTTCCGCCAGGCTTAACGAGAATCGTGTACGGAATACCTCCCGGTGATATAGTATCCACCGCCCCCATAAGCTCGTACTTGTTTTCCGAATTAAAGAGATAATTGTTGCAGGATGCCTGCTTCTTCTTCAGGAATGAAAGCACATTATCTTTCCTGGCCGGTGAATCGGCACTTAGGGTAATCATTTCAAAATCCCGACCTCGATACATTCGGTTAATGGAAACAAGCTCGTCAAATTCAACGACGCAGGGCCCGCACCAGGTCGCCCATACATTGAATAATCGTAGTTTTTTCGAGTCATTTTTTACAAGTTTTCTTATCCCGTCTGCGTCTATCATTTTCACATTGACAGGTTCCTTTGCCCATTTCTCGAAGGCCTTTTTCACAGAATCTCTTTTGTTCGACCACTTAATCGAACAGCCGAACGTTCTGGTTTTCTTAACCGGGACTTCTTTACCCGACAGCAAAGCCTCGATTGCATTACGTGTATCCCGGGATTTGACACGTTTGGGTTTTTCGGAATCATCGATTCGGCCGACATATTGTAGTTTGCGCTCTTTGTCAAAAATGAACACGTGTGGAGTGGTAACAGGACCGTAAGCACGGGATACTTTTTGTAAGTCTCCATCATAGAGATAGGGAAAATTGAATTTCTTGTCCTTTGCGCGGATTTTCATTTCCTCGAGTGAATCGCTAAGGTCCGAATAGCCCAACTCATCAAGACGAACGGCTTTGGGGTCATTTGGTGATATGGCTACAACAGCTACGCCTTTGTTTTTGTAGTTGGCTGCAATTTTCTTCATCCGCTCTTCGTATGCTTGGGCGGTAGGGCAGTGGTTACAGGTGAAAATGACGACGAGAAAATCGGCCTTATTGAAACTAGCCAGTTTGTAATATTTTCCGTCTACGCCGGGGAGATTAAAATCAGGTGCTTTCGCACCGATTTCCAGTGTTTTTGGCTTTTTAGTAGCTGATATGCCTAAACATGATGTGAAAAGAATTAATGCAGCTACCAGGATGCTTTGTCTACATTTACTCATTGTTGGATCTCCTGTTTACTTAATTTAAATATGTTTCGTTTCTGTGGATCTACTTTTTCCACCAGCCGGTTGCTTCGATTCGTTTGAATTCCGCCTTTATGTCCGTTCCCTCGTAAAACGATAGCCAGCCGTGCAGCTTATGCGTTTGCCCCGGCTCTAAGTCGGAAAACTTCGGGTCCGAATGAAAGCATGGACACTTCTCGTTGGCCCATGGATTGTTACAATACTCCCATGCAGTAATTATCCATTTCCTGCCGTCACCGGATTTACAGGCAACGTAAGGATTTGTTAATATTTTGTTTTCGTTTGTCTGCTGCTCAAAGCCGGCTGCCATCTTCGTCATAACGCAGTTCTGCACACGCAGATCGCTGAGCTTTTTATCTGTACCGTTTTTAAGCCATAATTCCATAAGTACAGCCTCTTTTGTGGGCTTTACATGCGCTCCGAAGGATATTCCGTTTGGCAGCTTTCTTTCGATATCGAGCGTCCCATCGGGATGCCGGTTCCACTCCAGCTTTGGCAACTCGATTTTCTGTTTTGTCCAGATTGTATCGATATGTGTATGAGCAAGGTATGTAAGGCCTAAGTTCGACCAGATAGCTTCCGGCACATCTACAACGACGTAGCTGTTCGCATCCCAAGGCGTAAACACACTGAACTTTGTCTCTCTCTGTGGATCAATCGCACCGTCTAAGAAGCCAATTCGTGGATGGCGACCTCCTGGGTAAGGCAGCACCAGCAGCGGCGCATCCTCTGCTCGTTTCGGCCGATTATCAGGCAGAATATTAAATTTCTTTAACCCGGCGATTATTTCCTTCTCGGTAAGCCCCGTAGCGGCTTTTATCTCTTCATTCGTGAAGCGGTGATACCACACCATATTTTCGAGCCAATATTTTAGCTCTTTATCATCCTTTGGCCTCCGAGAATTTACTACATTTATGTCTGCTACAACTAAATTCCCTGCGTACAGGGCACGAGGTACCAATTCTAAAAAGTCTGATACAAAACCATACATCAAAAATGTGCTGAAAGATAAAACAAAAAAAGCTGTTGATGGTCTGAATGATTCTGGGCTTTGTTTTTGTGTACTATTTTCTTTTTCGTTCATTGCTTTTTCCCATAAGAACTTTTCGCAGGATGGTTATCAGCGATTTAGGCTCAAAATAATTTTTTGGCAGACGTAAGTATACTCTCCCCGGTTCAGGGATTGTAACTTTTCCGGATACGTCTGCAAATAAGGTCTCCATTTGTACAAGTGCCTCTTTTGTAAATGAAAATACCACATTTTGGCCGGTTGTTACAACGCTTTTTATGTCATGTTTACTTGCTGCGATGCGAAGTTCGGCCAATTCCAGCAGCAGTTCGACCTCATCCGGTATCGCTCCGTAAACGTCGGTTAGCTCGTTGGTTATCTGTTTCAAATCCTCTATGCCTCTTGCGACGGCAATTTTGCGGTACATATCCATCCGGTGCCTGTCGGCGGGTATATAGTTTTTCGGGATATAAGTAGCAAAACCCAAATCGATAACGGCCGTCGGTATCGGCTCGACCGGCTCGTTTTTTAGTTTACGGACGGCATCGGCCAATAGTTCGCAATACATTTGATAACCCACCGTCTGGATATGGCCTGACTGCTCAGGTCCTAATATATTTCCCGCCCCGCGAATCTCCAGGTCCCGCAAGGCAATTCTGAATCCTGCGCCTAAATGTGAATACTCTTCGATGGCCTTCAAGCGTTTTGCAGCCAGTGGTGTTATCGACCTCGAGGCCGGCAGCAGCATGTACGCATACGCCCGATGTTTATATCTGCCGACTCTGCCGCGAAGCTGATGGAGTTCTGCAAGGCCGAATCTGTCGGCATCGTTTATTAAAATCGTGTTGGCATTCGGAATATCCAGACCTGATTCGATTATTGTCGAGCACACAAGTACGTCAATTTGGCCCATTACAAAATCTATCATTGTCTTTTCAAGTGCGCTCTTGGCCATTTGGCCGTGTGCTATAGTGACCTTTGCATCCGGAACCAGTTTTTGAATATCCCAGGCCTTTTTGTCTATGGTCCTGACCCTGTTGTGCAGGAAGAACACCTGTCCCTGACGATTCAATTCGCGAATAATGGCTTTTCGTATAAGGTCATTGTTATAGGCGGTTACTGATGTTACTATGCTTCGCCTGTCTAATGGCGGCGTAGAAAGCGAACTTATATCGCGCAGGCCCAGCATCGACATATGCAGTGTCCTTGGGATCGGCGTGGCAGTCATCGTAAGCACGTCAACATTGACACGCATCATTTTAAGTTTTTCTTTGTGTTCAACGCCGAATCGCTGCTCTTCATCGATTATCAATAGCCCTAAATCCCTGAAACCAACATCACCGCTCAAAAGTCGATGAGTTCCTATCAGGATGTCGACTTTGCCTTCCTTTGTTCGTGCGATTATATCTCTGGCCTGTTTCGTTGTTTTGAAGCGATTAAGGACCTCGATACAGACCGGAAAGTCTGCGAACCGCTCAGTGAAAGTCCTGCCGTGCTGTACACATAACACCGTTGTAGGCACTAAGATAGCCACCTGCTTTCCATTCTCGACCGTCTTGAATGCCGCACGCATTGCAATCTCGGTCTTGCCGTAACCAACGTCGCCGCACAGCAGTCTGTCCATCGCGACAGGTTCCTGCATATCTGCCTTTATTTGCTCGGCTGCTGTGGTTTGATCCGGCGTATCCTGATATGAAAAAGATTGTTCAAATTCGGCCTGCCAGCTTGAATCGGCTCCATATGCAATTCCACCGGTTGCCTGGCGCTTCGCCTGTACCTCAAGCAGTTCAACTGCAAGGTCTCGAACGGAAGCGGCAACTTTATCTTTCTGTTTTTGCCACCTTTTCGAGCCGACCTTGCTCAATTTCGGGCGTTTCGGACTTGTCCCTATGTACTTCTGCACAAGGGCGATATTGTTGACCGAGACGTGGATTTTCACGCCATCCGCATATCCAATAGTAAGATATTCGCTCTTGCCGCCTTTTTCCTCTATTGTTTGAACCTCGATGAACTTGCCGATACCATAGGAAGCGTGAACAACATAGTCACCTGCCTGCAAATCGCTGAGTGTATCCACAGGCGACATTGACCTCGCCGGCCTGCGTCTTCTCCTTAGCACATACTGGCCGAATAGCTCGTGATGACTTATGACTATCGTATTTAGTGAATTTATGACAAAGCCCTGATGAATAAAACCCAGGAGCAGTTTGAAGTTGGCCGGAATCTTGTTGTTAATATCCTTTACAATCTCACCTACTCGTTTAATCTCAGCCTCAGCTTCACAGTAAAGCAGCACTTTTTTGTC
>JAABXR010000264.1 GCA_011776225.1 Phycisphaerae bacterium
ACTTCGTCAACCCGCCAGTAATAAAACTGGGCCGCGTCAAACGCTAAGGGACCTAAGCTGTTGGGACCTATGCGTCCCTTGTATATGCCCGGAGTTGACGGAGTGGCATTGGTCACAGCCGCTTTATCCGTGCCGTAGTAGACATCGTGCTGGGCGGCATGGTCTCCCGGGCCCCACCTGAGACTATACATTGTCGGAACAGCGTATTGCATATTTCTCGGGTCAGGGTCATGGGCCCACAACTGCACAAACGGAGACAGTCTGCTGCCGGGAATAACCGCTGCTGCTGAACCGTTTACAGGTGCCAGAGGCTGGTCAGGACCCTGCCAGGCCACCTGGCAGTGGTCGCCTCCGCCGCCTTCTTTCCATGTTGCTCTAATGTAGTATTTCTGACCGGCAACCAGTGAGATAGGAGCAGATTCCTGGTTACGCGTGCCTGCTCCAGCGCCACCGATCCACTGATACGGGCCTGACCAGCCTGCGATGTTGGCGATACGAACCATGTTGGCCGGAGTGTCGTCGGTACTTAAAAACAACTCGCCATCGTCGTCGGTGCAGAGCCAGAATGTATAGTCACCCGAATATGCCGGATGAAGCCAGCCGTGAATCATGCCTCCATAATTTTCGGCCAATCCCGTGCCTGAATCGAACGAGTTTAACATCCTGGTCTCGTCCGGCTGGCCCGGGAAATTGGGATGGGCGTAAAGGTTACCTATAGCAGTACCGGTGATATTCCACCACAAGTCCTCCCTGATTTGACCGACACCTTCCGGAAGAGTAGTAAACTCCCAGACATCGCCCTTGTAAAAAGCCGTAGGTATGAAGAAAGGCGGTACACGGCCCTGGACTTCGTCAACACGCCAGTAAATCTTCGTGCTGTGTGGCAGAGCGGTGACGACTTGATAGTTCGGCTCCGATCGGGCAATAACAAATTCCGGCGGAGGAGTGGTGACATTGTATTCGGCATTGTTCACATCTTCCCAGCTCGTTCCCATGTAAATCTCGTGAGATTCAACACCGAAACCAGGAAGCCAGGAAAGGAACGGTGTAGTGCTTATAAATATGGCCTCATTAGGCGGGCTGGGAGCAAAGGCCTTAAAGCCCTGAATCGCAAATTCCCAGATATCACCGCCGAATACATTGCCCTGGGCATCTTTGGCATCGACAGTCCAGAAGTACTTGGTCCCTCGAACAAGAGTTTGATTGGCCGGGGGAACCTGGGGATTACCTGCAAAATACGTGTATTCCCACCCCGGTATCGACGCGTACGGCGGCGAGCCGAGGTTCGCGTCCTGGGCGCGGGACTGGACCTTGCTGTAATCTACATTGAAGTAGCCGGTATGGTCGGCCGCTGTCGCTCCCCGGATGAAAGTAAGCTTGGTCCATATAAACCAGTTATTGCTACCCGAAGGGAACTCAATCATATCGCCTGAAATGATAGCGCCATCATAGGGATAGTCGCACTGGGCCTCTCCACGTATAGTGGTAAATGACCACACATCGCCCGTGACGATGTCGGGTCCGTTGACCTCATCTATACGCCAATAGTAAGTCGTGCTGGCGACAAGGTCTCCCGGCGGATCATACGTCGGTGGAAACACACTCAAAATGGTGGTAACCTTAGGCAAAGCACAGGGATCTGTCCCGAAGTACACATCGTCCTGAACGGCACCATCTCCGCGCACCCAGGCAAGATTTGCATCTACCGGTACATCTATGGCACCATTCTTCGGATCCGGATTGCGGGCCTTTGTTGTGTCAAAGCCTATCTTCTCGTCTGCCCAGTTGACTAGAAACTCAGCACAGGTTAAACCTCTGTCGGCTATCCAGTTAGTAGACTGGTTAACAATAGCGAGGTAACCGTCAGTAACTGTGTTGTGAATAACAACAGGATCAGCATGTGTGCCACCCGCGTTCTGCGCGAATATCTCAGCAACTTCCCAGTCGCCTGTAACCTGACTGAGGACAATCGGTCTTACTGAGTCGACTGCGTTGAGACTGGGTAGATATGTCGTTCCCGCCGCAGTCGGCGTCTGCACTCCCCCACTGGAGCCCTGGATGATACCGGCAGCAAGGTCAAGGATGTTTGCGGCCCCAGTGCCTGTGTTAGCTGCACATCGACCACCACATTCATACGAGACGTATGCGAACCAGTCGCCGACATTGATAATCATGTTTCCGCCATCGAGCCACAATTCAGCACGCGAGCCATCCGGTTCAAGGTTTACGTATGGATAGAGGACACTCGGCATGCATCCGTTAAGCCAGATAATGTCCAGTTCACCATCATTCGTATTATCATCTATCCATGTACCAAATGCGGCAACCTGGGTGTCATCGAACTGCTGGATATCCCCGAACAGATGTCCGGCCTGGGCAATTATCGTGGCAACATCGGTGAACTGCGAAGCATCATACCAGCCATCGGTGTTCCATTGCCCGACGTAGAACGCTATGTCAGAAGCCATAGCCGTCGTGCAAAATGCAAATGCGACTAAAAATATTAACAATAATTTCTTCATTTTTTCCTCCTTTAAATAAAGTTAGGATAAAACCTTTGGCTGCATTCAAGCCAAAGAGTATGTTGTTTTCAACAGGCAATAAACAAGGAAATACTTTTTCCCACCACATGTGCATCACAAAAGAAACACTCAGGCTTCACACCCGCATACTTTTGGGCTGTGGAAAAAAAAGCAGTAAGTGTAAAAATGCCTGTATGATCACAACAATCGTACAACAATCCACAAAAAATCTTCACCATAATCTACATACATTTAAGTAACTATTACTTAACTGCGTATAAAACCTCCTTTCTCAAGTATGTCTAAAACAGTTAATTGAAATGCAATAATAACGCCTCCGAAGAGCATACCTCTCACTCCGGAATCAAACCTCACTCCTTAATTGTTCAGCTATAATATAGCTGAAGGACCTATAAAATTTAAACAAATATGAACAAATAAGCGCTTTTATTAATACTTTTTTATACCAAAAAAAACTCAGTTTCGTCAAGAAAAATTTTTCAACAATAATGACAACAGAGTAACAATCTTTAAAAAAATAAGGAAAAAACACTTAACTGCTTTGTTTGCGGCCTATTACGCAGATATCGCTGTGAAAATTTTTATTGAAAAGCCGGATTTCGACAACTTTTTTTCAATTTTTTACAAACAACGAAATTTTCAACTAAAAGCCTGTGAAAAAGAACTCCCCACCCGCCATAAGACATTGATATTACAAGATTTAGATATAACAGAATCAATCTGATGAACTTTCTGTAATTCGATAAAGATGCACATCCCACGCATCGAATTTATCCTTGAAAACACCATTTTTCGAGAGGATTTCACGATTTTCACCAAGGACTTCGACTTTCTTCTCACCCGCCAGACCTTTTATGGTAAACTTTGCTACTGTCTCACCATTCCGCATCCCCACCGCAAAAAGATAAACCGCACCCTTGTACCTCTTGGTCATGACTGCTACAGGAACACCTTCATTCTCTGACGATACGATTGCTGCCTTTTCGAGTGTCGGGGAATTCAATACCGGCGCAAGATGAATAATCCGCCGGTTGATAGCGGTAACAGCTGAGAGCATCTGCGGGTCGCTGAGAAGTGCCGATTCATTGAACCTCGGCTTCCATTCGTGGACAAAATAAATCAGTCCCATCGAGCCGTGGATAATGGACATCCAGACCTCGCATCGGACCTGATGCGGTGTGGCTTTGTTCGTGGGATTTTGGATTCGAGTACATTCAATACAATTCCACACGACTTTGTTTCCTCCCGTCCATTTCACCAGACGCTCCACACCTTTAGAAACGTACCATAATTTTCCCGAGACCTGAGGCCTCGAGTGCGCAACGGGGTAGATATCGAAGGAGGCAATATCACAACCTTTGACGTATTCAGGATAATCCTCGGGATGGTTGGTGCGCACCCCCCGACCGTGCCAGCCATCCCAGGCGACACCCTGACCGAGATTCAGAAGCACCGGGCGCGTCGGATCGGCACTGCGAATGGTTCGGTAGTCATCGATAATCTTTTTGGGGCGAATAGGTGGGCCGTATCCCTTTCCTTTTCCTAACGACTGTGCATTGTCCGGCTCATCACCATGCATCCAGCCGACAATTACAGGGTCATCAATGTGCTTTAGGCCCACTTCGTTTTGATGACAGAAAACTTTCATGCCGGCCTTCTTCAATTCCGCAAGTTGTTTCTCCGTCGGCCCTTTCCACAGACCTACGTACGTGTTGAAACCGGCGTCCTTGTACTTCCCGGCCTTGGTCGGATTTTGAAGCCAGACGGCGATGGGGAAAAACCCGGCGTCGTGTGATGGGCCATTCACCCATTTCAAATAAGGACTTGCATCAAAAGGCTTACACCAGGCACTGAGAACGATTAAAAGTATCACAAATCCTGCTGGGATAATAGTACTTCGTCTCATGAGAATATCTCCTCCGGGAACGTCATAAAAGAGAAACCTAAATACTATAAACTACCAACTAAGAACCGTTAAGAAGCCCGGTGGCGGTCTGCACCCCTTTCACTTTCTTTTAAGAACTGCAGCCACTTTGTCCAGCTCTTTTTATAAACCTCTCCCGAAACCAAAAAGCCATCGTTATGACTGCCGATAATCTCGACGAATTCTTTCGGCGCATTCGCCGCCTCATACAGTTCCAAACCGAACTCAAACGGAACGACATCATCACTTCTACTGTGAATTATCATAACCGGACAACGCACATCCCTGATATAATCGATAGTCCTGTAGCTAAACCTTGCAAACCAGCGAACGGGCATATAAGGATAAAACTTCCTGCCGATGTCAACGTACGACGTGAAAGTGCTCTCAATTATCAGGGCCCTTGACCGGACTTTGGATGCCAATTGCGCCGCGATGCTCCCGCCCAGAGACCTGCCGAATATAATAATATTATTCGGCGAAACCTTTTTTTCTTTCGTAAGCCATTCGTAGGCGGCTTTTACATCGAGATATGTCCCCTCTTCGCCGGGCTTGCCCTCGCTGCTGCCGTAGCCGCGATAGTCGAAAATAAAGCAATTCAATCCGAGATTGTAAAAGATATTTATACTGTCCAGACGATGCATTATATTACCACCGTTACCGTGGCAAAACAAAACCGTCATATGTGAATTTTCTGCCGGTATATACCAGCCGTTCAGACTCAGGCCGTCATCAGTCTTGAATACCACATCTTCAAAATCCATGCCGAGTTCTTCCGGGGTATAGACAACCTCACGAACAGGACAGTACAAAAAGTGCGGTTGCATAATGTAGAGTATTATCCCCATGCCCCAATATGCAACAAAAAGGACTATAAAAATGGTTATCAGCATCGAACCCATAATTCATACCCTTTTATTTATGACCTGTGATTCTAATGCAAAGCAACAGGGTATAAGTGACGTCTTCAGTTTCGGTCGTATTTTAATTTGCCCGCCAATAGAAAACAAGCAACAATTTTAACGTGGTCGGCAAAGAAAAGCAAAAACTATCATAATCCCCCGTCCGATAACCTACGGAATTATCCTGACAGATTCTCTTTGGCAAATTTCTGTGCGGCACTGTGAAGAAGCAAACGGCAGTTTTTCATTGCGTAGTCAAGTGACATATCATTTGTTCGATAACCCATGGCAGTCATAATTCCAAGTTTCTGATACTCCTGTTTCGGCACGTTCACCTGCCCCGCAAGAACGGCCGTCCGAGTGTGTGATTCCAGGGCCATTCTTGCAATCCCGGAGACAACCTTCCCCCGCAGAGACTGCCGGTCGAAAGAGCCTTCACCGGTAATAATCCAATCTGCCGATTCCAGTTCGGCCTCAAGGTTACTTACAGTCATTACGGTCTCAATACCGGATACGAGCGCCCCATTCATAAATGCCAAAGCACCCGCAGCCAGCCCCCCTGCCGCTCCTGCCCCGGGGATGTCGTTGATATCACGCTGGAGATATTTTCGGACAAGAACAGCCAGATGCATAAGGCCCTTTTCGAGTTGTTCTATCATCCGGGGACTTGCGCCTTTTTGCCCGGCATAAACTCTCGATGCTCCGTGCTCGCCACAAAGAGGATTGTCAACGTCGCATAGGACCTCTACCGGGGGAATACAGAAGTTTCCGGGTTTGACTATTTTAACGATTTGTTCGAGCCCTCCGCCGCCGGGAGCAACTGCATTTCCTTCATCATCGAGGAATTTCCAGCCCAGCGCTGTAGCGGCCCCGACGCCGCCGTCCACAGTTGCACTGCCTCCTACAGCCAACATAATTTTACAAGCACCGTATCCCATCGCGGCTTTAATAAGCTCACCTGTTCCGTAAGTCGTCGTTTTAAGTGGCATCATCTGATCTCTGGAAAGCAACTCAAGGCCGCTGGCTGAGGCCATCTCGACAAGAGCTGTTTTACTGTCATCGAACCATGCGAAGCCGGCCTCGACCTGCATATCGGGTAGTGGCCCCATTACTCTTTGCCGAATCCATTGGCCGTTAGCCGCCTTCATCATTGCCTTTGCAGTGCCCTCGCCTCCATCGGCCATAGGTTTTATAACAAACCGGGCCTCCTGCGTGCATTCGGCAATGGCCGCTGCGACAATTTCACACGCTTCATAGCTGGCCAGAGTTCCCTTGAACGAGTCCATTGCAATGATTATTTTCATAAAACCGACTCTCCAGGAAAATCTGAAGCACAAAGAAAAAAACAAAACTCAAAAAATACAAAACTATATCTCATTACCATTACAGAACAATCAGAATTCATCCTTTTGATTGATATAGTCTTTTCTGTAACCGGCTAAATAAAATCGCAACAACTGGCCTCGGCACGTTACAATTTCGTAGTATTTTAATTTGCTCGCCGGCCTAAAACAAGATACAATTCAGCCGTGATTAAAAGAAGAAGAACCATTGCCGTCAAGGTCCGGGAGGTTACCATCGGCTCTTCTGCACCGGTCGTCATCCAGTCGATGACAAAGGTACCAACCGTCGAAATTGGCCGATGCGTAAGGCAGATAAACCAGCTTGTCCTTGCCGGCTGCCGATTACTGAGAATCGCCGTCCCCACCCGTGCAGATACCGCTGCCTTTGCAAAAATTGTTCAGAAAGTAAATGTACCGCTAATCGCAGATGTTCACTTCAGCCCGGCAAGGGCCATTGAAGCGATAGAGGCCGGGGCCGCCAAAATTCGCCTCAACCCCGGCAATATAAAAAAAAGAGAAAGCATCCTGCGAATAATCGATTCAGCTAAGATGCACAAAATCGCCATCCGTGTCGGAATCAACGAGGCAAGCATCAGAGACCTTAAAAAACAGGATGTCCCTCTCAAAAAACGCACTGCCTTAATGCTGAGGGAAATGAAAAAATATGTCCGGCTATTTGAAAATCGAAATTTCACCCAATTGGTTCTCAGCGCAAAAAGCAGTGATGTAATCCGAACCATCAAAATTAACCGTACTATTGCCGAGCACTTTGACTATCCAATCCACCTTGGCCTCACCCACGCCGGCCTGCCCGAAGATGCGCGGATACCTTCAGCCGTTACCCTCGGGACACTGCTGGCCGAAGGTATTGGCGATACCATAAGAGTAAGTGCGGCCGGTAGTCCCGTCATTGAAACCGAAATTGCAAAACAGATTCTAATCGCGCTCGGTCTCTATCAACGCCCGACAGTTGAGCTTATAGTTTGCCCCATGTGCGCCAGAGCAAAGATTGATATAACAAGGCTTGCCCGGCGGGTCGGAAAAGCCCTGCCCGCAACTGATAAACCATTGCGTGTTGCCGTAATGGGATGCGTGGTAAACGGGCCCGGCGAAGCCGCCGACGCCGACCTGGCTGTCTGCGCCGCAAAGAATAAAGGATACATCTACCGTAAAGGCCGAAAATTCTCGACAGTACCGGAAAGCAAAATCATCCCCGCACTTCTAAAGGAATTAAAAAGACTATAATGCTATGAGCACTGAGGAAAATTTGATAAACACATCGGTAAAACCACTAAAAACAACAACTATCCGATTTCTTATCGCTTGTTTATTCAGCATCGCCTTTGCGTACATTGAATCCGCGGTGGTCGTGTACCTTCGAGTTATCTTTCATCCCGACGGTTTCACATTCCCGCTAAGTAACGTCGATACGATACTGCAGCACAAGGCCCTTCTACTAACAGAAATTGGCAGAGAAGCTGCAACAATAGTCCTGATCCTCACAGGAGCCTGGCTTTTCGGGCGAAATCTTCAGCAGCGTTTCGCTTATTTCTTAACGATCTTCGCAGTCTGGGACATCTTCTATTACATCTGGCTCAAAGTATTCAGTGCCTGTCTCAAAGCCATCCCGAACTGGCCCCTCTCGATTATGGATTGGGACATACTCTTTTTAATTCCAATCGCCTGGGCCGGTCCTGTCGTGGCCCCCGTGCTTGTCTCAATTGTAATGCTGGTCTTTGCCATGATAATACTTTATCGCGATTGTCGCGGCAGACCCATAAGAGCAAGCCGGATGGATTGGATCATCTTTATTGCTGCCGCCGTTGTCATCGTTGTCTCTTTTTGCATTCCCGGCCCCCACATCGCCGAGCCTGACTATCAATCCTATTTCTATTGGCCTGTATTTGCTCTCGGTCTATTAGCAGCTATTGCACTGTTCGTAAAATGCCTGCTGAAATCAAAATAGATTTGTGATGGCATAATAAAAAAGACCCAGACACTTCCGTTGTAAGCGTTGGGTCTTATGTACTTTTCTGATTGTTATCTTAGACGTTACAGCAGCTGGATATTATGCTATTTGCCGCTTTCCTTTCTTTCCGCGTATTTTTCGAACTTCCCGAAAATCATCTTGCCGGCCGAAGTCTGAAGCGAGCTGGTTATACTAATGGCCAGATCCCGACCAATCTTGTCACGGGCGCCTTCGACAACAACCATCGTCCCGTCGGATAGATACCCGATACCCTGCTCGGCCTCCTCGCCGGGCTTTATGATTCGAACGTCCATAGTCTCACCCGGCAAAGCAACGGTCTTCAGGGAACTGGCCAAATCGTTGATATTGATCACATCGACCTCACGCACTTGTGCAACCTTGGTGAGGTTATAATCCGTCGTTGCCACGCGACCGTCACGGCTCTTGGTAAACATCATCAACTTCTGGTCGACGCCTTTGACCTCCTCGACCTCCGGGATGATAGTATCGTCAATCTGAATGTCTATAACAGTGCTTGACTGCATCTCATGAAGTATATCAAGTCCCCGTCTGCCGCGGGTGCGCTTGAGCTTGTCAGCCGAATCTGCTATCAACTGAAGCTCATTGAGAACAAAACGTGGAACAAGCACCGGAGCATCGAACAATTTACTCTCGCACAGGTCCGCAACCCGCCCGTCAATGATTGCCGAGGTATCCAGGATCAAAGGTCTGGCACCTTTGCTCTGCTTGGCAAATTCGACATAAGGAACTACGAAACGCACATCGTCTTTGGTCCTCATCACAATACTGATAGTAAGATAACATATACATATGCTCATCAACCATTTGATTGCCTTTATCGATTCCGGGATTAACTCTATGCCGTATGATTCCGTTATCATATCTACCGCCGGCGCCAGTGCCATACTAAGAAGCATTCCAACCAACAGACCAAAAAACACGCCCGCCAGAGCACTGAGCTTTTTCTTCGGCGTAAGAATATCGAGGAAAAGGACAAACACCGCCATCCCCAACGCACCCCACCACACCACCCACTTGTCCTCCGACCCCGCGATTTCATCGGAACTCACATTGGCAATCAGCACGGCAAGAAGAACAACAAAAAAGATAAATCTAAAAAACCAAAGTAACATAGTTATAAACCTCCTAAAAATTATGATATAGTTTATTTATGACATTGGATATTATATCCCGTATCCCAAACATCACCAATAAATACGTTGCAAACCACATTATGTTTGCAGGATCCTACTATAGTTATCGGCTCATTTGAACCGGCCCCATTAGCCCGGTTTTATATGTTATTATTCCAGAAATAAAAAACAATTATATCCGAAAGCCAACGAGGAGAGAACAAACTACATCAACGCAAAGATAAGCTGGAGAAACCAGTGCAAATTAAGAATCCACAGCCTACTCGGCCCAAACGGCGAAAATAAGAATACATCAGGTACGAAAAGCTATCAGAAACAACAGCCGTTAAAAATTTGCCTTCTTACTGGATTCCAAACAAAGTTAAGAGCTATTATTTACTATCGGTTTCGACCTTCTCCTCTACGCTATCATCTTCACTGGCTTTGCTCTCGGAATCCGTGCTTTCAGTTTCTTCAGGTCCCTCGGTTTGGTCCGGCTTCGATTCCTCTGAAACCTCCGCCTCTGCGACATCGCTGGTTTCGGTTTCAACAGCTTCGCCTTCGGCTTGTTCCGCTTCTGACGATGCCTGTGCCTCTCCGGTTTCAACGGCTTCGGTATCGTCGGCTTTAGTTTCAACTGCTTCGGCCTCTGTCTCTACCGGCTCGGCCGCCGCAACCCCAGTTTCCTCGGATTCGGTCCCCTTGCCCTTCGAACCTACAATCTCATCCATGTCGGCGTCGGAAACAACTGTTTGAACACCTATCGGCCTTGTACGCTGACCGGCATCGCCACCTTGTTCTTCCGCGGCCCACTGAACCCTTCGTAAACTCAATCCGATTTTACGGGCCTCGTTATCAACCCTAAGAATCTTAACTTCAACTTCGTCACCCTGCTTAACAATATCCTGAGGCTTATCAATCTTGTGGTCGGCAAGCTCGGAAATGTGCAACAAACCCTCCAGATCGGGCTCCAGTTCTACAAATGCGCCAAAGTTAGTCACCTTCGCTATTTTGCCTTTAATAATGTGTCCCGGAATATATTTTTCCGGAATTGCACGCGCCCAGGGATCTTCGGTCATCTGTTTGATACCCAGGCTGATTCTTCGTTTATCTTCATTGACTTCGAGAACAACACACTTTACATCCTGGCCCTTTTGCAGCGCCTCACCGGGATGGTTATATTTCTTCGTCCAGCTTAAATCAGAAATGTGTATCATCCCGTCAAGCCCCGGCTCCATCTCTACAAACGCCCCGAAATTGGTCAAACTGCGCACCTGGGCTGTAACAATCGTACCCGGAGGATACTTCTGAGAAGCTATCGTCCAGGGATTAATTTCAGTCTGCTTGATACCAAGCGATATCTCCTGTTTTTCCTTGTTCACATTCAAAACAACCACGTCTATTTCGTCGTCCAGATTAAGCATCTCACCGGGATGTGCCAGTCGTCTGGTCCAGCTCATTTCACTAATATGCACAAGTCCTTCAATGCCGTCTTCAAGCCGGATAAAGGCGCCGTAGTTCATCACGTTTACGACCTTTCCTTTTACCCTCGCCCCGACCGGATACTTCACATCGACATTTTCCCAGGGACTCGGTGTTTTCTGCTTTAGCCCCAGAGATATCTTTTCATGCTCCTTATTGACTCCGATCACAATACATTCGATCTCCTGGTCAAGCTCAACAACTTCCGATGGATGTGATATTCTTCCCCAGGTCAAATCGGATATATGCAGCAGGCCATCGAGCCCTCCCAAATCGACGAAAACTCCGAAGTCGGCGATATTCTTGATAACCCCTTTTCGCAACTGTCCGACCTCGATTTCATCCAGAATCTTTTCCTTGCTGCTCTGGCGTTCCTCTTCGATAAGTTTGCGCCTCGATATGACAATGTTCCGGCCTTCAACGTCAATCTTGAGAATCTTGCATTCCACTTCCTTGCCGATGAATCTGCTGATATCGCCCGGCTTTCTGATGTCAACCTGAGAAGCCGGCAGAAACACGGGTACTCCGATATCCACAAGTAATCCGCCCTTGATACGCCTTATAACCTTGCCCGTAACAACATCGCCTTTATTTTTCGTATTGATAATCGTTTCCCAGCCCCTGATGCGGTCGGCCTTGAGCTTCGAGAGCAGGATAAGTCCGCCTTCAGAGT
>JAABXR010000388.1:0-1711 GCA_011776225.1 Phycisphaerae bacterium
AGCCAAATATCACCACCATGGAATCGTAGGGAATATTTTGTCCTATTGCATGCATCAGGGCCCGGATACTTGCCGCATTGTGAGCACCGTCGACCATAATCCTTGGGTCGTCACAAATCATCTCCATCCGGCCTTTTAGCGAGACATTATGGAGCCCCTCGGTAGCCTTATCATCGTCTATTTCGTAGCCGCTTGCTTTGAGTTTATCCAGCATGGCCAGAGCCAGGCCACAGTTAATGGCCTGATGTTTGCCGTGCAACGGCACCCGGAGGTGTTCAAATTTACTCGTTGGTGTTGTCAGGCAGATTCTCGTATGCGGGCCGTGCTCACGTGACGTTTCAAATCGCTGCGAAAAATCAATATCGCTGCCGGTTACGCTCAACGGCGCCTTGACAGCAGTGGCACATGATTTTAGAACACGCAGGGCCTCCGGGTCCTGCTGAACGGTGATAACGGGTACACCACGTTTGAAAACTCCTGCCTTCTCTTTTGCAATGCTGCCGATTGTTTCCCCGAGTTGGGATTGATGGTCAATACTCAAGCTGGTTATCCCAATGACTTCGGGCTTAATAACATTCGTGCTGTCCAGTCTGCCGCCCATGCCGGTCTCAATCACGGCAATATCGACATTCACATCCGCAAAGTGCATAAATGCAAGGGCCGTCATAATCTCGAAGAAAGTAATCCGTTCGCTTTTTGATATTTTTTCAACCGGAGCATAAATGCGATTCAGGAGGCCAAGCATTTCCGAATCGCTAATCATTTTTGAATTGACCATAATTCGCTCATGCAAGTGTACTACATGTGGCGAGGTGTACAACCCCACAGTATATCCATTCGCTTCGAGCATCTTAGCCAGCATCGTGGCAGCCGAACCCTTCCCTTTCGTACCGTCTATATGAACTGAACGAATTCTTTTATGAGGATTTCCTACTAAAGATATAAGCTTCTCCATCCTCGCAAGGCTGAACGTCTTGACGTCATATCGTAGATGCTTTTCACTTTCGTAATTTGTTTTCTCATACAGGTACTTAATAGCCATTTTGTAGTTTTTAAAAGCCTTTTTGATCCTGACTTTCGCCACTTTGAAGTGTATTTTTTTCGTTCGTTTTTTTCCGACTTTTTTTGTGTATTTCCCCATAATTGTCTCATTATAACATTGCGTATCTTTGGTAGCGAGTTAATTTTAATTTTCGAGCAGCCAAAGCACACTGACATGTGTTAATTATCCACACATTCTAACGTACATACAAGATATTTACCAATAGAAATTATAATTCTACTGTCCAGGATGTTGTTGTTCAGGATGATGCTTTTTGGCCCCCGAAGTGCAATTTTCTACCTCAAGTTTGCTTGATTTTTTCGATAATAGCGTCGGCCATCTCGCTTGTGCCCACGGCGGTCGGGTCATTTCGATCCGGCTTCATATCGTAGGTCACGTTTTTGCCCTCGGCAATCACCGCTGCAACGGCGGTCTCCAGTTTGTCTGACTCGGCCATCTTGCCTATATGTCTTAGCATCATAACGCCGCTCAGTATTAACGCCGTGGGATTGACCTTGTTTTGCCCTTTATATTTTGGAGCGCTGCCGTGCGTTGCTTCGAAGATGGCCCCTTTTTCCCCGATGTTTGCACCGGGAGCCACGCCGAGTCCCCCGACCAAACCCGCGCACAAATCGCTGATTATATCACCATAAAGATTCGGCAGCACAA
>JAABXR010000388.1:1774-1988 GCA_011776225.1 Phycisphaerae bacterium
AATATTGGCTTTATGGACGGACGTTACCTTTTTGCGCCCCATTTTACGGGCGTAATCAAACGCAAAACTTACTATCCGCTCAGTCGCCTTCACCGAAATAGGCTTGATGCTTATGCCGGCATCGTCTCCAATTTGTCGCTTGCTGTGCTTATTTATCCAGCTGACGATTTCAGCGGTATCTTCCGTTCCCTTTTCATATTCAATACCTGCGTAG
>JAABXR010000143.1 GCA_011776225.1 Phycisphaerae bacterium
ATTACAGGCACGTCGCAAGATCTGCCGGATTTTATTTTACCCGGCCAGCGGGCAATCATCGGCACGCGTATCCCGCCCTCATACAGCATCCCTTTGGAGCCGCGCAGGGGGACCATTGAAGTGGCGTTGGCATAACCGCCGTTATCGGAGAAAAAGAATACAACGGTGTTGTCACTGAGACCAAGTTCATCAAGTTTGTCGCAGACGGCCCCCACACTGTCATCCATACTCTCAATCATCGCCGCGTAAGTTGGGTTGTTGTGTTCGGCGCTGGATTTTTTCTTTTTGTATTTTTCGATAATTTCCTTTTTGGCCTGGATCGGCGTGTGGACCGTATGGTGAGAAAGATATAAAAAGAACGGTCTGTCACGGTTTTGCTCAATGAACTTCAACGACTCATCGGTTAGAACGTCGGTCAGATACCGGCCGTCGGAGGTAAAATGTCCCCGCCGGCTTCTGCGGAAGACAACGTCGAATCCCCGGTCCTCGGGCCTGAAGGGTTTCTTATCACCCAGATGCCATTTACCGATGCAGGCCGTTTTGTATCCAGCGGTCTTTAGCGCTTGAGGTAAAGTTACGATTTTAGAATCGAGATTTGTCCTGTTCGGTATCGGTATCAACTTTCGCAAACGCGCTTTTCCCCGCTCGGGAGTGCCGACGGTGTAGACTCCGTGCCGCGGTGTGTACTGGCCCGAAATCAAACAGGCACGGGTGGGAGCGCAGTTCGGCGCATTGGCATAAGCGCTGGTAAAGACAATCCCGTCAGAGGCAAGCTTATCAATGTTCGGCGTTTCATAGTAAGTGCTGCCGAAGCAGGCCAGGTCTTTGTAGCCAAGGTCGTCAATGAAAATGAACACAATGTTGGGTTTCCCTTTTGACGCCCGCCTTTGGGCGCTAAAGGCACAACTCGGTGATATTGACAGCGCCGGCACAGAAGCCGCCGCCAATCCTATTGTTTTGAGAAATTCTCTCCTCGTTGTTTTACTCATATACCTTCCCGTTATTCAAAAGCCCGGCTTCATCCACAAACCACGAGCTATAAAAAAGGATCTCTTGCTGATTGCTCGTTGAACGAGATATGAAAGTATATAACGCCGAACCAACAATGTCAAGGCTGATGGAGAGCTTTTCCTTTAGCCGCAATTTCCCTTCTTTACGGCCTCGAACATCCAACCGGACCAAAGACCAAAAAAATTTTGGCAGGATAATGCCGCGTTAAAACTATATCCGGGATATTTTGGGCACTTTGATCGAGATTAGCTTTGGGATTGATGAGATGAATTTCAGTATTCGACGCCGACCTGAATGGGAGAATCTTTCACTCCTCCTCGACACAATTTGCAGCTGCATATCCCGACGTGCCTCAGATGCGAATCGCCGACCAGCTTTTTCGTTTCGATTAACCTGGCCCCTTTTGCCTCCATCTTACGAATTGCCAGCCTTGACTCTTTTGTATTTTGTGAGCCTACAGCGTCAACTACTATAGTAACCTTCTTTTCCCGCTGCAACAATCCTAAAGCCGTGGCCATAACGGCACCCTCGGCAGTGGCGCCGAACAACATAAATTCACTGGCGCGGAGTTCACTCAAGAGCCTGTCAATCCGCGGTTCCTGAAACGGATCAACGGTGCGCTTGTGAAGGATAACCTGGCTGTAGCACCTGAGTATATCTCTGGGAAAATCAGTACTACCGTCGGCCGGGAAACTGATGCGGTCATTCAAAAGTGTATATCGTATCTTTTTTTGTCCATCTGTTCCGTCGATGCAGCAATGTGTATCGAGGTCGGTGCCGGTATTTGGGTAAACCTGGGCTATCGAGATTATCGAAATATTGTTGTATCTGGCCCAAGCCATAAGGCGACGAATATGTGTCAGAATCCTGCGGTGATTTCTTATGCACGCCTTACCTGTGGCAAGCATAAAATCCATTTGGGTATCGATATCAATCAGAACTCGCCTTCGTCTTGCTCTAACGGGCTGAAGTATCATTTCTAATCTTCCTTTTGTTGGCCCAAAAACGCGAACCTAATTAGGACTAATTCCTATTTATAAATACCCCCCTACAAACAACTAAGTTCACCATTTTTTCGGACAACACATACATTTAGTTTAAACAGATTAAGGCCAAAAATCAAGTTTAATCTTGGTGTAACGGTCTGTTACCCTTTATAATAGACCGCTAATCTTTGCTATATTCTCAATCTTATCTATTTTGAACCTGGTTTAAAAGATGGCCCGAACCCTAAAGGATTATCCTTCGGTGACATTAAAAGCCGAAGATTTGGATGATAAAATCGATTTTGACGGGATTTTCGGACGTTCAGGAGCCGTTCATATCGAAATCGGCACCGGCAAAGCGGCCTTTCTTCTTAATGAAGCCAGGGCCAGGCCTGATGCAAATTTTTTTGGCATCGAACGAGCCAGCAGATACTATCGTTACGCCGTGGACCGAATCGGCCGATGGGGCCTGACAAATGTGAGGATAATGCGCACCGACGCGGTACACTTTTTAACCGAGTTCGTACCGGACAACTCAGTGGACTTTTTTCATATCTATTTCCCGGATCCATGGCCGAAAAAACGCCACCACAAGAGAAGGTTCTTCTGCCCTGCAAATCTGGGACAACTCATCCGCATATTAAAAACAGACGGTCGGTTAAAAATCGCCACCGACCACGCCGAGTACTTTGAGCAGATAAGAAAATTAACAGCCGATGAAAGCGACAGGCTCGAAGAGATTGAATTTGTCCCCACGGCGGGCGCCGAGATCGGGGAATGGGTCGGTACGAATTTCGAACGAAAATACCTCAAACAAAATATAAAAATCTATACTCTGGCCTTAAGAAAAATATAGACAGGCGCGCTTTTTCAATTACTGCCGGAACAAATTCCAGGTAACGGTTCAGGTACTTCCAAGATTTTTTAGTATCGACTGTGTTACCCGCTTGACGTATCCATCCGAATCTTTCAGGCAGTCTTTTATCTGCGGCAGCGCGGGGCGGGCCTTTTCACCAATCTTCTTCAACGCAATTACCGCGTGCAGGCCGGCCTTATTGTTCTTGTACTTCAATGCATCAATCAAGACCGGCAAACTTTGTTTCTGCCGGCCCAAGTCGCACAACGCATGGGCCGAAGCGATGCGTACAACAGGAGAGGGGTCCGCCAGCATCTTCCTCAGCGCCTCCCTTGTTTGCTCAATGTCGCGAGTTTTCTTATAGTTATTATGCAATCCCACCACGGCCCAGTAACGGACGGAAGCACTCTTATCGTTTAGCGCTTTAATATAGTCGGCTATCGCACGGGCGCCCAGGCCATCCAACCGCTTTATTTTCCGCAGCCTTACAAGCAAGTCCGTCCTGTCGAGTCGCGTCCTCCAATGCGGTACTATGGCGGGCACCGGACTAACTGCTACGGAGTCTCCAAGTTTGAACTTGGCTTCCTCACTGTCTTTAAAGCCGATACGGCATGCTTTGGCGCGGAGCAACTGGCCCGGTTTCAGGAGCACATGTTTTGTATATAATTTAAAGCCGGTCTGTTTGCTGCCCTTTTCTTCAATCCTGTACGCAATGGAAGCGCCGGCTGTCGCACAGTTTATTGTTACGTACTCTGCTCCGCTTCCGGAGCATCCGGGAGAACTTATCAAAAACCAGGGCTTTGCGGTCTTCTGATATACTCCTCCCGGCCGCTTCATCTCGTCGAATTCCGGTTCGGGAATCAGGCCGATGTCGGAAGTCTCCACCACCCATTCTGTATGCACTTTGCGCATTCGCTCAAGTACGTCCTTATACTTTTGATCTTTGGCAAGGTTTTTCACTTCGTGAGGATCAGTGAGGGTATCATAAAGTTCTTCGAGCGGCTTTGTCGGCTCGAAGTACTGTTTCTGCGGCCCTTCCAACTTACCGGCGGCATTGAGAGAGCGCATCTCCTTCATCGTCGGCATCTGGTTCATATAATTGATGTCCTGTCCTCGGGTAAGGTGTGGCATGTAGTTGCGAATATATTTGTAACGCTTGTCACGCACAGCGCGGATAAGATCGTAAGCTTCGTCCATACGGTCACGCGCCGCGAAAATATATTCTCGTGGCTCGGCTTTCTGACTGCCAAGGAACGCCCGGCCCTGTATGTGAGAGGGAATCTTAACGCCGGCCAGCGATAGCATCGTGGGAGCAAAATCAATGAACGCAACAAGGTCTTCATTGACGGTTTTCGGCTTGAGGGCGCCGGGATTGGACGGGGCGGCGAGCTTTCGCCACTTTTCAGGCACGCGGATGATGAGCGGGACGTGGATGCCGGAATCGTAAATCCATCGCTTTCCTCTGGGAAGGCCGCGCCCGTGGTCGCCCCAGAACCATACGATGGTATCATCGGCCAGACCGGCCTTTTCAAGCTCGGCCAGGGCCTTGCCGACTTCCTTGTCCATCAGTGTAACAACATCATAATATTGGGCCCAGTCCCTGCGAACGGTACTGTTATCAGGATAGTAGGGGGGAAGGACGGCGCGGACCGGGTCGTGCCTCTCGTGGGGCTTAAGACTCAAGAGACGCTTCCTCATGCCTTTGCTCTTGTCGCGTATCTTACTTTCATGCGAAGTTGTAAAATTGAACACGGCAAAGAACGGCTGTCCCGGTGCCCGGTTCTTCCAGTGGGCGTCCCTGCTGGACTCGTCCCATGCCGTGGTCGGCGGAGCAAACTGGTAATCGGTCTTGGAATTGTTGGTGCAGTAATAGCCGGCGGCGCGGAGGTATTCGGTGAAACACTTTACATGGGCCGGGGGCACACCCTGACAGCGCATGTGATGTGTACCGATAGTTGTCGGGTACATACCGGTGATGATGCCCGACCGCGCGGGCGCGCAAACACCGGCGTGGGCATAGGCGTTGGTATAGCGGACACCCGCGGCGGCGAGTTTGTCGATGTTCGGCGTTACGGCGTATTTATCGCCGTAGCAGCCGAGGTCGGGACTGGTGTCCTCGCAACTGACCCAGAGGATGTTGGGCCTTTGTGATTTCTTTTCTTCTGCTTTAAGTGAGACGCCGGACAGCATCAACGCGGCCGCTGAACCTGAAATAAATCGAAGAAACTGGCGCCTGTTCATAGTTTTTCCGGAACCTGCCATAGATACAACCTCCAAACGTTATAAGCTTATGTTTACAACCGTTAAATATTAAACACTCAACACCCAAAAATCAAGCCCAAAATCCCCGCTCATAGAGCCAAAACTCAAATAGTATTTAGATCTATCCGGTATGGAATATGGCTGAACCAAAGACAGAATAACCATCAGTTTGATTTGACCAAATGAGATGCGTTAACTAATCGGATGTGTTTGTTTTTTTGCCGAAGATTTGGAGTGAATCTTCTATGACGGGCAGGGTTTTTATCTGGACTTGTGGATCGTAAGCATTTCCCGTGACATCCATTCTTACAACACCGCTGCCGATGTTCTCGGCCAGAGATTGCAGGACGGACGGTTCCGCATCGGCAAGCCGCTCGCCCCGGACAGTCAGGGCAAGATTCACCTGCCTGGTCTTGAGGTCCATAGTGCCTGAGCCGGTAAATGAAAGGGATTTGCCGGACAGGTCGAACTTTTCAAAGACCAGGTGATTTTCCTTGATATACGAATCAACAAACATTTTCTTGAATACAAAATCCTCAGATTCGGTCAATTGTAACACATACAATAGCTTCGCAAGCGGCGATGGTTTTCCCACGTGCATATCGCTTATAATCAGCCTGCATCTACCAAGGCGCCAGGAGCCGCCTCCGGCACCGGCAGTGAGGCTCAACGAACCGCTCATTTTCCCGCTGGTGTCACCATTGGTCTTTAATCCCGACCGAGCTTCCGGTGATTCGTCATCCTGCCCCGAAAGTGTCCGTGAACTCTCCTGACTACGGTTGGGCTCCGATAGGAACTGTTTTAAGTCGATATCGACAAAGCCTATCTGGAGCAGATATTGCGAGGGGCCCTGCGTCGGCTGTTTGTATTCCATCTTGCCCGTCAATTTCCCGCCGTAACAATCGGAAGTCAGATTATCAATAAGCCAGCTTTGGCGGTCCCGGTCATAATTCATGTCCGCTTTTAAGGCAGTCAGGGTCTTGCCGCTGACCTTCAGAGTGTCGGCGCGAGCTCTCACGCTGCTCTTACTAAAACCGGTCCCGGTTTCGTATAAACCGTTCACATCCAATACGGCGTTCATGTCTGTTAACTTCGGCCAGATATCCAGATTGCAGGTTTTCAACTTCACGTTACCGTCAAAATCGAACTCTTTTTGGCCGTCTTCGCCTCTGGATATCTTCACATCTTCAAAGTCCAAATCAAACCGGCCTTTGGGCGCAAGCTTTACATACAAAACCCGCAGATTTTCCGGCAGGACCGGGGACAATTGCCGGTCGAACGAAATGTCACTGGCTGAAAATGCAAGCTGGCCGCCGCTGAAAGCGTTATCAGCTAATGTTATTTGGCCGTTTAATTTTATGGTTGGTGTGATTGCCGCCGGTGGCACATCATTGGCGGCGGTCGCGGTAATATTTTCCAGCTTGATAGCGTCGTCTGTTATTACCAACTTTCCGGTGATATCTTTCAGGGGGAAAGGGACCGGGGCCGGTTCTGCATCCTGCGGTTCTTTTGCAAAACTAAAACTCGCACTGTTACCAAGACATTCTACGGTCAGCTTATGCTCGTGACAATCATTCGGACCGGCTTTATTCAAAGCCGCAATAAAATTAATCTTTCCATCCGGCTGCAATCCGGAAACATATTCTGCCAGTGACGTTGGCATTAGTTCAAATAAATCTTCGTTAAGCTCCATCCGCTCAGCACGCACAGTCACGCAGTAGCGTGACTGTTGGGCCTGGTCCGTCGGCCAGATTCGGCCTGTCAGCGAAATCGTACCCTGGTCGTACTGACCGGAGAAATCCTCCAGGTTCAATGAATTAGGGCCAACAACAGCTTTTGCCGATATGTCGCTGATGAGATGAGGCAGTTTCTGCAGCTGCAAAGAACCCTCTTTGAAAAAGACATCGGCGGTGAAGCTTGTCGGGCCGACATCGGGCTCGGGTGTAAAAATCCTTACGTTGGCATCGGCGAAGCCGGTCATATCGTATTGTTCGTAAAAGTTTCTTTGTTTTGCGGGCAATGCCTCCGCTAATTCGGAATCCAGGGGAACATCTTTTGCGCTGATTGACAGGTCGAATATAGGACGGTCCGTGTTTTTCCCTGTAACCTTACCATTAAACGATATTGTGCGTCCGTCGAATCGCGAAACCAAATCCGAGACAATTATATCATGGTCGTCAAACGACAAATCCCCGGCAAGGTTTTTTAACGGATAAGGAAACTTCTCATAAGTCGCTTCAACGTCGATGAGCCCGAGGTTCAGGACTTTTGTAATCTGGGTCGGTGACTGCTGGCTGAATGTATAATCAACGGCCGCGGTACCGGACGGTGAAAAAGCCGACCAGGTTTTCTTCTGTTCGGTGTTCAGCGCATCATAGAGGTCACTATCAAGAACCATATTGTCACTTCTAATCCGGATTTCATACTGCCAATTCGCCCCGAAGCCTTTTGACCAGCCGTCAAAAGTCAGATCAACGTCATTGTGCGCCCCGCTCAGGTTACTGAATGAGGCCATGTCCCGGGTTAAATCCACCTCACCGGAAATATGCTCAACAAGATAGGGAAAATTAACATCTCGAACCGAAACATCCTTACAATAGACCTTTGCGTTGAACTCACTGTCACTGAGGTGTTCTAAATCGCCGGACGCATCGATGTCAAAATCAATCTGGCCGACGGGTCGAAATCGCCTGAAAAAACCCTGCAAAAATCCAAATGCACTCCGCTTTTTTACAAACGAGACCTCATCGGAGGTAACAGTATTGCTGTCAACATAACGCGTCCCGAAACAGTCTTTTACCCTCATCTTCAGTGAGTAGCTGCTGTTCGCATCATAAGTTAAGTCGGCAGCGAGGACCTTTATATCCCAGGCCCTTTCAATGGTTGGAAGATCCGTTGTCGAAATCCCGCCTGTAACTGTCATGTTGCCCGGCTGCCATGTACCTTTTAATGTACTCTTTCCGGCCTCGGTCGTCTCTGCAGTTGTTATAGTGAAATTGTAAGCGGTCGGTGCCTCTTTTGCAGGGGCGAACCTGGCATCAAAGGGTATTTCTGTAACGACTTTACGCTGTCCCTGAGAGACCTCGCTGTATTGAATCGTGCCACTTTCGAGACGCACGCCGGGCTTTCGCCCATTCCCGCTTTCAGGGATATTAAACTTAAGTTCGTCTATATTCCACCGGCCCGTATCCAGATCGTACTGCGCATTGAAAATAAAATCATTAACGCTTATTTCCCTCAGGCGAGGGCGAACCAGCAATAAACTGCCTAAGTCGAAGCGGGCATATACCTTTTCAGCTTTGAGTATGGCATCGTCGTACTCCCGGATTTGCTCAGGTCGGATTACAAGTTTTTCGATAGAGACCGAACCGTCAAAGTTGAAATCAATCGATTCCGCCTTGATTTTCGCGCTCGTAAACTCGGAAACCTGTTCTACGGCTACCTGGCGCAAAAACCGGCCGGCCAGGGTGAAAGCAAGCCATACAACCGCGGCAAA
>JAABXR010000400.1 GCA_011776225.1 Phycisphaerae bacterium
TCCATAGACCTTAATTCGGCTTATAAAACGACTTAACATTAGGTTTTGGGATAGGTTCTAGTTAACAATGCCTATTTTAAGACCATAGAACTGAGAATCCTTGTGTCGGCGGTTCGAATCCGCCCCTGCCCATTTGTTAAGTCATTGGTTGCTAAGCATTTATATTTGACAGTCTTTTTTGAATGCTCATTTACTATAGTTTTGTAGCTTTTTTTGTTATTATTTGCCAACAGACAAAACACAACAGATGCGTGTATAGCGGATAGCGTACTGAGTATAGCAACCCCGCCAACGAGTGGCGGGGCTTCCAGAGATAAAATGTCAATATCAATGATTAAGGATGAATGATTATTGATTAATTTTTGGAGATTCTTACCCGCACTACCATAAGTGCAGGGCGAAAGGAGATAAGGACTAGCCTCCGGCGTTTTTATCAGCTTTACTCTTTTACTATACGGGACTCGACGAACTTTCTGCGTGTGCGGCCGTCATCGTTGTGTTTTACCCTGTGTATGTTCATGTTCCTTCTTTGAAGTCGATGCAAAGAGTCAAACAAGAACCAGAAAACGAATATTCCGGTCAGAATTTTAATTAACTTCGTAAACATCATTATTGCAGGCCCTTTTAGGTTACCCTGAGATTATTATTTAGCCATTGTGTCAACATCCTGAAGATGAATACATAGTGAATCCAAAAATAAAACAATCTACCGTTCCTTATTTGCTGGTTTGGTTTCGGTTATATGACCTTTTATGAGATTTAGCAGAGGATTATCCGTTCCGAGGATTAACCTGGTTTTTTCTCCACCTATGTGTTCCTCATACAGTTCAAGTGTTTTCCAATATCTATAGAATTCGGGATCCTTTTCAAAACCTTTTGCATAAATCTGTGTTGCATTGGCATCTGCCTCGCCCTCAATTACCTTTGCGGTCTTATAGGCCTCGGACAGGATTGTTTTCACCTCCCTCTCTTTGTCGCCCATAATCTTCTCATATTCTCCTTCGCCCTCGGAAATATATTTTTTGGCTATTCTTTGCCTTTCCTCGATCATTCGGTCCTCCACTTTCAGTTTCACATCCTCGACGTATGTCAATCCCTTGATGAGGACACCTGAGCTGTGTATTCCTATGCCGTATTCTTCGCAGGCTTTTCTGGAAGCTTCGGTTATTTCAGCTACAATTTTCGGCCGGCCCTCCGACACATGACCGACCATTATGGTTTCCCGAAGTTCTTCTTCGGCCACTCTCATCTGGCGGTTATCCGTCCTGACCACCTCTATAAGGTCTCTTTTGGTAATAGAGTTCCTGGTACTGGAATCAATAGTATCATCCAGTCTTGCGTGAGCCTGTTCCTCCGTACCGACAGATCTGAGGAATTGTAGAGGGTCCTTAATGTGCCATCTTGCCGTACAATCGACCCAGATATATTTTTTGTCTTTTGTTGGAATTTGCTCCGGATAACCATTCCATCTCAGCAGTCTCCTCTCAAAGACCCTGACCCTTTGGATAAAAGGAATTTTAAAGCGTAGTCCGGCCCCCTCAGAAATTGCAAATCCCTCTTCTGAGTATTTATTCTTAAGCTCCGTCAAGGTTTGGTCCTTTTCGCGGCCTTCGATGGGATTAATAATTACTCTGATAGGTTTTCCGAATTGGGTTATTACGGCCTGTTCGGTCTGGTCAATTACATACATTGAAGAATACAGGCAGATAAGAAAAAAGATCGCAAGAACAAGAATTATTAAAATCCGAGCCATTTTTTTACCTTTCAATTTTATCAATATGTCCCGTTTTTATTTGAGTATTTCTTTTCTAAAAGGCTGCTGTTGATTTTGGAGATCGAGTTTCATTAAAATACCGCCCTCAGCCCCACTCTGTTCAATAATCCATTTCTCCGATATCTGCGGCAGCAGCTTTGTCATGGTCTCCAGGTACATTCTCTGTTTTGTTATATCGGGGGCTTTCTTGTACTCTTCAAGGATTTTCTCGAACTTGTCAATATCACCCTGTGCCCTGTTAACCCTTTCGGCGGCGTATCCTCTGGCGGTCTCAATCAATTTCTTGGCCTCACCTTTTGTTTTAGGTATGGTTTCGTTATAGGCCTTCATCGCCTCATTGACTCTTTGCTCTTTTTGCTGGAGCGCTTTATTGACTTCATTAAAAGCCGGCCTTACCCTTTGAGGTGGATTGGATGACTGAAGCTTGACTGTTACGACATGAATCCCGGTTTCGTACTCATCAAGTAACTTCTGTAATGCTTCTTTAGCAGCAATCTCATACTCTATTCTTCCGATGGTTATCACCTCGTCAACGCTGCCGTTTCCTATAAGCTGTCTCATAACGGCCTGGCTGGCGTCTCGTATAGCCTGTGCCGGGGCCCTGATATTAAAGAGATAGCTCCTGGCATCCTTTATTTTGTATTGAACAATCCATTCCACATCAGTTATGTTCAGGTCCCCCGTGAGCATTATGTATTCTCCTTTGAGGATCTCTTTTGCTTGTTCGGCCAACTGTTGTGTTCCTCTTCTCGAGGGTCTTTCACCGCTTTCTCTTATCAATGCGTATAAGTCGTCGGAGCCAAACCTTCGCGCATCAATTTCCTCAACACCAAGATAACGTGAATCGACCCCCGCCTTTAGGGTTCTAAAACCGAATTCCTCCTTTTGAACCTTTTTCACCGGGACGTCGACCGCGGTCTCGATCCAAAAAGGGAGCATCAGATGTATTCCCGGCTCAGTGGTCCTGTTGTATTTGCCGAAGCGCCTNNAATCACTGCCAGGATCCATCGTGTTATCTTTGGTGCGTAGTTCTCTTTATGGGGCACTTTCATAGATTCTAAAATGTCTTTGATTTCCATAATCAGCCCTGCCATAGAAAAGGATTAATAAATGGTCTGTAATACAGATATTTCTCCCAAACATTTACTGTTTATAATATCCAACAACCGTAATATTACATTACCGAATAGTTTACAACTGTCAAGTACAAGTATTTTTTTGTAAAATGTTAATCCATACATGATTTTACTATTGTTATTCATGTTTTTATGATCTGATCATTTTTCCTGAAACAAATCCCAACGATTTTTGAAACAGCCATTAAAGACAAACTATAGTTACCGTGATATCATTCTAAAATAATATACGCACCCGTGCCGAATTATATTCATATTTGCAGTGATATCTCAAGAAAGCGTATCAAAACAATCTTTTCTGCAAGTTCATATCACAAGGAATGTAGTTGTTGCATCGTCATGCCTTCATGGGTATCATGTAGTGCGTTTTTGATTGTTTCGGGATTGTTGTGAAGTGATTTATCGTGGCATTCAACTTGTTATTTTGAGCTGTATTACAGCCGGGCTGCTTTTGGGCGGCGTTGACAATACTGCATTTGCAGCCGGAGTGGTGGTGCGTGCAGAGAACTTTATCGTCCCGCCTTCCACGGGCCCGCTGACCCATATCCTGGTCCGAAATCCCGACGATAAGCCATGCACGGTAACTATCCAGCCGAAGTTCCCTGACGGCTGGCAATGGACGCCCCGGCATCGTACGTTGACTATGGAACCCAATCAGGTACAACGGCTTCCTTTCAACATCGAGAAAGCCTCCGATGTCGAGTCGAACCGGTATCCCGTCGAGATAGCAATCGTCGAAGGCGTTCAGGAGACGGTCCACCGACAGGACCTTGTTTGCGCCAGCGCACCATATTTTAAGCCGAAAATCGACGGCAAGTTTAAAGACTGGTCTGATTCGATCCCCGTTACGTTCACCACCGACGGCAAGAAAACCGTCATAAGCACCTATTGGAACAAGCAATACTTCTGTCTTTACGTGCAGGTTGAGGAGGACAAACTGCGCGGTTATAAGAAGAAGTCCGGCCTGATTGATGCGGTACAGTTTGCTCTTGCTCCGCGGAACGCAGTGACAGCATCCCTGCCGACGGCAGGGGCCCAAAGATATGAGTTCCTCGTTGTTAATTTCGAAGGTCTCTTTGCCAAAGACAAGTGCTTTTTTCTGATTAAGCCCGACGTAAAGTTATCGGTTACCCAGGAGAGAAGGCCTCTTGAAACGCTGGGGCTCAAAGAGGCTCAAGTGGTCGTTAAAAGGAAGGGGGGGACTACGCATTATGAATGTGCAATTCCTTTTGCGGTGATGCCGGGAATCAAGCCCGACGTTGGCAGGGAGATTCAATTCTCCGTTCTTGTCCACGACCCTGACGGAACGGGTGTTCGGGATTGGGGTAAAGCCGCGGGCCTTTGGCCAGAGCGGCGGAATAAGTATGCGTGGTGCGCAGGGGACTGGTGGGAATTGTCGGGCGATGGGCCTTACGACAGTAAGGTTGAATGGGGACTATGCTCTTCAAAACATTAGGAAAATAGAAATAACCAACTGTTGTGTCTCAAGGAGGTTCTTATGTGTGGAACAGGTAATCGGACCAGAATCGTTGCCGCGTTGTCTGTTTTAATTTGTGCGGTACTCTTTTGCGGGTGCGCGGTCAATGAGACTTATGTTTCATCGAATGCCCGGAAGGGGGGCTCGATAGTTGTTCGTGTTGGATCTTCGCAGAGTACGGATCCTTTCGAGGCGGGTAAAGCGGCCGCAAAAGCACTTCAAGGACAGATGGGACAGGTTATGCCCCATACGGTTGTCCTGACCGAGTGTTTTGAAGATCAGGCACAAAAGAAGGAAGTGCTCAAAGGGATCTGCACGGTCTTTGAGGCCGATATTGTGTTCGGCTTTGCAACCTACGGCTCATTCAACCAGCAGGGATGTCTGGATGGGGATTCCGTTGGCATCATGGGTATCGGGGGTGATGGAATCGCAACCGCGGCGGCGCTTAGGCGGGACCTTGGGATTGCGGGCCTGACCATGGAAGAGCACAGGGATGAACTTTCCAGCCGTCTTCGGAGCGGCGGCGCCGACCTTGCGGCCAAGCTCTCAAGGGGACCAAATGATCGTCTCATGGTGGTTATGTCCGACGCCCACTCTCCGAAAAATCAGTTCCTTCTTGAGGGTGTACAGAAGGTAATGGGCAAAGACTTTCCCATTACCGGGGGTTCTGCAAACAAGAATGCAGGCCAGACATTCGTTTATTTCCAGGGCCGAATGTATACCGACAGCGCTATTGCATTGCTATTATCGGGAGATTTTGAGGTCTCGCTGTCGGGAAGGCAGGCAAAAGAGAATGCAAAGGTTATTTCCTCAGCGGCCCAGAGCGCTGATGAGGCGTTGAAGAATATGAAGGCGAAACCATTTTCGGTGCTGGCATTCAATTGCGCCGGTCGCAAAGGCAAACTCGACAATATCGAGGATGAACTCAAGGCCATCCAGTCTGTGACAGGAACCGATATCCCTCTTTTCGGAGCTTACTGCGCCGGCGAGATGGGTCCAGCCGACATCACCGAAAAGGACCCGACAGCCCTTAGCAGCGGCGTTGGGTGGCACGTGATGTTCACGGTCCTCGGCAGGTAGGATGTGACGATTGATTATTGGAATTGCGAATAGGATTAGAATGGAATTAAACCAAGGAGGGCCTTTTTAATGATTGAATTCAAAAATCGTCAGAAAATCGTTCTTCCGGTGATTATAAGTTTAGTCGCATCGATAATTACAATAATCATGGTCATAGTCACTTTTTTCCTGGGCCTTTTATCATCAGGCAGTAAACCGTTGATGCCCGGTATTTTGGGCGGGCTATGTGTTCTTCCGATATTCGGATTGTCATTTGCATTTTACCTGCTGAGAATTCCGGTCAGGATAGTTATCACGGACAGCGGATTGACGCTGGAATGGCTTATCAGGCAAAAGACTTTTTCATGGGGCATGATTTCCAGGTTGGAACTCAAGGAACCGGGCGTCTTTCATAACTGGGTATCGTCAATGAAAGGAAAATCAGAAACCGCCTCGGAAATTCTGGTCATCTTCGATCCTAACGGTAAGAAGCTTTTTGAGATAGGTGACAATATTGAGAACTTCTCCGTCTTAATGGAGCAGATTCGTCAACGGTCCAGCGATGCATCGGGTAAAACCACCTTTAATGCCCGGGAACAAATCCAAAAGAAAATTCACAGGCAAAATAAGAACAGAATCCTTTTACTTGTTCTCGGCATCATATTCGCGGGGATTTCAATTACTTTGCTGGTCGTTTCAATTGTCGCCAGCCATAATAAACAACTGCTGAAAACCGAGGGGCGAATCATCGAGGCTGCGGTCACGAGACATTATATTTATAATGTCACTCCCCGGCTGGAATACAGTTTTACAACTGAAGGGGGAGAAACATTTTCCAAAAACGTAATGGTTAACAAGGCTTACTGGGAAACTTTGGAAGAGAACGGAACTGTGCCCGTGAGGTACCTACCCTCGAATCCAAAGATAAACACGCTTGCTTTCGACGATGCAAATGATAGCGACATACCTCTGGTGATAGCCGTTCCGTTATGCCTGGTCGTGTGTTTTTTTGGGGGAACGTGTATCGTGATGTATTTTTTGAAGATCACGGATCTGAAATTCGAGAACGGGCGATTTAAGGTTTTGCGTGTTGGTGATGTTGAGTCAAAATTTGTATCCGAAGCTTTGGAGCACGGAGGAGAGACGGCGGATCCAAGTGAGAAATTAAATCTGCCAGAAGCCATTCCTGTTAAACCGGTGATGGTCTACGAAACCGAAACAGAGGAAATACAGATAAGCTCTCTGCCGAAAGGGCTTAAGGCGATCGGGGTGCTGAACATTGTTTTTGGTGGACTGGGTTTTCTGTGGAACGTAATGAAGATTCTTTTGGCGGTTATTTTTATAAATAATCCGGATCTGCTGGTTTTTAACATTGCATTGCCTGAAAAGATGTTGTTGATATTTTTACAGCATTTATTTGCGGCGGTGCTTGCACTGCTGCTGATAGTTTCCGGTGTTGGTATACTTTTGTGGAAAAACTGGGCGAGAATACTTGCTGTAGTTGTCGTAATCGGGCAGTTGGTTGTGGGACTTAAAGATGTGATGGTTGTATTGTTTAGTGTAAAATCAGGCACAGAAGGACTTGCACCCGACCAGGTGTTTATCCTTAAAGTAATAACCGGGTTCTATACTTTTCTGGTGATATTGACCATGGTGTATCCGGCAGTTGTTTTGCTCCTTTTGCAACGCAGATCAACACGCGAGGTTTTCAGGAGATTTAAGCGGGATACTAATGAATGACGAATCCATCACCGCCGGACTACCCATGTGCGCGCCAATCGGTCATGTAGGCCGTGGTTGGGAACAATAACGGCATAGACCGCTGCGCTGATCCAAAGGACAAGCAATAAAACAGACAGGATGAAAGCCGCGTTAGGTTCGCCCCATTTGATTAACAGAGCCGCGAAAGACATCGGAATAAACAGTGGAAGCCAAACAATCGCCCAGCGCCACAGCAGCGTTACTCTTTTGGCGGCTTTTCCTTTGGTGTTGATCACGGCCAATCTAAAGATGGCGTGACCAATGGTACTGCGGAGTGCCAGTCCCAGGAATTGAAACAGGGCTATTGCACCTAATGCCATCATAATAGTAATCATGAGGAGCCAGCCGAGAGAGTCTTTCCATTGCTGAATGATTTGGCCTTGAAAGAATCCTACAAAAGCAAGAGTCCAAAAATAAAGAGGCATCATGAAGATCGATCCAGTACGAATCCCCTTGCTAACATCAGCGGGTTTGTCCAGGAGTCCTCGCAGTGTGCCGGCGAGGAAGCTGAGTTCCGGATTATCCGACTGCTTCGATACTTCAGCGTATCGGGCCTCCGGATCAAGGGCATCCCATTCGATGAATTGCACCTGGCCGCCGCGCTTCTGCGTTTGGGCCCGATGCCATTCATTTGCCAGGAAATGCTTCATCGCGCCCAGTAGATAAGAGCGGAACCGGCCCCGCCGGCGATCGGCGGAGGCAAACCCACCTTTCTCGATGATTTGTGTAAAAAAGGCCTGAGTAAGGTCCTGAGCGTCGACCGCTGAATACCCGCGGCTTCTCACGAAGGCATATAGGGGATACCAATAAGTGCGGCAGAGTTCCTCGAGGGCCTCTCGTGCGCGAGTCTGACCGGCCTCGTCGCCTCTGGCCTCACCAACAAGGCTCCAGTGGGTGGTGGCAAATTGTCGGGGACCGGACGGATCATTCATATTCTTATTGTAACCTGACATTTCCCTATGAGTTAATTGCCAGTTTATATTTTTATAATTTTCTTTCATCAGGGGTGTCTCGTCAAATGGATTCGGACACTGTTGTTAGATTTTTATAATCCGATTAACAGAAGATATGAGCGCGGTTAGTTTCGCTAAATTTTCTCTGATCTTGTCGTTAACGAAGCCGGTTTCGTTTTTGTGACTGCATAATCCATTTTTTGGCTGATTCATCATGGCACACTATTTGCTTTTATTTTTTTAGAATGATTTATCAAGACAGTGGGGCGCTGCATTGTGTGGCGGTCCCATTTTAATGGATAACCTAAATGAAAGGAGACTACGATGCATGATATTGATGAAACCAAGTTAGAGCTTGAGGAGGAACCCGAATTCGAAGAAGAAAGCGAATTTGAAGATGAGTTCGAGTTTGAAGACGTGGAAGACACGTTCGGAGAATTCGAATTGGAAGATGAGTATGAGTCGACAATGGGTCAGGGCCGGATCTTCAGCGACGCAGAAGAATTGGAAATGGCCTCGGACCTATTGTCTGTGTCTGACGATGCTGAGCTGGATCAGTTCCTTGGTAAGCTGTTTAGAAAGGCAGGGCGAAAGGTTCGGCGGTTCTTCAAAAAGGGAGTAGGCCGTCGATTAGGTGGAGTATTAAAAAAGGTAGCTAAAAAGGCCTTGCCGTGGGCCGGACGTGCGGTTGGAGGTTTTTTTGGCGGACCGGCAGGTGCTATGGTTGGTGGAAGGTTGGCGCCTATGGCTGGTCGCATGTTCGGGCTGGAGTTGGAGGGGCTTAGTCCTGAAGACCAGGAGCTTGAGGCGGCCAAACGCGTTGTTCGTCTGGCTGCGGACGCAGCGGCAAATGCGGCAGTGGCTTCGAGGACAGCAGCTTCCCCGGCGAAGATAGTTCGAAAAGCGATGGTCAAGGCGGCTCGCAGGCACGCGCCGGGTCTTCTCCGACGCAGGATTGCCGCATTTGGCAGGGGCTCTGGGATTCGTCGAGTAGGACGTTGGATTAGACGTGGCAACAGGATTGTGCTGATGGGAGTTTAATGATATGAACCACCCTTTGGCTGCATCTCGCTATCTCCGTCAGGAAGTACGTGGGCTATTAGCACGGCTGGATAAGGTTCGCCCTTTTTCTCTAACAATGCCGACGGTAACGGGCGCAGCAGTACCAAAGCCAGCCTGGACGGCCATAGAAAGCCACTTAGCTCGGGAGCGACAAAAGTTAAGGCAACGTTTGAGGTCATTTATGCGATGGCTGGCCGGACCCAATGGACGGCGTGTATCTCCACAGAACCAGCAACGTCATCTCACCTTATTGCGATTACAATTCAATGCGACTCTGGATCAACTGGATATTTTTGCAGACGTGCTGACCCAGCGAGCCGAGCACGAAACGGGAGTTTGGCTGGCGGGATTAGACACGGTAGCGGCGGAAGCGTTGTCGCTTTCCGGGCGCTACTTCGAATCACCGCCGTTGGTTACATATCTGGACCGCGGCCACGGTGCGGCGATAAGGCGTGCTCGAACCCGTCTGCCGGGTGGCCCCAAGAATCCCGTGGGCATAGTGCGCGTGCCCCGAGAGAGAATGATCGGTGGCTGCGGTATAGGTTCATCGTTGGCACACGAGGTGGGTCATCAAGGTTCGGCCCTGCTGGACTTAGTAAGGTCACTGCGCGAAGTTCTGAGAGGACGTATGCAGAAGGCCGGTCCTCAGAAGCCGATATGGGAGATTTTAGACCGGTGGATCTCCGAGATTTGCGCTGACTACTGGGCTCTGTCTAAGATGGGTGTAGCAGCGACTCTCGGTTTGATCGGGGTGGTAAGTTTGCCCAGGGCCTTTGTGTTCCGTATTAATCTTGATGATCCTCACCCCTTTCCGTGGATACGAGTTAAACTCAGTTGCGCGATGGGCCAGGCCCTGTACCCAGACTCACAATGGGGTGGCCTGGCCAGATTATGGAATTCGCTCTACCCGACTTCAGGATTGACGCCGGTGAAACAGCGTTTTATTCAGTTACTGGAGGCAACATTGCCGGCTTTTGTAAAATTACTAATCAACCACAGGCCCAAGTCTTTGCGTGGCAGGTCGCTTCGGGAGGTGATGCCTGTAGGTCAGCGCCAGCCAATGAGGCTTCGGGCATTGCTTCGAGCCTGGCTGCAAAGGCCCCAGAATGTGCACCTGCCTTCGCCCACGCTGGCATTTGCGGTGATTGGCCAGGGCCGTGCCGACCATTCGATTGCCCCCGAACACGAAAGCCAATTGTTGGCCCGTTTCCTCGAAAGCTGGGCGCTAAACGGTGTTTTGGGTCCGGAAACCTCGAGGAGACTATTATCCCGGTCCGCATGACAGCGGCCCGGAAGTTTTGCTCTTGATTAAACTAAAACAAAACATGTGTGATTAGGAGAATAATAATCATGACTGATGAAAAAAATAAATCTCAAAAGCCCGAAATCCAGGGAACTGCCGGTGAACCGTTAGAGAAACCGGTTACCGCAGCTGCCCCCCCACTACCCCTGCAATCAGGTGGAGGTGGTTCAAGGATTGAAGCTGACGTTACACTTCGTAAAGCTCTCGGGCCGGAACAAACGGAAGCACTCCCACTGTGGATTGCAATCCATAACCGGACCGATGCCATCGGATTCGAAAAATACAAGAACTTCTTAGAAAAAGTATTTTGCGAGCAAGGACAGAAGGGTGAATATTTTACATCGACCGCTAAATATGAAGCTGCATGCAAGGATCCACAATCTGAAATGATTCAAGAAAGAGAACCCTGCAAGCCTTTTAGGGCAAGATTCGACAGAGACCTTAGAGACCTAAGTCATGTTGTCCATGGTGTCAACGCCTATGAGCTGCTCAAGGTTGCCACGCAGATATTTCTCTTGCTGGAATGTGGCATTGTAATGCATGGGGAACGGGATGCTTATGGCAAGCATACAAATGATGGCGAAGAGATTCCCAGTGATGTTTGGCGGCTTGACTATGAACCAGATGACGGATTAGGTACAAGCTGGGCAGATACAATGCAAAGACTGGTCAACTATCTTGGAACCGAGAACCGCAATTACATCAGAACGATCATCGAGAATCTTTATCCTAATTGGGACACAGAGGCTTCGTGCAGGCGTTTACAGCGCCGGGCTGATTGTCCATGTATGCTGGAACTGATATGGAACTATTGGATGGAGGAAGGCGGACTTACACAATCGTTGAAAGCCATCAGTTTGCGATTCCAGAACAGGCGGAACCCTGACAAGCCCAACGATCCCTTGGGCGAAATGGAGATAACGCCGTTACGCCCGATAAATAATTTGCTCTGGGGATATATCCAGGACGAGCAAAACAGCCTAAGCGTTCCACGGCGGGCATATGAGTATGACCATCACTATGGACTAACCTTGCTCGGTAAGGCGGTACCAAAGCTGCAATCAGTGGACAGCCGCTCCAAGTTTATCGAGGCTTTTCACTACCTGCTGAATCTCTGTCACAGGTTCATCCAGGAAGATGCAGATACTACAGTTAATCCTGATCCGTTCCCGGTGCTGAATGCACTAAAAGAGGTACATTTGCTGTTGTCTGAGGGAGCGCATAATCAGTATGGCGATTTGCCCTGGACTTCGCGGGTTGAGATGCTAATCCAACAGTATCTGTTGAGCCTTCCAGAGGTGCTGGAATTCCTCAGAAGCCGTGCGATGGTTGCCTACCCCGAAGGATGGATGGGGCCGCAGGATGCCATGAAGCGCCTGCAGGGATGGACCGACGTTAGCAGTATCCACTTCAATAACCTTGCCACGTTCGGAGAGCGTCTGCTGCTGTCTATCCGGTATGATACGTGGTTGGCAATCAACAATCCCCAACAAGCACGGGGGTGGGTACTGTATTGGCAACAGGAAATCCAAGGCTACATTCATGCTTACAGGGCGGCAACAGGCGTGGACCTATCCAACCCCGATCGTGTGGATACCACCATGCCCGCCATCCTGCTGAGAAAACGACAAATGCTGCAAAGACGGCGAGTATCGGGAACAAGGACCGCCTGAGGACATTGGACGAATGCTCGACTTTACCCGTGCCCTGTACCTTGGTATGACCCATCCTAAGAGTTCTTTGCGGCGGTGGGCTCGTTTGACAACCGGATTGCCAGCTATTCTTGGGAGCCCTGACGAACATGTTAGAGTGGCAGGTATGTTAGCTGCGCTTACGGGAATGAAGTCTGCGGCATTGGCCCGTTCAACCCTGCATTTGGTGTTTGACTTGTTTGGCTTTCTCAGCAACAAACGGGTGGCTGTATATGTAGATTCCGGTGTTTATCCGATACTACGCTGGGGAGCAGTTTTGGCGGCGTCGCGAGGTATCCCGGTGAATGTTTTCCGCCATCATGATGCCGAAGCACTGGGAGAGAAGATGAAGATGAGCAGAAATACCTTGAGGATACGTCAACCAATCGTTGTTGTTACTGATGGCTGGTGCCCTCGTTGTGGACAAGCGGCCCCGATAGACCGGTACTTAGAGCAGGCACGGCGATTTGGGGGAATACTAATAATGGATGATACACAAGCACTCGGAATTTTTGGCGACAATGTCAAATGTAGACCGGGACCTTACGGTAAAGGTGGCGGCGGCCTGCTGCGCCGGTTCGGTCTGACTGGTTCCGACATTGTTGTCATCAGCTCACTTGCCAAGGCCTTCGGAGCGCCTCTGGCCGTGCTGACTTCCAGCGCGAAGATGGTAAGTCGTTTCAATGTTAACAGCCAGACACGTATGCACTCCAGCCAGCCATCGGCAGCGGACGTCCTGGCGGCTGAACACGCCCTGGAACTCAACGCCTGTTATGGGGAAATGCTGCGGCAACGGTTGTGTGGATTGATTCGCTGGTTCCGCCATCGTTTGACAGAGATAGGACTGTCTGCCAGGGGCGGCCTGTTCCCGGTTCAAATCCTAACACCGAACTGCGGGATTAATCCTGCGTTGCTGTACCGACAGCTTTACCGGACAGGTGTCCGGACAGTCCTGCTACGCGACAATAGTCCTCATGAAATGGAACTGGCATTTGTGATAAACGCTCGCCAGAGTCGATGCGAGATCCACTTTGCTGTGGATGCCCTTGCACGATGTATACGACAACACACTACTAAAAACAGAAAGGTGCGACATTATGGATTATCAAAACTCTCGACAAACAATTGAATTGTTGCCGGAATTCGAAGCGGACCTTCAAGACTTATTTTCAGAACTGGATGAAGAACCGGCATTGCTCATCCCGGAATTAGAGATGGAGTTGGAGACGCAGGACGATCATCTCACTGCGAATTTCAGATTAAGAGAATTTGCTTCAAGAGGGACGCCTGTTCCATCGAGGTATCTGCCAAATGTCCGGCGGCTCGCCCAAAATCTGCAGGTTTTGAGAGATGTGCTAAATGTGCCCATCCATATCAATTCCGGCTACCGCACTCCCGCGCACAATAGAAGCGTTAAAGGTGTCTCCAATAGCCAACACCTCACGGCAAGCGCCGCCGACATCAGAGCTTCGGGCTTCAGCCCTCCACAGGTCTATTGTATGATCGAGCGTCTTATTCAACAGGGGCGGATGGTTGAAGGCGGCCTGGGGATCTACAACACGTTCGTTCATTACGACGTGCGAGGCCGACGCGCGAGATGGACCGGCAGAGGTGTGCGAAGGCCAGACTGTTCATCAATCTTATAGGTCACTTTCGCCACGCAGCGTTCGATGTTCTGCTTACTTGCAGGTAGTCTAAACATGGATTTATTAGACGGAAGTGTTCACTAAAAGTAAATGAATTAAGAATGGAGGTAAATCATGATAGATTTATTTGAAGAAGAGCCGCTCGAAGTTGAAATGTATGATGAGTACGAAGATGAGCCGCTTGATGCCTTCTCCGAGGTGGATGAGGAAGACGGACTGTTCGAGGAATTCGAGGAACCCCTCACCGAATCGGTCGCATTCCCAGAGTCCATGGATGAGTATGGAGAGCTTGAGGAAGATTTATATGACGAGGAAATCGAGGAAGAAATCGATCTCGATAAAGCAGTTCGTAGAAACCGGTTTTGGGGAAAGAAGCTGAGATGGCATGCGCATAACGAACGCATTGAGCCATTCTTAGGATTCGCCGACTACTGCCCTGATGAGGAAACCTTTGCTCAAGCGGTCGCAGCCTGGCAACGCAAACAGGGTATGAAAGCAGATGGAATCATTGGGCCGAACACCTGGAAACGAATGCGAACTGCAATGCTTGGAAAGAGACCATCCAAAGCTACTATTAATTTAGGCCGCGCTGTGCGTTCGAACCAATCCTATGGCAGGAAGCTGGGATGGGATGCGCACTACGATCAGATCGAGTCTTTGTTAGGCTTCACCGACCATTGCCCTGATGAGAAGATCTTTGCTAAAGCGGTCGCCAGTTGGCAACGAACTCAGGGTCTCAAAGCAGATGGCATAATTGGGCCGAGAACGTGGTCACGGATGCGAGCCTTACTTGGTTTGCCGCCTGCTCGGGTTGCACCTACGTCCACAACAAAGCCACGGTGGGTGCGTACGGTGATTCCCCTCCTAAATCGCTACCGGGGTGATATTCCGATAGACTTGCTCCTTGGTTGGATTGCCCATGAATCAGGTGGAAACTTTCGAAGGGTTACTAAGAATCTTCGTGAGCGTGGATATTTCCAGATCCATCCTGGGACATCAAAAATTCTACGCCTTAACCACAAGCGACTTAGCACGAATCCCGAATACTCGGTTCGAGGTGGCATCAAGATGGTGCGTTTGTACTCGCGGTTTGCGCAGAAAATCGGTTTCACGTACGGAAGTGATTTATACTGGCATATCGTAGCATTTTTGCACGCTATGGGTGTCGGGGCCGTAAAAGTGATGCTTGACGATATGCGCCAGCATGGTGTCGAACCCACAACATGGGAGACAATCAAGCAGTATGCGGCATCACACAGACAGAGGCTTCATAGTTTATTCCTTCGACGGTTCAAGCGCTCATTTGATCCGGTAAGATGGACTAGAAATGTCGACAAGAGGTTCGAGAAAGGTAAACGGCTTGCTGCCGGAAACACTACTCCAGGCGAGTGATCGCCGGGTCTTACCTGACGCAATCGGCCGGTACTCCCCAAATGCTTCGGGAAAATGACGTTCGCCTTGCCAAACAAGGTAAAAGGAGTTTTCCAGGTGTTGCCAAACCAGCGGCTATGCCGGAAGCCTAATCATATAGTGAGAAAGGTACAAACCGAACTTACTTTGCACTACATAGGGTGTCGGAACCGGTCAATCCTGTTCCGCTTCGTCTGTTTTTCAGATACATCTGTACAGCCCGCTTGGATATTTTGAGTCGACGCGAAGACCGGTCGGTATCATTTTGCTCTTCCTTAAGTACAATGTTATATGCTGTTTCCCTTGTTGCGTCGCACATTTCATTGATTCCTTTACCTCGTAATAAGGCGCATCGGATCGTGGACTCGAATTGATGATCAGGCCATGTTTCGGCAATAAAAGGATTTGCCCTACGCTCATCCTCCGGGATGGCTCCAATCGTGACAGGGCCGGGCCCGACATGACGAGCGGCCACTCTCTCGATGAACCGTCGCAAATCCCGTACATTTCCAGGATATTGTCTTGATAGCAAGTAGTCCTGTACAGCTTTATCTAGATGGGGGGAGTCCTTTCCTTGACAGAGGTTTTTTAGAAAATAGTGTGCCAGAGGGAGGATGTCCCCCTTTCTTTCTTTCTGCGGCGGCAATCGAAAGGTCCATGTTGCGAGCCGGTAGTATAAGTCTGAACGGAAGTTACCATGATTTTTTTCTCGTTCAAGGTTACGGTTTGTTGCGCAAACCAATCGGAATCTGGTTTTTTTCCAAGTGTTGCTTCCAAGGCGTTTATATGTTCCCTCCTGTATTACTCTTAGCAGTTCAGTTTGCAGGCGTATCGGCAATTCGCCGACTTCGTCAAGAAAAAGCGTTCCACTGTCTGCAAGGGCGAAAGCTCCATCGCGTGCCGAGACCGCGCTGGTGAATGCTCCCCTTTCATGTCCAAAGAACTCACTGCCTGAGAGTTCCGGCACAATAGTCGAGCAATCCAACAAAACCAATCTACCCTTATTATTTTGTTGTTGCAGTTTGTGTACCAGCCGCGCGACTAATTCTTTTCCGGTTCCACTTTCTCCCACGAGCAGGACCGAATCGGAGGTGAATCGTGAGATTTCGACGACCTGACGAAGAAGTAATAGCCATGCCGGGCTTCTTCCAATGAGATTTTCCCGAACGGTTGGTGAATCCACGATTTCATCGACCATGCTCCAGCGTTTGACACGTTCGGTGATCATAGCCACAAGTATCTCATTTTTTTTCCATGTGAGAACATCTGAAGCACCTGCGTATAATATTGTCCACTTCTCCTTCTGGTCGAGTTTTGAGCCCTGCGAAGAAATTGCAAGCACTCGATTAAGTCCGCCATTGCTCATCTGCCGAATGCAAGCGGTAATTTCCCCATTTACGTCATCAAAAAATACAATGCAGGGCCCATTGATTTGAGCATCGTGGTTTATTACTTCTATCCCCTGTTTTGATAAAGGTTTTATTATATTCCTGATTAATTGAGCAGGATGCTTTGTAAAAATGCGTAATCCCAGTTCCATGAAGGTAAACCCCCCAACGAAGAACGAGTTTAAAACTAATGCTTAAATTGTATATCCATTAATAGTAAATCTTTGCTCATGGAAATCAATTGCGGTGACGAAAAATTTCGGATTATTATTTTTTAGAAAGCATTTCTTGTTAATTAATCGGCTTGGCATGATCATCACGAGGGTCGCTGAGCTTTTACACAAGTCCCGTTGGTTGTGTTTTTGGTACCGGCATACCACAAGCAGTTGTGGTGGAGGACCAATTGCAGAATTTGGTATAGCTGGACTTACTTGCGGTTCTATTGATACCAATGGCGTATAATTACCTTTGTTTTTTCTTTTTTTTTAACAGAATTGCTGTTGGAAACTGTCATTCCTTTACCTTTCATATCAACTACCAGTTTTTCAGATTCTATTAAGTTAATCGGTACTGAAAAAGCTGGTCAAAATCTATTTTAGGTACTGATTGTCGAGCTAAAAGA